>NZ_JBWKDS010000037.1:12088-86601 GCF_056435845.1 Streptomyces sp. NPDC043867 | reverse complement strand
CGTACAGCTGCAAGGCGGAGGAGGGAGTCGACGCGGAGCGTCGGCGACCGACGACAACGCCGCAGATGTGCGTGCCAGACCCCGCTCGGGTCGGCATGATCCAAACGACAGGCCCTAACCCCGTCTCGACCGCGCCGCCCGGGCAATCGCCACCACCGCCTTCTCCAGGGCGTACTCGGGATCGTCCCCGCCCCCCTTGACCCCGGCATCGGCCTCGGCAACGGCCCGCAACGCGTAGGCAACCCCGTCCGGGGTCCACCCCCGCATCTGCTGCCGCACCCGGTCGATCTTCCACGGCGGCATCCCCAGCTCCCGAGCCAGATCGGCGGGCCGCCCCCCACGCGCGGAGGACAACTTCCCGATGGCCCGCACCCCCTGCGCCAGAGCACTGGTGATCATCACCGGCGCGACCCCCGTCGACAGGGACCACCGCAACGCCTCCAGCGCCTCCGCCGCCCGCCCCTCCACGGCCCGGTCAGCCACGGTGAAGCTCGACGCCTCTGCCCGCCCGGTGTAGTACCGCCCGACCACGACCTCGTCGATCGTCCCCTCGGCATCCGCGGTCAGCTGGGACACCGCGGACGCCAGCTCGCGCAGATCGCTCCCGATGGAGTCGACGAGCGCCTGGCACGCCTCGGCCGTGGCCGCCCTGCCCAGCACCCGGAACTCATTGCGCACGAACGCCAGCCGGTCCGCCGGCTTCGTCATCTTCGGGCAGGCCACCTCACGGGCGCCCGCCTTGCGCGCCGCGTCGAGCAGCCCCTTGCCCTTGGCCCCGCCCGCGTGCAGCAGCACGAGGGTGATCTCCTCGGCGGGCGCCCCGAAGTACGCCTTCACGTCCTTGACCGTGTCCGCCGACAGATCATGCGCATCGCGTACGACCACGACCTTGCGCTCCGCGAAGAGCGACGGGCTCGTCAACTCGGTGAGGGTGCCGGGCTGCAACTGGTCCGGCGTGAGATCCCGTACGTCCGTGTCCGCATCGGCGGCACGGGCCGCGGCCACCACCTCCTGCACGGCACGGTCGAGCAGGAGATCCTCCTGGCCCACCGCCAGCGTGACAGGGGCGAGAGGGTCGTCTTGTGCAGTCTTCCTGGCCATCGCGCCAAGCATCCCACGCGCCGCTGACAACGCGACGACAGCCGGGCGAGGACGACCGGGCGGCAGCGGCGGAGTCCGCGCCCACCGCCGACCGGCACACCCCCGCCGACTGCCAGGACACCCACGGAGGGACCTCTACGGCTCCTCCCGCCACCCCTCCCACTCACCCACGAACTCGTCCAGTTCCGTGGGTGTCAGCCGCTCCTCCGGGTCCCGCAGCACGACCAGCCACTGCGCGTCCTCGGCATCGTCCTCACCGGCCAGTGCGTCCCGGACGAGCTGCGGCTCCTCGTCGAGTCCGAACCGGTCCCCGAGTGCCTCCAGCGCCTCTTCCGCGGCATCGCGGTCGGGCAGCACCAGCACATGTCTCACATCGCTCACGGAGACATTTTCCGCCACGCCCGCCGCCGCCGAAGCCGGGGCCTCCCCATCGCCCCCCGGTGAAAGGGTCAGTCCCCGTGCCCCGGGTCAGAGGACCCGGTCCCCTTGCTGCCGCCCCCGGCAATAGGGCCCGACCCTCTTGCCACCGCCCCCGGTAAAGGAACCCGGTCCCCTTGCCACCGCCCCCGGATGAGATGACCGGCGCCGGTGTCATCCGCCACCCCCGTGAGAGCCGGCCCGCTCAGATCTCCCGCACCACCGGAACCCGGTCCAGTCCGATCCCGAACCGCTCCCGGTACACCCCCAGCACCTCCTCGTCCGTGCCCAGCTCCGTCACCTCCTTCGTGCCGTCGGCCGCGGTCACCGTGAAGGCGCGGCCGCTCAGCGTGATCCTTCCGCCGTCCTCGGTGACCCGCGAGCACACCAGCGACTGCGTGAAGTGCGATTCCGGCGACGTCCTGTGCCACCAGGCGCCCGACACGAAGTCGCCGAGCACACGCCTGCGCGTCTCCAGCCGGTACTGCGCCCTGCCGTCCCGCAGCACGTCCAGGTCCCCGTACTCCGAAGCCGCGCTCCCGGCCGGCTCCCCCGCCTCCGCCAACCGGAACGTGCCCGCCGGGTCCACCTGGTCCCCCCGCTCCCCGAAGGCCAGCGGCCAGTGGCTGTGCGCCCCGAACCCCACGTCGGCCAGCCAGTCGCCCCCGTCCGACGTCCGCACCCGCAGGGCGAGATGGTCGTAGGGGATCCCGAGCCGTCCCTCCGCCCCGTGCACCCGCGCCGCGAGCAGCGTCACGTCGAAGCCCAGCGCCTCCAGCAACGCCCCGAAGGCACCGTTCAGTTCGTAGCAGAAACCACCCCGGCGGGCCCCCACCACCTTGTCCAGCAGCCGCTTCTCCTCCAGCACGATCTCCTCATGGAGGTGGATCGACAGATTCTCGAACGGCACGCTCCGCAGATGCCGCAGCTGGAGTTCGCGCAGCACCTCGGAGGTGGGTCCGGCGGGGCGCGCGGCCCCGATACGACGGAGATAGGCGTCGGCCTGTGCGGAATTCATGACCTCAGTCTCCCTCCGCCGCTCCCCGCACGCCCCCTCCGACGTCACCGCGCCCTCGCCTCTCCTCTTCGCCTTGCCACGGCCGTTCCGGTCCGTCACCTCAGTCACCCGCCACCCCGCCACCCATCACCTCAGTCACCCGCCACCCGGAGCTCCTCACCCGTGCCGGCCACGGCGATCGCCCCGTCCTCGTCCGTACGCATCACCGCGGCACCCCCGGCCCGCAGCGCGGCGACCGTGCTCGGCGCCGGGTGACCGTACGGGTTGTCCTCACCGCACGAGATCAGCGCCAGCCGCGGCGCCACCCTGCGTATCAGCTCCGGGTCCTGGTACGCCGATCCGTGATGGGCGACCTTGAGCACGTCCACCGCGCCCAGCCGCGCGCCCTCGGATGACCTCAACAGGGCCTGCTGGGCGGGAGGTTCCAGGTCGCCGAGCAGGAGCAGGGACATCCCGGCCGACCGTACGAGCAGGGCGACACTGGCATCGTTCGGGCCCTCAGGCGCCGACAGGGGACCGGGGGGCGGCCACACCACCCGCCAGTCGAGGGTTCCCGCGCGGCGCCGCTCCCCCGTTGCGGCCCGGGTCAGCGGAATGTGCCGCGCGGCCGCCTGGGACCGCACGAACTCCGCCTGGTCCGGGGGCTCGTCGAGCCCTGTCGTCTCGATGGCGCCCACCGAGCGCCCGCGCAGCACACCGGGCAGGCCCGCCACGTGGTCGGCATGGAAGTGGGTGAGCACGACCAGCGGGATCCTGGTGATGCCGAGCGCGCTCAGGCACCGGTCGACCAGGACCGGGTCGGGTCCCGCGTCCACCACCACGCCCGCGCCGTCGCCCGCCGCGAGCACGGTCGCGTCGCCCTGCCCCACGTCGCACACCGCGAACCGCCACCCGGGCGGCGGCCAGCCCGTGATCACCCGCGTCAGCGGCGGCGGCTGCACCACGACCAGCAGGAACAGTACGACGCAGACACCGCACAGCCAGGGGTGTCTCACCAGCCTCCGCCCGACGAACACGACGGCCGCCGTCACGAGAGCGAGCAGCAGCGCGCCCGTCCAACTGTCCGGCCAGTCCACTCCCGCACCGGGCAGCGCGGCGCCGGTACGGGCGATGTCGGCGATCCACCCCACGGGCCAACTCGCGCACCAGGCCAGCCCCTTGGCGACCGGCATCGTCACCGGAGCCGTCGCCAGGGCTGCGAAGCCCAGCACCGTGGCCGGCGCGACCGCGAACTCGGCGAGGAGATTGCACGGCACCGCGACCAGGCTCACCCGGGCCGACAGCACCGCCACGACCGGCGCGCACAACGCCTGTGCCGCGGCCGCCGCGGCCAGGGCCTCGGCAGCGCGAGGCGGTACTCGGCGTCGCCGGAGCGCGGCGCTCCACCGTGGGGCGACGGTGAGCAGCGCACCGGTCGCCAGCACCGAGAGCAGGAACCCGTAACTCCATGCCAGCCAGGGGTCGTAGAGCACCAGCGCCAGGACGGCGGATGCCAGTGCGGGGATCAGGGACCGGCGTCGTCCCGTCGCGATGGCGAGCAGCACGATCCCTCCGCACGCGGCGGCCCGCAGCACACTGGGGTCCGGCCGGCACACGATCACGAAGGCGAGCGTGAGCGCGCCGGCGAGCAGGGCGGTCGTCCGCAACGGGATCCCGAGCCGGGACGCCAGACCGCGGCGCTCCGCACGCTGAGCGAGTCCCGGCGGCCCGATGAACAGGACCAGCAGGATCGCCAGGTTTCCACCGCTTACCGCCAGCAGATGCGCGAGGTCGGTCTCCTTGAACGCGTCGTCAAGTTCGGGTGTGACGCGTGAGGTGTCCCCCACGACCAGGCCCGGCAGGAGTGCCCGTGCGTCCGGCGGAAGTCCGTCGGTCGCCTCCCGCAGCCCGCTGCGCAGCCGGCCCGCGAGCCGTTGCACACCCGACGGCTCCCCCACGACGTCGGGTGGTGCTCCGCCCCGCACGCGCAGGACGCCCGCGATCCGGTCTCCGCCCGTCAGCGCGGGGACGAGCCGCGCGGTCACCCGCACCCGCGTGGACGGCAGCAGCTCCAGCCACGGCGAACGCGCCGGGCCGCCCGGCTCTCGTGGAGCGCCCGGCTGTCGTAGTGCGCTCGCGTCGACGATCACCAGCACCGGAGTGCGAGTCGCCACGACCGCCCCGTCGGGTTTCCGCAGCCGCCGCACCTCCGCGTCGAACAGCACGGCCGTGGGAGCCGCGTGGTCGCCGTTGATCCGGGGTCTGGTGAGACGCGGATCGGAGGTGATCTCGACGTCGACGGTCACCTGCGCGTACTGCCCCGCCAGGGCGGGCACGGGGCCGCGCCGCAGGTCCGCTCCGTGCGCCCCGGCGGAGGCGGCGGCCGCCGCGACGCACAGCAGCACGGCAGCCACCGAGACCCGCGGCCACTCACCCCACCGCCCCGTGCCGCCCTCCCCCCGACGCCGTTCATCGCTGCCTCGCGGCCCCTCGGCCGCATCCCGCCGAAGGCTTCCCCCGCCATCTCCCCGACCTCCCCCGCCATCTCCCCGGTCTCCGCCGCCATCTTCCCGGCTGTCGGCTCCCTCCCCTCGACGATCTCCGCCGCTCTCACGTCGACTCCGGGCGGCACCTCCTCGACGCCCGCTCTCGCGTTCACCCCCGTCCGGTGGCGCGCTCCTCGCGCCGCCCCGGTGCAGCCACAGCAACGCGCCTGCCCCGGCCAGGCAGACCAGCACCACAGCCGTGACCCGCGTGACGGCGGCGTCCACCGTCAAGGCCGCCGTCGCCCAGGCCGCCAGGGCGGGCGGCACCAACCTCAGGTCCGTCGGCCCTTCCTGGCGAGGATGCGACGCCCCCAGCCGCGCACCGGAAACCGTGTGCACCGTCCGGCGGCCGGGGGCCCCGGCACCTGTATCCGAACCGGCCCCTGTATCCGTACCGTCCCCTGCTCGCGAACCGGGCCCCGCCCCTGTGCTCGGTGTCCCGTTCATGGCCGGACGAGATTCCGCAGATCGGCGAAGCGCCGGTCGCCGATGCCGTTCACCTCACGCAGCTCGTCGACCGACCGGAACCCGCCGTGCTGGGTGCGGTAGTCGATGATGTGCTGCGCCAGGACGGGGCCGACCCCCGGCAGGGTGTCCAGCTGATCCGGGGTGGCGGAGTTCAGGGAGACCGGAGTCGCGGGCGCCGCTCCGGGCGTGGACCCGCCGGCGGATCCCCCGGTGCCGGATACGGCGGCTCCTCCGGGACCGGCGCCCGCCGGAGGTGCGGGGCCGCCGACCACCACCTGTTCGCCGTCCACGAGGAGGCGGGCCCGGTTGAGGTCTTCGGTCTTCGCGCCCGGACGCACACCACCCGCCGCCCGCAGGGCGTCCGCGACCCGTGAACCGGCCGGCAGCCGCTGAATCCCGGGACTGCGCACCTTGCCGCTGACGTCCACGACGATCTCGGTGCCCGGCCCGCCGGTGGACCCGGGCGCACCTGCCGAGGACTCCGGTTTCGTCCTCCGGCCCCCGGCCCGGGCGTCGTACGGAACCGCCGCCCGCACGACTTCGGGTGCGCGGACCTGCTGCGTCCGGCCTGTCCAGAAGTGCTGCACGGCGAAGACCGCGGTGACGACGAGCAGAACGGTCAGCGCGGCCACACTGCGGCGCTCCAGCCCGCACCGCGATTGCAGCCACAGCGGCATGCGCTCCCGTACGGCCGGCCCGACCCGCTCCCGCCACGCGCCCGACGGCACCTCCCGGTCGAGCCCCGCGCTCCCACCGCCGCCAACGCCCGCACCCGCACCCGCACCGCCGTCGGCACCCGCACCCGCACGGACACCCACGAGAACGGAAGCGTCCGCGCCCCCGGCGACAGCCGCGGCAGTGCCCCCGCGCCGGCCCGCCGGCGGTCCGCTCCCCGACGCGCGCCGCTCCCCCGCTCCGTCGGTGAAGAGCGCCTCCGCGCGCCGGCGGAGCACCTCCGCCGACGCCTGGTGGCGTCCACCCCGCCCGTGGGCATGGTGGCGCCGGTGACGGGTGCGCCCGTCGGAGGCGGGACCCCGGCCGGGGCCGCTGGTCACCGTGGCTGTACGTGAGCGTGATGAAAGTGCCATGCGCCGAGCATCGACCAGACCGCCGCTCTCGCGATGATCTTGCTCAATTCCCGTGGACAAGCTCCCAGTTGTGGATAACTCGCTCACCCGGAAGGACCACAGGAGCCGCGAACATCGCGGCGGGGCAGCCCCGTCACCGAGGCGAGACGACAACTCCCAGCAGCCCGGGCCCGGTATGCGCCCCGATGACCGCCCCGACCTCGCTCACATGGAGGTCCGCGAGGCCGGACACCCGCGCCCGCAGGCGGTCCGCGAGCACCGACGCCCGTTCGGGGGCGGCGAGATGATGGACCGCGATGTCGACCTGCGCGGCGCCCGCCCGGTCGGCCGCGATCTCCTCGAGGCGGGCGATCGCCCTGGACGCCGTCCGCACCTTCTCCAGGGGTTCGATGCGCCCGCCGTGCAGCTGGAGCAGCGGCTTCACGGCCAGGGCCGAGCCGAACAGAGCCTGCGCGGCCCCGATCCGGCCACCCCGGCGCAGATAGTCGAGGGTGTCGACGTAGAAGTAGGCGGAGGTTCCCGCGCCCCGCTTCTCCGCCGCCGTGACCGCGTCGTCGATCGTCCCGCCCGCCTCCGCGGACGCCGCCGCGGCCAGCGCGCAGAAGCCGAGGGCCATCGCGATCATCCCGGTGTCCACGACGTGCACGGGCACCGGCGCCTCACGCGCCGCGAGGACGGCGGCGTCGTAGGTGCCCGAGAGCTCGGAGGAGAGGTGGAGCGAGACGATGCCCGGGGCGCCCGACTCGGCGACCTTGCGATAGGTCTCGGCGAAGACCTCGGGGCTGGGCCGGGAGGTGGTGACGGACCGCCGCTTCTGCAGGGCGAGGGCCACGGAGCGGGCCGAGATCTCGGTGCCCTCCTCCAGCGCCTGGTCACCGAGGACCACGGTCAGGGGCACCGCCGTGATGCCGTGGCGCTCCATCGTCCGTGGCGGCAGGTAGGCCGTTGAATCGGTGACGATCGCGACATGGCGGGACATGAGCTGGAGGTTACCTGTCGGGGCGGGCGAGCGGCAGTCCGGCCCCGGGGGCCGGGGGCGGGTCCCACCGGATCAAGTGGTGCTCTCGGGGCGGGGCTTCTTCTGCCACGGGTACACGGGCCGCTGGAGCGGCGGGGTGATGGCCGGGCGGGCCGGCTGCTCGGCCCGACGGGTCTCGGGCGTCTCGGGCCAGGTCTGCCCGCCGGACGTCGCCTCGTCGGGCGCGGGGGCCTTCGGCCAGGGCGGCGTGGCGGCGGGCTCAGTCGTCCAGTGCCGCAGTGCGCCCGCCTCCAGGTCTATCTGCGTGCTCAGCGCGTCGAGGTCGTCGTCCGCGAAGCGGCGGGCCCGGTCGCGGGCCGCCCAGCGCAGCGCGTCCGCCGACCGGGTGATCTGCTCGGTGCGCTCGCGGAGGCCGGGCAGCCGGGAGGCCAGGGTGCCGCGGTCCGGCTCGGTCTCCAGGCGCTTGAGCTCGCCGTCCAGTTCGTGGCCGTGCGCGCTGAGCCGCTGGAACAGGCCCAGCGACTCCTTCAGGGACTCGTCGTCCGTCACGCCCGCGTGCAGCGCGTCCTGGGTGGCCCGCATCGACGTGCGCAGCTTCAGCCGCAGCTGTGCCAGCTCGCCCACCGGACCCGGCTGGGCGAACGTCCTGGCGCGCAGCGTGGTGTCCTCCACGGTGCGCCGCGCCTGCGAGACGGTGCGGTCCACGCCGCGCTTGGCCGCGCCGACGACCTTCACGGTGGCGTAGGCCCCCAGGACCACGAACAGCAGGAAGAGCAGCGCCATCACTGCGATCACAGCTTCCACCACGCTCCTCCTCCGTCCGGCCCCGGCGGCTGCCGCGGCGCTCTTCCACGGTAAACGCAGCGGGCAGGTCCGGAGTTCCACCAGAACCCCGAACCTGCCCGTAGGGGACTACCCCGACAGCCCCGCACGAACGTGCCGGGCTGCCGCTCTCCGGCTAGGCCGGGACGATGTTCACCAGTTTCGGCGCCCGCACGATGACCTTGCGGATGCCGGCGCCGTCCAGGGCGGCGACGACCCTCTCGTCGGCCAGCGCCACCTTCTCCAGCTCCTCGTCGGAGATGGCCGGGGAGACCTCCAGGCGGGCCTTGACCTTGCCCTTGATCTGCACGACGCAGGTCACGGACTCGTCGACGACGTACGCGGGGTCCGCGACCGGGAAGTCCTGGTGGACGACCGAGCCGGTGCGGCCCAGCTTGCGCCACAGTTCCTCGGCGACGTGCGGCGCCAGCGGCGCGACCATGAGCACCAGGGACTCGGCGACCGTGCGGGCGAGCGGGCCGCCCGTCTTGGTCAGGTGGTTGTTCAGCTCGGTGATCTTGGCGATGGCGGTGTTGAAGCGCAGGCCCTCCAGGTCCTGGCGGACGCCGTCGATCGCCTTGTGCAGGGCGCGCAGCGTGGCCTCGTCCGGCTCGGCGTCGACGACCGTGACCTCACCCGTGGTCTCGTCGACGACGTTGCGCCACAGCCGCTGCAGCAGCCGGAACTGGCCCACCACCGCGCGCGTGTCCCAGGGCCGCGACACGTCCAGGGGGCCCATCGCCATCTCGTACAGACGCAGCGTGTCCGCACCGTACTCGGCGCAGATCTCGTCCGGGGTGACCGCGTTCTTCAGGGACTTGCCCATCTTGCCCAGCAGTCGGCTGACCTTCTCGCCCTGGTGGTAGTACGCGCCGTCGCGCTCCTCCACCTCGGCGGCCGGTACCGCGATGCCGCGGCTGTCCCGGTAGACGTAGGCCTGGATCATGCCCTGGTTGAACAGCTTGTGGAACGGCTCGGCCGACGAGACGTGGCCCAGGTCGAAGAGGACCTTCGACCAGAAGCGCGCGTACAGCAGGTGCAGCACGGCGTGCTCGGCGCCGCCGACGTACAGGTCGACACCGCCGTGCGGCTGTCCCTCGCGCGGTCCCATCCAGTACTGCTCGATGGCCGGGTCGACCAGCTGCCGGTCGTTGTGCGGGTCCAGGTAGCGCAGCTCGTACCAGCAGGAACCGGCCCAGTTGGGCATGGTGTTGGTCTCGCGGCGGTACTTCTTCGGTCCGTCGCCCAGGTCCAGCGTGACGTTGACCCAGTCCTCGTTGCGGGACAGCGGGGTCTCCGGGGAGGTGTTCGCGTCGTCCGGGTCGAAGGTGCGCGGCGAGTAGTCCTCGACCTCGGGCAGCTCCAGCGGCAGCATCGACTCGGGCAGCGGGTGGGCGATGCCGTCCTCGTCGTAGACGATCGGGAAGGGCTCACCCCAGTAGCGCTGGCGGCTGAACAGCCAGTCGCGCAGCCGGAAGTTGACGGTGCCCTCGCCGATGCCCCGGCCGGCCAGCCACTCGGTGATGCGGGCCTTGGCCTCGGCGACGCCCAGGCCGTCCAGTGTGATGTCGTCGCCCGTGGAGTTGACGATCTTCGCGTCGTACGAGGCGAAGGCGTCGTCCCAGGCCGAGGGGTCGGTGCCCCGGTCGTCCGACGGCTCGACGACGCAGCGCATCGGCAGCTCGAAGGCGCGCGCGAACGCGAAGTCACGGCTGTCGTGCGCCGGGACGGCCATGATCGCGCCGGTGCCGTATCCCATCAGCACGTAGTCGGCGATGAAGACCGGGATCCGCTCGCCGCTGACCGGGTTGGTCGCGTACACGCCGGTGAAGACGCCGGTCTTCTCCTTGGCGTCGGCCTGCCGCTCGACGTCGGACTTCGAGGCGGCCTGCGCGCGGTACGCGGCGACGGCCGCCGCCGGGGTCGCGTGACCGCCGGTCCAGACGTCGTGGGTGCCCTCGGGCCAGGCGTCCGGCACGAACGCGTCGACCAGCGGATGCTCGGGCGCCAGCACCATGTAGGTGGCGCCGAACAGGGTGTCCTGACGGGTGGTGAAGACCGTGATCGCCGCGCCGTCGACGGGGAAGTCGACCCGGGCGCCCTCGGAGCGGCCGATCCAGTTGCGCTGCTGCAGCTTGATGGCCTCGGGCCAGTCCAGCGCGTCCAGGTCGTCCAGCAGCCGGTCGGCGTACGCGGTGATGCGCATGTTCCACTGGCGCAGCTTGGCCTTGAAGACCGGGAAGTTGCCGCGCTCGGAGCGGCCTTCCGCGGTGACCTCCTCGTTGGCCAGCACGGTGCCCAGGCCGGGGCACCAGTTCACCGGCGCGTCGGAGGCGTACGCCAGGCGGTACTGGCCCAGCAGGTCGGCGCGCTCCGCGGCGGTCAGCTCACTCCACGCGCGCGCGGTCCCCGCGGCGCCCGGTACGGGGCGCTCGCCGCTCTCGAACTGGGCGACCAGCTCGGAGACCGGGCGGGCCCGGCCGGCCTCGGTGTCGTACCAGCAGTTGAAGATCTGCAGGAAGATCCACTGGGTCCACTTGTAGTACTCCGGGTCGATCGTCGCGAACGACCGGCGCTTGTCGTGGCCGAGGCCCAGCCTGCGCAGCTGGACCTTCATGTTCTCCATGTTGGCCTCGGTGGAGATCCGCGGGTGCGTGCCGGTCTGCACGGCGTACTGCTCGGCGGGCAGGCCGAAGGCGTCGAAGCCCAGGGTGTGCAGGACGTTGTGGCCGGTCATCCGCTGGAACCGGGCGAACACGTCGGTGGCGATGTAGCCCAGGGGGTGGCCGACGTGGAGTCCCGCACCCGAGGGATACGGGAACATGTCCATGATGAACTTCTTGGGCTTTGCGACCAGAGCGGGGTCTCCGGCGAGGTCACCGGTCGGGTTGGGCGCCGCGTACGTGCCCTCCGCGTCCCAGAAATCCTGCCAGCGTGCCTCGATGTCCGCGGCCATGGCGGCCGTGTAGCGGTGCGGCGCGGCCACCTCGGAGGCGGCGGGGGCACCGCCCGCGCCTTCGGCAGCGGGGGAGGCATTCGTCTCGCTCATGATCCTCAAAGCTCCATCGATCGTCTCTGCCAGCGGCTGGGGAAATGAAAAAGCCCCTCGCACAGGAGGGGACGCCGCGCCGATGCCGGCCACGATCCTTCAGTGGCCGGAACTGATCAGCGCGGCTCGCTAAGCAGAAGGCGTACGGCACGCATGGCGCCAGGGTACCCCAGCCCCGGCGAGCGCCGCGACGAGCTCGCGGCCCCTCCCGGCACCCGTGCCATGCTCTCCGACACCGCAAAGGCTGAACAAAGTTCAGAAGTTACTTCGCGTAACGGCCACTAAGGGACAGCACAAGGATCTCGTTGCCTTTGGATAACGACGCAATAACTCAAACCTCGTATCCATAGGTATGGCTCGACTTAGAGTGCCGCTTCGGGACCGCTTCCCCGAACTCTTTGGGAGTACCCCCCATGAACCCTCGTCGCAAGAACAGCTCGCTTCCCCAACCCGGCCGGTCGGCCTACGGGGCGGCGTCGGCTGCCGCCCTGCTCCTCATACCCCTCATCGTCCTGCTCGGCGGTGACGGAGTCAGGGACTTCCTCAACTTCGGTGCCGGAGTGCTGTCGCTGGTCGCCCTCACGTGCTCCGTGGTGTGGGGGCTCGTCGCCACCGACCGCCTGTTCCTCAACACGCGCCAGCGCCTGATCGCCCAGGCCGTGCACCGGGCGACGGCGGTCTCCTCGGTCGCCTTCCTCCTGCTGCATGTCACGGTCAAGCTGGCGCTGGACCACACCACACTGATCGCGGCCGTCGTCCCCTTCGGCCTCGGCGTCACCGGCACCGCCGGGCTCATCGGCTTCGGCTCCCTCGCCGGCCTGCTCATGATCTTCACGGCCGTCACCGGCGCGCTGCGCGGCGCCTTCGCCTCCCCCGCGCCGATCGCGTCCCGCTGGCGCGCCGTGCACATGCTGGCCTACCCCGCCTGGTGCGCCGCGCTGGTGCACGGCCTCTACGCGGGACGCCCCGCGAAGACCTACGTCACGGTCCTCTACAGCCTGTGCCTGATCGCCGTCATGGCCGCCCTGGCGCTGCGCTCGACTTCGGGCCCCCTCAAGCGCAAGGTCGCCGACCGGATCCTGGCGGTCCTGGGCGAGCCGGGCGGACCCGGTGCCCGCACGTCCCGCGAGGGACGCGAGGGGCCCCGTGCCGCCGGCACGGACGGGCCGCTGCCGGGCTTCACATCCCGCACGCCGAGGCCGTCCCCGCAGGACACGTTCGTGCCGCCGCAGCGCATGCCGGCCTCCCCGCAGTCGCTCTACGCCACCCCGCCCCAGGCCGCCGACGCGGCGAGCGGCGGATTCGCGGCCGCCTACCGGGCAGTGGGCGGCAGTTCCCCCACCGGGGACCCGCTGATCGACCCGATGGAGCGCATCCAGGTCCCCCTGGACACGCAGCCCACGGAGGTCCTCCCGCGCACCGACGGCAGCACCTCGGGCAGCTGGCCCATCCCCTCCCCGCCGCCCGTCGGCGAGGCGCCCCGTTCGTCCTACGATCCCCTCGCCGACACGGGATACAACATCCCCGTCTATGACAATCAGGGCAACAACGGATACGGCACAAGTGATGTGTACGACACCGGTGAGACGAACCCCCTCTTCGGCACGTACAACACCAACGACACGTACGACAGCGGTCCCACGACTGACGTACTGCCGGGCGCCTTCGACGCTCCTGGCTCCGGTGAATCATGGAACGCCCCTTCCGGAGGCTATTAAGTGAACGAGGCCCTGCCCGACGTCCCAGAGGTCCGCGTCGTCGGGCTTCCGCAGCTCACGTCGGGTTTCGACCTGGTTGAACGACTCGACCTGCCGATGCACCTCAAGGTGCACGGTCCGCTCGAACCGATGGGCGGCGAACAACTCGCGGGCCTCGCCGAGGCGATCTCCCTGAAGGGCCGCGGCGGCGCGGGGTTCCCCTTCGCCAAGAAGCTGCGCTCGGTCGCGGAGTCGGCCATCAAGAAGGGCATCCGGCCCGTGGTGGTCGTCAACGGCAGCGAGGACGAACCGGCCTGCCGCAAGGACACCGTGCTCATCAACCGGGCCCCGCACCTCATCCTGGACGGGGCCCTGCTGGCCGCCGAGGCGATGGGGGCCCGCACCCTGGTCATCGGCGTGACCCGGGCGTCCACGCAGGCCTCCATGGAGGCGGCCCTGGCCGAACGCGGACTGAGCAACCGGCGCGGATCCGCCCTCCGCGCGCGCGTGCAGCGCAATCCGGTACGGATGGTCACCGGGGCGGCCGCCTCCCTGATCCGCTCCATCGACGGCGGTCCGGCGATCCCGCCGGGCCGCAAGATCAGCGCGTCGCAGGTCGGGGTCGGCGGCGCGCCCACCCTGCTGTCGAACGCCGAGACGTTCGCCCAGCTGGCCATCGCCGCCCGCATCGGCCCCGAGCGCTACCGCAACACCGGCCTGTACGACGAGCCGGGCACCGTCATGCTCACCGTCTCGGGCTCGGTCGCCCGCCCCATGGTGATCGAGGTCCCGACGGGAGTGCCGCTGCGGTACGTGCTCCAGCTGGCCGGCGCGCCGCCGCTCCCGCAGGGCGTGCTGACCGGCGGCTATCACGGCAAGTGGCTGGACGCGGCGGCGCTCGACGGGGCGGTCGTCTCGCGCAACTCCCTGGACGCGGTGGGCGGTTCCCTCGGCGCCGGCGCGATCCTCCCGATCAGCCAGCAGACGTGCCCGCTCGGCGAGTCGCTACGGGTGGCCCAGTGGCTCGCCGAGGAGAGCGCGGGGCAGTGCGGCCCCTGCTACCTCGGCCTGCCCGCCGCGGCGCGCGGCCTGGAGGACATACTGAACGGCGGCGGCCCCGCCGCGCTCGAAGCCGTCAAGCAGGTCGCCAAGGCCGTGAAGCGGCGCGGCGCGTGCTCGCACCCGGACGGCTCGGCGATGTTCATCGAGTCCACGATCAAGGCCTTCACAGACGACCTGGCCGCCCACGTCCTCGGCAACGGCTGCGGCAGGCCCGTGGAGGGCGTACTGCCGCTCTTGGAGAACGGTCAGACCCCCACCGGCATCCCTGGCGGCCAGGGGCAGCTGGAGGCCGGTCCCAGCCGCCAGAAGATCTACGTGGACTGGACGCTGTGCCGCGGGCACGGCCTGTGCGCGGACATCCTTCCCGAGGTCTTCGAGCTCGGCGCCGACGGCTTCCCCACCGTCGCGCAGGCGCAGGTGCCCCGGTACGCGGAGGCGAAGGCCGTGCGCGCGGTGCGGCGCTGCCCCGCGCTCGCCCTGCGGATCGAGGAGGACTCCCGGTCCTCCGCCCCCGCCCGCAACAACCTGCCCGTCCTCTCGCAGGGGCGCGGTCGCCGGGCTCTCGGCAGCGGTCGCTGAAACGCGGTCACTGAACACGACGAAGGCGGGCCACTCGATATCGAGTGGCCCGCCTTCAACTACTGTGGAGCTAAGGAGAATTGAACTCCTGACCTCCTGCATGCCATGCAGGCGCTCTACCAACTGAGCTATAGCCCCTTGCGGCGTCCGCCCGGTTTCCCCGGCGGCGACGCCAACATTACACGCTCTCCCGGGTGCACCACCAAATCGTTTCCGGTCTGTACGGATACGGGAGATAGTGTCGGCCTTCGTGACCCCGACAGCCCTCCCCCGTGACCGCCGCGCGCTCCTCGCCCTGGGGACGTGCCTGCTGTCCTTCACAGTGTTCTGGACGGCCCAGCGGGCCGCGCACGTGTCGATGATCGACCTGATGGTGTACCGCGCGGAGGGCGAGACGGTACGCGGCGGCGGCGACCTGTACGCACTGCGCGCGACCGGGGCCGGCCTCCCCGCCACCTACCCGCCCTTCGCGGCCCTGCTGTTCGTCCCGCTGGCGCTGCTGGGCGCCGGGACCGCGCGCACGCTGGCGACGGCCGGGAACCTCGTCCTTCTCGCGGTGTTCGCCGGCCTCGCCTCACGGCTGGTGGGGCACGCGCGCGTGGAGGGCGTCTGGTGGGTCGCGGCGGCGGCCGTGTGGTGCGAGCCCGTGTGGACGACCCTGCGGTACGGGCAGATCAACCTGCTGATCGCGGTGCTGGTGCTGTGGGACCTGAGCCGTCGGCCCGGACACCGGTGGGCAGGAGCCGGCATCGGGCTCGCCGCGGCGATCAAGCTGACGCCCGCACTCTTCGCGGTGTTCCTGCTGGTCACCGGCGTGGCGGCCCGCGCCGGGGGACGCTGTGGAGAGCCATGGCTGCGGCACGCGCGCGGGGCGGCCGTCGTCTTCGCCGGTGCCACGCTGTCGGCCGCGGCCGTCCTGCCGTACGACTCCTGGCGGTTCTGGACCCGCGTGGTGTTCGAGGCGGAGCGGGCCGGGCTCGCGGAGGACACCGCGAACCAGTCGCTGCGCGGGGTGCTGGCCCGGCTGCTGCACACCCCCGACCCCGGACTGTGGTGGATCGCCGCCGCGACCGCCGTGGGGGCGGCGGGCCTCGCCGCCTCGGCGGCGGCGGAACTGCGCGGCAGCCGCCCCTGGGCGGCCGTCGGGTGCGCGGCCACGGCTCTGCTGGTCAGCCCGGTGTCCTGGTCACACCACTGGGTGTGGTGCGTACCGATGGCCTTGGTCCTCGCCACCAGGAACCGGACGGCGGCGGTGGGAGCGGCGCTGGTCTTCTGCTCGTACGCCCTGTGGTGGGTGCCGCACGGGCCGGGCCGGCACGAACTGCGTCAAGGAGGCGTCGAGTTGACGCTGTCGGCCCTCTACGGGGTGACGGCCCTGGTCTTCCTGGCCCTGACCGCGATCCGGACCGCAAGGTCCGGGACCGGTACGGCCGGGACCGGTACGGCCGGGACCGGAAAGGACGGGACCGGAAAGGCCCGGGCCCTGCGGCGGTCTCAGGCCGTCGCGAACGAGTAGAACCGCTTCAGAGTGCAGTGTTCGTCGAGGAGCCGGCCGTAGATCGGCTCGCCCTCCAGCTCCCGGTAGGTCTCGATCGGGTCGCCTTTTATGATCAGCGCCCGCGCGCACTCCTCGCACCAGTACTGGTAGTCGTGATTGAGCGGCTCCATGTCGCGGACGATCGGTGTGCCGCTGCCGCACCAATCGCACTTCCGCCTGTGTGCACCCATCGCTCAGCTCCAGCTGTGGCCGCAGGCCGTGCACACGTAGGAGATCCCGCCGTTGTCCCCGAGGACCTGCGCGACATGGACGGAACCGCAGGAAGGGCAGTCGAGGAGGGTGGGTGTCTTCCGGATCGCCGCCGCTTCGAGGAGATGGTCGGTCTCCTCGAGGATGCTCGCAGGCATCGCTACTCCTCCCGTCGGGCCGCGCCCCCTTCCGGCCGTCTGATTCTGCCACGGCCGGGCCAATACGGTCAGCGACGCCTGCGTACCAGTCCGGACACGGCACCCAGCCCGGCCGTGGCGGCCAGCGCGTACATGCACACCAGGAGCGCGTCCGCAGAGGTATACGCCCCGGAAGCCCCAGATGACTCAAGCCGATTCAGGAAGAGTGCACCGAAGGCCGCCACACCGATCAGCTGACCGAGCTGTGTGACCGTCGCGAGCAGTCCGCTGGCATCCGCCGCGTCCTCGGGCCGCACCGTGGCCAGCGCCCCGGTGAGCGTCGGACTGAAGCTGAGCGCCAGGCCCATGCCCACGCCGGTGAACGCCACGTACAGCCAGAGGCCACCGTCGCCGCCGTCCCGCATCGCCCACCCTACGCCCGTCACGGAGGCCGCCGCGAGCGCGAACCCGGCCGGTACGAGGGCCCGTTGCCACGCTGCGGGCCACGCACGCCAGGTCAGGCCGACCAGGCCGAAGGCCACGGCGGTCGGCGCGAAGGTCAGCCCCGCGCGCAGGGCGCTGTAGCCGAGGCCGCCCTGGACGTGCAGGGTCAGCGCGAACAGGAACCCGCCGTTGACGGCCATCACGGCCATGATCCGGAAGACCGCGAGACCGACGCCGGGATGACGCAGCACCCCGGGTGCGATCAGCGGAGCCCCGCCGCGCCGCGCGAGCCGGGCCTCGTAGCCGCAGAGGAGACCGAAGAAGGCCGCGGCCGCCGCGAGCGACAGCCAGGACCACAGCGGCCAGCCCTCCGCCTGGCCGAGCACGAGAGGCACCGTGAGCAGGGAGACGGCGGCGGCCAGCAGCACGAGCCCCGGCAGGTCGAGACCGCGCGACCGCTCCAGCGCCCGCGGGTCGTCGCGCGGCAGCACCCGCCCGCCGACGGCCAGGAGCACGAGGCCCACGGGCACGTTCACGAGGAACACCGGCCGCCATCCGGTGCCGAAGAGGTCGGCGCTGACGAGGATGCCGCCGAGCACCTGGCCCGCCGCGGCGCCGGTCGCGAGGACCGCGGAGTACGCGCCGAGCGCCCGCGCCCGGCGCTCCCCGGTGAAGTGACGCTGGATCAGGCTGAGGACCTGCGGGATCATCACCGCGGACCCGGCGCCCTGCACCACGCGGTACGTGATCAACTCGCCGGTGTTCCCGGCGAGTCCGCAGGCCAGCGAGGCGGCCGTGAAGAGGGCGAGGCCGGCCAGCCAGACGCGGCGGTGACCGAGCAGGTCGCCGAGGCGGGCGCCCGTGATGAGCAGGACGGCGTACGCGAGGGAGTATCCGGCGACCACCAGCTGCAGGGCGGCGCCGGACGCGTGGAGTTCGGAACCGATCGTGGGTACGGCGACGTTCACGATGAAGACGTCGAGCAGCGCCATGAACTGGGCGGCGAGCACGACGGCGAGCAGCCGTCCGGGGCGATTGTCAGTGCCGGGGCCTTTACTGGTCGCGGGGCCCGGACTCGCTTGCGGTCCGGGGCCCGCGGGGGTTGTCGTCGTCATGCGCCGAGCCTGGCGACGAGCGGATCCGGGTGACGAGAGCCCGCCGGTGCTGGTACTGACAGCACCTGGCAACAAAGCGCTCCGGCCCCGACGATGGGACAGGGGGAGTGAGGACGATGGTCACGACACAGCAGCGCCGCAGGCCGGAGCTGGCGGCCTTCCTGCGTAGCCGGCGGGCACGGGTGACACCGGCCGACGTGGGCATGCCGCCGGGATTCCGGCGCCGTACGCCGGGGCTGCGCCGGGAGGAGGTCGCCCAGCTCTCGGGCGTCGGAGTGACCTGGTACACCTGGCTCGAGCAGGGGCGGCCGATCAACGCGTCGCCGCAGGTCCTGGACGCGGTGGCGCGCACCCTGCGGCTGGACAGGACCGAGCGGGAGCATCTGTACCACTTGGCGGAGGTGCCCTTCGAGTCCGGTCCCGAGCGCCTCGCGCAGGCCGTGGGGCAGGAGGTCCAGGACATCATCGACGCCCTCGACCCGCACCCGGCGGTGGTCTACAACTCGCGGTACGACGTCCTGGCCACCAACCCCGCCTACCGCGACCTGTTCCTGGTGCCGACGACCAGCCAGATCGGCGTCCCCAATGTGCTGTGGACGCTGTTCTCGGTCCCCGACGGGTCCTGTCCCCTGGTGTTCCGGGAGCGGGAGCTGCCGGTGATGGTGGCCACGCTGCGTGCCGCCTACGGACGGCATGTGGGCGAGCCGGCCTGGGAGGACTTCATCGGCCGCCTGTCCGCCCGGAGCCGATACTTCGTCGAGCTGTGGGCGAGCGGCGAGGTCATACCGCCGGGGCCCCGGGTGAAGACGTTCCGGCACCCTGCCGTGGGCGAGCTGCGCATGACCTCGGTGTCACTGTCCGTCGACGGCATGCCCGAGTGCCGGATCGTGGCGTACTCGCCGGTGGACGCGGAGGCGAGGGAGGGGGTGGCGCTGCTGCGGGAGTGGCGGGAGCGGTTGTGGCCGTCGGCCGATGCCAGGGACGCCGAGCCGGTGGGGGCCGACAGCTAGGGCAACGAAAAAGTCCCGCTCCCTGACGGGAACGGGATCTTCATCACCGATCTTTGACAACTCAAGAGTGTCGATCTGTGGAGCTAAGGAGAATTGAACTCCTGACCTCCTGCATGCCATGCAGGCGCTCTACCAACTGAGCTATAGCCCCTTGCGTTCTTCCCGCTCGGCGGGCGAACAAGAAGAACTTTAACCGGTGACCTGCCGGAAAGTGAAATCCGGGTCCCGCCCCCTCGTGAGGGTGCGCGCGGGGGTGCTCAGTCGTCGTCGCCGAGCACGGGCTCGGGCAGCGTGCCCGCGTTGTGTTCGAGCAGCCGCCAGCCGCGCGCGCCCTGCCCGAGGACGGACCAGCAGCAGTTGGAGAGCCCGCCGAGGCTCTCCCAGTGCTGGGATTCGAGGCCGAGGAGACGTCCGATGGTCGTACGGATGGTGCCCCCGTGACTGACCACCACGAGGGTGCCGTCCTCGGGAAGCTTGTCGGCGTGCGCGAGCACCACCGGAGCGGCGCGGTCGGCGACCTCGCTCTCCAGTTCGCCGCCACCGCGGCGGACCGGCTCCCCGCGCTTCCAGGCGGCGTACTCGTCGCCGTGCCGGGCGATGATCTCGGTGTGCGTCAGCCCCTGCCAGACACCGGCGTAGGTCTCACGCAGTCCCTCGTCGTGCACCACCTCGAGGCCGGTGAGCCTGGCCAGCTCGGCGGCCGTGGCGGAGGCGCGCTTCAGGTCCGAGGCGACCACGGCGTCCGGCCGCAGCGAGGCGAGCAGGCGGGCGGCGCGGCGGGCCTGGCCGATGCCCGTCTCGGTGAGTTCCACGTCCGTGCTGCCCTGGAAGCGGCGCTCCACGTTCCAGGAGGTCTGACCGTGCCGCCACAGGATGATGCGGCGGCCCCGGCCCTTCTTCCGCTCGTCCGCTCCGGCGGGGCCGCTCACCGCAGCTCTCCGAAGTCGGCGGAGTCCTCCTCGGCCTGCAGCTGGGCGTGCTCCTCGGCCTTGCCGCGCGTCGCCTTGGCGTCGGCGGGCAGCTCCAGCTCGGGGCAGTCCTTCCACAGGCGCTCCAGCGCGTAGAAGACACGCTCCTCGCTGTGCTGGACGTGCACGACGATGTCGACGTAGTCGAGGAGCACCCAGCGGGCCTCGCGGTCGCCCTCGCGGCGGACCGGCTTGACGCCGAGTTCCTTGTTCAGCCGCTCCTCGATCTCGTCGACGATCGACTTGACCTGGCGGTCGTTGGGAGCGGAGGCCAGCAGGAAGGCGTCCGTGATCGACAGCACGTCGCTGACGTCGTAGGCGATGATGTCGTGCGCGAGCTTGTCGGCGGCCGCCTGGGAGGCGGTGGTGATGAGCTCGATGGAACGGTCAGTGGCGGTCACTACGTAGCTTTCGGTCGGGAACAGGGGTCGGCCGGGGGTGCGGGGTCGCCCCGCGGGTCCCAGCCCGTCGGCGGCGAGGAACGCTCACCGGTCACCTCAAGGGTCTCACGGCCCGCCGACGGCACCCCACGTGATGGTGGGAGCACGCCCCGGGCCTGCCGGGGCGTGCTCCCGGTCACGACGAGGTGAGGTAGCTCCGGCCGAGTACGACGGACACGTCCGCGTTGGACGTGACCTTGCCCTTCTGCACGGAGGCCGTGGGCAGACCGAGGGTCTTGGCGACCTCGACCGCGTCGTCCCTGCTGCCGGCGTCGGCGTAGGTGATCCGGGACACGCTCTCGGAGGCACCGGCGGTGCCGGCGTCGACGAAGGTGTAGCCGCCGTTGATGAGGACCACGCGGGCCTTCTCGGTGCCTTCCCTGGAACCGGTGGCGTTGGTGATGCCGACCCGCACGGCGTCGCCCTGCTGCGGGCTCCTGGCGGTGCCGCCGAGGACGTTCTTGACGACGCTGTCGCTGGTTTTCGCGGTGAGTGTGCCGTCGGACTGCACCGGCAGCAGCGAGGTCCTGAAGTCGCCGCCCTTGGCGTGGTCGGCGAGCTTGGCGAGGAAGGAGCCGAGGTCCTGGTCGTTGAGCGAGGGGTCGAGGATCTGCGCCAGCGTCTGCACGGTGGTCGTCGCGGCCTGCTCGTCGGAGGACAGCTTGCGCAGCACGCCCTGCATCACCTGCCCGAACCGCTCCAGCTGCGCGTTCTGGGCCTCGCCCGGGCCGCGGTAGGTGGCGTAGGCGACGGCCATCCGGCCGCTGAGGGTCTGGTCCTCACCCTTGTGCACGAGGGGGTCGGCGCCCTTCTTCGACGACTTGGCGTCGGGGTCGGGCACGTCGGTGTCGGTGTCGATGCCGATGTTGCCGACGAGTTCGACGAGGTTGTTCAGATAGGGGGTGTCGAGCCGCCAGGTGCCCTCGATGTCGGTGCCGAGGACCGTGTCGATCGCGTCGCGCGTCCCGGACGAGCCGTCGTCGTCGACGGACTTGGCGAGGGTGGTCGTGGTGCCGTCGTCGTCCGTCAGGGCGAGCGAGTTGGGCAGCAGGACGGTCGCGCCCTGCCGGGTGGTGGTGTTGTTGACGAGCAGCGCCGTGGAGGTGCCGCCCTTCTTGGTGTTGTGCAGGTGGACGACGATCACGTCGCGTTTCTGTGCCGCCGCGGACGTGGTCGTGCCGGACTCGGCGTCCGGCGAGGAGCCCGGGAGCTTGCCCGCGTACCAGAGGTAGCCGACGCCGCCGGCGACCACCAGGGCGAGGACCACGGTCAGGGCCACGACCCGGCTGCGGGCGCGGCGCTTGGCCTCCTCGCGCCGCTCGGTGCGGTTCTCGGTGAACTTCAGCCAGTCGATGACGTCCTCGGAGTCGCCGTCCGGGTCCTCGACGAAGGCGAACTGCTCGGTGCGGTAGTCACCTTCGGCCCGCGGTTCAGCATCCTCCGCGGGACCCGACTGCTGCGGGATGTACGCGGTCTGTTCGGCGACCCGCGGCTGCCGGCCGGTCCCCGAGGTCTGCCCGTAGGGGTCGTACGCGGTGCCGGTGGGCGCCTGGCCGTAGGAGGGGTCGTACGGGTCGTACGGCGGAACGGGCTGCTCCGGGCCGGTGTCGTACGACGTGTCCGGCTGTTGCCGGCCTATCTCGTAGGACGGTGCGTAAGGCTCGTGCCCGCCCGTGTCGTACGAGGGCGCCGAAGGCTGTTGGCCGGTCGCGTACGGGTCGTATCCATAAGCCTGTTGCTGCTGCCCGTAGGGGTCGTAGCCCTGCTGCTGCGTGGGCTGCTGCTGCGGGACCTGCCGGTACACAGGCTGCCCGAACTCGTCGTAGCCGACGAGTTCGTACGGGTCGCCGCCCGCGTACCCGTCGTATCGGTCGTTCACCGGTGCCCCTCTCGGCTCACTCGCCGCGGTACAGCTCGCGCTTGTCGATATAGCGCACCACGCCGTCCGGCACCAGGTACCAGACAGGGTCGCCCTTGGAGACCCGGGCACGGCAGTCCGTGGACGAGATGGCGAGCGCGGGGACCTCGACGAGCGAGACACCGCCCTCGGGAAGTCCCGGGTCGGTCAGCGTGTGGCCGGGCCGGGTGACGCCGATGAAGTGCGCGAGGGAGAACAGTTCCTCCGTGTAACGCCAGGTCAGGATCTGGCCGAGCGCGTCCGCGCCGGTGATGAAGAAGAGGTCCGTGTCGGGGTTGAGCGCGCGCAGGTCGCGCAGGGTGTCCGTGGTGTAGGTCGGGCCGCCGCGGTCGATGTCGATGCGGCTCACCGAGAACTGCGGGTTCTCCGCGGTCGCGATGACCGTCATCAGATAGCGGTCCTCGGCGGGAGCGACCTTGCGCGCGGTCTTCTGCCACGGCTGCCCGGTCGGCACGAACACCACCTCGTCGAGGTGGAACTGGGCGGCGACCTCACTGGCCGCCACGAGGTGCCCGTGGTGGATCGGGTCGAACGTTCCGCCCATGACGCCGAGACGGCGCTTGCCCGGACTCGACGGGGCGTTGCCGGTGCCCGGCACCGGGCGGTCCGCCGCGCGGCGTCCGGCGCCGCTCACCGTGTCGCTCGCCGGACCGGTAGGCATGTCCTGCTCTCCCATGCGTGCAGACCCTACCGGCCCGGCCGACGGGCTCCCGCCGACAGGCCCCCTGTCCGGCCCGGACGGGGCTCAGCGGTCCCGGTTGAAGCGCGTGGTGATCCACAGCAGGAGGAGCAGCACGACGAAGGCGCCGCCGCCGGTCAGGTACGGGCTGAGGCTCTCGTGGTTGCCGCCGTGCTCCTCGCCCTCTGCGGCAAGGGTGACCAACTGGGCAGCGGTGCTGTGGAAGCTCATCTTCGGCAGGACCTATCCGGTGTGGGCGGGATAAAGACGTCCGGGCCATCGTATGCGGGGGCCCCGGCCCCCATCACGCCGACTCCGCCGTTGGGGAAGCCGATGGCGGCGGGCGAGGACGGTGGGTGAGGACGGCCCGAGCCGGTCTCTCGCCGGCCGGGCACCGCCCTGGGGTCTCAGTCGTCGTCGTCCCGCTTGTATCCCCGCAGCAGGAACCAGGCGAGCAGGACGATCCCGACGACGCAGACGATCAGCACGACTCGCAGCAGATTGCCGCCTCCTTGCTGGTCCGCCGCGCTCGCGGCCTCGGTCAGCCAGGCGGCTGCGGGGATGTGTTCCATGGGGTCGCTCCTTACGGTGTGCTGCCCTGCCACCGTAACTCCGCCTAGGCTGGGGACCGCTTCGGGGGCGACACAGGGCAATCAGACGCGTGGGGGAACACATGTCCGACGACAGCCATGAGCGGAACGGGCACGAGAGGGTGCCGAGCAGGTCGCGCAGGCGCTTCCCGGGGATCTCCTCCCGGACCTACGAGCACCCGGCCGACCGCTCCGCCCTGGTGGCGCTGCGCAGGCTCACCGGCTTCGACACGGTCTTCAAGGCGCTCAGCTCACTGCTCCCCGAACGCAGCCTGCGGCTGCTGTTCCTGTCCGACTCGGTACGGGTCTCGGACGCGCAGTTCGCACACCTCAACGACATGCTGCGGGACGCCTGTTACATCCTGGACCTGCAGAAGGTCCCGCCGATGTACGTCACCCAGGACCCCCGGCCGAACGCGATGTGCATCGGGCTGGACGAGCCGGTCATCGTGGTCACCACGGGCCTCGTCGAGCTGCTCGACGAGGAGGAGATGCGGGCGGTCGTCGGCCACGAGGTGGGCCACGCCCTGTCCGGCCACTCGGTGTACCGGACGATACTGCTGTTCCTGACCAGCCTGGCCCTGAAGGTGGCCTGGATCCCGCTCGGGAACGTGGCGATCATGGCGATCGTCACCGCCCTGCGCGAGTGGTTCCGCAAGTCGGAGCTGTCCGCCGACCGCGCCGGGCTGCTCGTCGGCCAGGACCTGCGGGCCTCGATGCGCGGCCTGATGAAGATCGCGGGCGGCAACCACCTGCACGAGATGAACGTGGACGCGTTCCTCGCGCAGGCCGAGGAGTACGAGGCCGGGGGCGACCTGCGCGACTCCGTGCTCAAGATCCTCAACGTCCTCCCCCGGTCCCACCCGTTCACGACGGTGCGCGCGGCCGAGCTGAAGAGGTGGGCCGAGTCCCGCGACCACCAGCGGATCATGGACGGCCACTACCCGCGGCGCACCGAGGACAAGGACGCCTCCGTCTCGGACTCCTTCCGGCAGTCGGCCGCGAGCTACGCCAGCGATGTGAAGAGCTCCAAGGACCCGCTGATGAAGCTGGTCAGCGATCTCGCGGGCGGCGCGGGCGATCTCGGCGGACGGGTGCGGCGCGGTTTCGGCGGCTTCGCGTCGGGCGACGCCCCGAAGAACCCGAACCCGCCGCAGACCCCGCCCCAGGACGGACCCACGTCCCAGGGCGGACCTTCGCCGCGGGACGACGGTCCCGACGGCGGCCACCCCAACGGCACCGGCTGAACCGGCCGCCGACGCGGCTCCTGGGCAGCACCGGCCCCGGGCCGAACGCCGGACCGGGGTCGGACGGGCGCCGGACAGGGATCGACCGGACGCCGGACCGGGGTCGGCCGAACGCCGGACAGGGATCGACCGGACGCCGGACAGGGATCGACCGGACGCCGGACCGGGGTCGGACGGGCGCCGGACAGGCGCGCACCGGGCAAGCCGGCCCACGCCGGGCGGACGTGCACGCAGGCAGGTTCAGACCTTCGGCTGCGCGCTCGTGGCCAGCGACCCGCACAGCGCCGTGGCGCCGCCGGTCGCGTACGGGTCGGTGCCGGCCGGCCCGCCCGCCTTCGCCGTCTGGCCGGCGAGCAGCGGGCGCAGATGGTCGGCCGAGTCCTCGGCGCAGGCCAGCGGCCCGGCCTGGACGTAGGAGAGGACCAGTTCCGCCTGGTGCATCCGCAGGTCGTCGCGGTCGAAGCGGAAGTGCAGCTCGCGCCGGACGGTGAACAGCGACACCCGTGCCTCCGCGTCCGAGCCCGTGGGCCGCAGCGCGTAGACGAGGGTGTGGTCGGCGACGACCTCCAGGGTGTTCGCGTCGGACTCGGCGGCCTGGAGGGTGCCCTGCACGCGGATCCGGTGGCCGGCGAGTTCCTCGCGGGCGGGGTCGAAGCGCACCAGCCAGCCGGTGGGCGCGTGCCGCCCGTCCGCCGCCGGGTGGTCGAAGCTCTGGTCGAACTGGTCGAGCTGCTGCGGGTCGAGCAGTATCCGTACCGGACGGGTGACGTCGCCGGTGAGGACCTCCGGGTCCAGCGAGGACCTGACCAGGTAGTCCTTGGCCGTGGTCAGGGCGGTGACGACCTGGCTGTCCGAGAAGTGCGCGGTGCGCCGGGAGACCGGCATGGTGAAACCGTCGGCGCCGATGCGGAACTGGGCGGCCGGGCTGTGCGCGTACAGCTCCTCGGCCTTCGCGGCCCCCGGCACGGCGCTCTGCGGCGCGAGCGGGATCACCGTCATCCGCAGCGGTTCGGGGGGCTGGGCGGCGGGGCTCTGGTAGGGGTGGCGTACGCCCATGTAGATCGCGGTGCCGAAGGCGATCGCGATGAGCAGGACGAGGGCCAGCGCCTGCCGGGACAGTCCGCGGTGCAGGGGCGGGCGACGGCGTACGGCGGGGGCGTGATCGTCCACGCGCTCCCGGGCGGAGAACTCCTGCAGACGGGCAGCGCGGACGAACGACTCGTCGAAGACGACGGATCGGTACTCGTCCTCGCCACCAGCGGGAGCCCCTTCGGGCGCCCCCTCAGGTGGGTCTCCAGGCCCGCCCATACCTTCAGGTTAGGTCTCCTGGGGCTCCGGTAAACGCAACGCTGTGGGACAACTTGCGTCAGGTCCTCACCACGTCTGTCAGGGCGTGCGGGGGACCGCCGGCACGGCCGGCCGGGAGTGGTCCGGGGAGACGGACGGGCTGACCCCCGTGACCTTGTCGCGGCCCTGTTCGAACCCCGTCGGGGCGGGCGGGGGGACCGGGTCCTGGCGGCCGGACGAAGCGCCCCGGTAGACAGCGGTGAAGGCGAGGGCAACCATGCCGACGCCCATCAGGAGGGCCAGCATCCAGGCGACGGGGCGGTGCCAGCGGCCGGGTCCCGCGTACGTCCCGGACGGCCCGTAGGGGCCCTCGAGGAGGTCGACGGCGTCCAGGTCGTCCAGGTCCGGATCATGGCCGGAACCGCCGTTGCCGTCGGGGCCGAAGCCGTCCTCGTCGCCGTGGCCCCTGGCGTGCGCCCTGCGGGCCTCCTCGGAGGCCTCCGCGCGGGCCTGGGCGGCGGCGAGCAGGCGCTCCACGGCGGTCGGCTCGTGGACCACGGCCGCCCGCACGAAGTCCTCGTCGAAGACCACGGAGGCGAACTCTTCGTCCATACCTCCGCGGTCGCGGTCGTCGTCGGGCTCCCAGCCGTCCGGGAACGGCGTGCCCCCCACGTCCTCCGGCACGGATCCAGAGTAGACCTGGGGGGTCATTTTGGGCAGACCGTACGGAAATTCATCCGCCTGGCGAGACGCCCTCCCACGGAGCGGTCTCAGCGCCGGACGTGCCCGTCCCCGGTCACGATGTACTTGGTGCTCGTCAGCTCCGGCAGGCCCATGGGGCCGCGGGCGTGGAGCTTCTGCGTGGAGATCCCGATCTCGGCGCCGAAGCCGAACTGGCCGCCGTCGGTGAAGCGCGTGGAGGCGTTCACGGCGACCGTCGTGGAGTCGACCAGCCGGGTGAACCGGCGGGCGGCCTGCTGCGAGGTGGTGACGATCGCCTCGGTGTGCCCGGAGGTCCACAGCCGGATGTGCTCGACGGCCCGGTCCAGCGAGTCGACGACGGCGGCGGCGATGTCGTAGGAGAGGTACTCGGTCTCCCAGTCCTCCGCCGTGGCCTCCACGACGGTGGCCCGCGAGTCCTTCGCGTACGCGGCGACCCGCTCGTCGGCGTGCACGGTGACCCCGGCGTCGGCGAGGGCGTCCAGGGCGCGCGGCAGGAACTCCGGGGCGATGTCCTGGTGGACCAGGAGGGTCTCGGCGGAGTTGCAGACGCTGGGCCGCTGGGCCTTGGAGTTGATCAGGATGTCGATCGCCGTGTCGAGGTCGGCGTCGGCGTCGACGTAGACGTGGCAGTTGCCGGTGCCGGTCTCGATGACCGGGACGGTGGACTCCTGCACGACGGTGCGGATCAGGGAGGCGCCGCCGCGCGGGATCAGGACGTCGACCAGGCCGCGGGCGCGCATCAGCTCACGGACGGACTCACGGCTCTCGCCCGGCACGAGCTGGACGGCGTCGGCGGGCAGCCCGGCGCCGCCGACGGCGTCGCGCAGCACGCGCACGAGGGCGCTGTTCGACTCGTACGCCGACGAGGAACCGCGCAGCAGTACCGCGTTGCCGGACTTCAGGCAGAGGGCGGCCGCGTCGACCGTGACGTTCGGACGGGCCTCGTAGATGATCCCGACGACGCCGAGGGGGACGCGGACCTGGCGCAGGTCGATGCCGTTCGGCAGGGTGGAGCCGCGGACGACCTCGCCGACCGGGTCGGGCAGGGCCACCACGTCGCGGACGTCCGAGGCGATCGCGCGCACCCGCTCGGGCGTGAGCGTGAGCCGGTCGATGACCGTCTCGCCGGTACCGGCCTCGCGGGCCCGGGCGACGTCCTTGGCGTTGGCGGCGACGATCTCGCTCGTACGGACCTCCAGCGCGTCCGCGATCGCGAGCAGCG
Source organism: Streptomyces sp. NPDC043867 (assembly GCF_056435845.1). Classification (NCBI taxonomy): domain Bacteria; kingdom Bacillati; phylum Actinomycetota; class Actinomycetes; order Kitasatosporales; family Streptomycetaceae; genus Streptomyces; species Streptomyces sp. NPDC043867. The sequence continues at coordinate 58,269 of NZ_JBWKDS010000037.1, read as the reverse complement.
CGTCGTCCTTCTCGGCCCGCGGCAGGGGCGCGAGGTCTGCGGCGGCGGCCTTCGCGCGGTAGGCGGCCTGAGTGACCGGGGACATCGAGTCGTACGGCGAGAGCGTGGTCATGACGGCAGCCTAATGCTCCGGATGGGGCCGTTCGGCTGTTGTCCCAAACCCCGAGACACCCGGCGAAGGCGGCTCAAAAGGGGTGGACGCCCACCGGGGTGGCGGGCAGCGGACCGTAACCCTCGGCGATGCGGTGGTGGTACGTCTCCCGGTCGATGACCTCGAGGCCGACGATCTCCCAGGGCGGGAGGTTGGCGGTCTGCCGGTGCTCGCCCCACAGGCGCAGCGCGACCGCAGCCGCGTCGTGCAGGTCGCGGGCCTCTTCCCAGTACCGGATCTCCGCGTGGTCGTTGGCGTACCGGCTGGTCAGCAGGAAGGGGTGGTCGTGGGCGAGCTGTTCGAGGGCCCGCCTGACCTCCTTCAGGGGTGCCTCGCCGCCCGAGACGCTCAGCGTGACGTGCCAGAGGCGGGGGGCGTCCTTCGGTTCCTCGACCTCGTACATGTCACCGGCGGCGACGCTCGTGAGGGCCCGCTCCTCGCCGATCGCACGGGAGGTGCCACCACCGCGGGACGCCGCCGCCCCGGGGCGCACTCGTCTCACGACGGCCTCCTTCACGCGATGGTCGTGCCGAATCTCCCTGCCTCAAAGTTGAACAGCTACGGCGCCGCCGCGTGGCGGTTTTACGGAACGTCCCTCGCCGGAGGGCGGGAGAATCGGCCGTTCAGGGCCACCGTGGCCGGTTGTCCACGGAGTGTCCGGGACGCGGTCTACGGGTGCAGGAGCACCAGGTCGTCCCGGTGTACGACCTCCCGCTCGTAGGCGGGTCCCAGCTCGCGCGCCAGTTCCCTGGTCGAGCGCCCGATCAGCTGGGGGATCTCCTTGGCGTCGAAGTTCACGAGGCCGCGGGCGACGGCCCGCCCCGCGGTGTCGCGCAGCTCGACCGGGTCGCCGGCGGTGAAGTCGCCCTCGACCGCCGCGATGCCCGCGGGCAGCAGCGACGTGCGCCGCTCGACGACCGCGCGGACCGCGCCGTCGTCCAGGGTGAGCGCGCCCTGCGGGGTCGACGCGTGCTGGAGCCACAGCAGCCGGTCGGCGGAGCGGCGCCCGGTGGGGTGGAAGTACGTGCCGGTGTCCCGGCCGGCGAGGGCGTCCGCGGCGTGCACGGCGGACGTCAGGACCACCGGGATGCCCGCGGCCGCCGCGATGCGCGCCGCCTCGACCTTGGTGACCATGCCGCCGGTGCCGACGCCCGCCTTGCCCGCGCTGCCGATCTCCACGTGCGCCAGGTCCTGCGGGCCGTGAACCTCCGCTATCCGCGACGTGCCGGGCCTGCCGGGGTCGCCGTCGTACACGCCGTCGACGTCCGAGAGCAGGACCAGCAGGTCGGCCCGTACGAGATGGGCGACGAGCGCGGCGAGCCGGTCGTTGTCGCCGAAGCGGATCTCGTCCGTGGCGACCGTGTCGTTCTCGTTGACGACCGGCAGGGCGCCCATCGCGAGGAGTTTGTCGAGGGTGCGGGAGGCGTTGCGGTGGTGGGCCCGGCGGCTGGTGTCGTCGGAGGTGAGCAGCACCTGCCCGACGCGGATGCCGTGCCGGGCGCAGGAGGCGGTGTAGCGGGCCACCAGGAGGCCCTGGCCGACGCTGGCGGCGGCCTGCTGCCGGGCGAGGTCCTTGGGGCGCCGGCGCAGCCCCAGCGGGGCGAGCCCGGCGGCGATGGCCCCGGAGGAGACGAGGACGATCTCGCGCTCACCGCCGCTGCGGCCCTTGGCGAGGGCGTCGACGAGGGCGTCGACCCGGTCCGCGTCGAGGCCGCCGGCAGCGGTGGTGAGGGACGAGGAGCCCACCTTGACGACGATCCTGTGGGCGTCCGCCACACCCTGCCTTGCCGCTGACACGTATTTCCCCAATGTCTCCGAGGTCCGACCAGCCCGGTAGGTGCAATCTACGTGAGCGCGGGCGGCCGGCGCCGCCGCGTTTCGAGGGGCGGACGACCCCCGTGTTCACAGGGTTCCCGGCAGGATGCCCGTTTTCCGGTGATAGTTCTCACCGCAGATTGCTAGCCGGGCGCCAGAGGTCATACGGTCAGTGGTCGGCCAGGTCATGCCTGCCGGCGTCACCCCCGCTTCTCCCATCCGCCGCATCCCTTCGCAGGAGCCCCGCCCGTGCCTTCCGCACGCCTCGCCCCCCGCCGCATCGTGCAGCTCTCCGCGCTGTTCGCGATGTTCGCGCTCTTCACGGCGCAGATCGTCTCCGCTCTGCTGCCGTACGTCCCGGTGTTCGTCGCCGCGAGTGCGGCGGGTCTCGCCCTGGACGTCTATCTGCAGTACCGCGACCCCGGTCTGCTCGCGCTGCTCGGCAAGGTCCGCTTCGACGTCACGGTGCGCCAGCTGCTGCGCGACATGCTCGTCCTCGTGGGGCTGCTGCGGATCGACGGCATCGACCCGGAGCGCGAGCAGGCGCCGCTGCTCGTCGCGCTGTGCCTGTTCTACGCGCTGCACTTCGTGTGCCAGGCCGTCGCGGTGCTGGTGCGCCGCACCCGTACGCTGCCGATCGTCACGCGGAACATCGACGCGTCCGCGCTGCGCCTGAGCACCGCGCCGCCGCGCATCCTGGCCCGCCGGCAGGGCCACCGGCTGCTGACCTTCTCCGTGCCGACGACGGCCGGCCTGGTCCTCACCGCCGCCACCCAGGACGCCCTGTGGGGCCGCATCGGTGTCGGGGCCGCCCTGGTGCTGATCATCGGCGGCATCGTCCACCTGGGCACCTGGCTGCTGCCGAAGAAGCGCGCAAAGAGCGAGCAGCAGGTCATGGAGTGGCTGGACCAGTGGCTGGCGGAGTACCGGCCGACGGTCGCCATGTACTTCTCCGGCGGTACGACGTCGGCGTACCAGGCGAACATGTGGCTCTCGACGCTCTCCCAGATCGACGCCAAGCCGCTGATCGTGCTGCGTGAGCGCTTCATGGTGCAGAAGATCGACGCGACGGACGTCCCGATCATCTGCTTCCCGAAGGTCTCGACGATGTTCTCGCTGGAGAACTCGACGCTGAAGATGATGCTGCACCCGGCCAACGCCGCGAAGACCTCGCAGGTGCTGCGCATCCCCACGATCAAGCACGCGTTCACCAACCACGGCGAGAGCGACAAGCTGTCCTCCTGCAACCCGTACGCGAAGGCGTACGACGAGGTGTGGGTGGCAGGACCCGCGGCCCGCGAGCGCTACCTGCTGGCCGAGGTCGGCGTCGAGAACAAGGACATCGTCGAGGTGGGCCGCCCGCAGCTGGCGCCGATCCGCCCCTACTCGGGCGCGCCGACGGGCACGTACACGACCGTCCTGTACGCCCCCACCTGGGAGGGCTGGGACGGCAACCCGGGCAACACCTCGGTGGTCCTGGCCGGTGAGAACATCGTCCGGCGGCTGCTGGCCGACGACGGTGTGCGCCTCCTCTACAAGCCGCACCCGATGACCGGCTCCGTCGACCCGCGCGCTGGGGCCGCCAACGAGCGCATCAAGGCGATGATCCGCGAGGCCAACACCAAGCGGTCGGGCGCCCGCCCCGGCCCCGAGGCGGCGGCCGAGCTGGCCCGCCGCACCGCGGAACTGGACAAGCTGACCTCCACCGCGTTCCGGGCCAGCGCGGACGAGATGGAGCGGATGCTGCTCCAGGGCGCCCCGCACGGTGACCGCGAGGCGGAGATCGCCCGGGCGACCACGGCGTGGGAGTCCGCGTACTGGGCGTCCTTCCCGGAGTGGGAGCACCAGATCATCACGGACGCGCGGCCGGCGATCTTCGCCTGCTTCAACCAGGCCGACCTGCTGATCAGCGATGTCTCGTCGGTCGTCTCCGACTGGCTGTCCAGCGAGAAGCCGTACGCCGTCGCCAACACCTCGGGCATGTCCGAGGCGGCCTTCCGCGCGGGCTTCCCGACGGTCTCCGCGGGCGTCGTCCTGACCCCGGCGGCGGACGGCGTCCCCGCCCTGCTGGAGTCGGTGCGCTCCCCCGAGAAGGACCTGTTCACCGCGGCCCGCGCCGAGCTCAAGGAACACCTGCTGGGCCCCTCGGACCCGCCGTCCCTGTCCCGCTTCGACTCGGCGATCGCGGCCCTGTGCACCAAGGCCGACGAGCGCCGGGTGCGCATGGAGTCGCGTCTGGCCGCGGAGATCCCCTCCCAGCGCAGCGCCGCCCAGGAGACGGCCCAGGAGTCCGACCAGGGCCTGGAGGCCGTCGAGACCGAGGACAACGGCGCGGAGGACTCGGTCACCGCGTAGGTCCTGACGCAGTACGCCGACGGCCCCCGGGAGCAGCGCTCCCGGGGGCCCTTCGCGTGGCACGGCGGCCGAACTCGTCTGCCGGCGCCGTCAGTCGGGGCAGACCGTCGCCGGCAGCGAGGGCAGCCCGCGCCGCTCGTCGTCCGTGAGATCGCGGCCGAGGATCTCGCACAGATGGCGTTTCCACCGGCCGGGGTCGAGCGACAGCAGGCTCACCACGCCTTTCTGGACCCGGAGCAGCGTCCGGCCGTCCCGGGTGGCGGCGAGGAAGTACTGGTCCTCGGTGAAGTCGTACGTCTCGAAACGGCTGGGGTCGCCCGCCTGCTGGAACCGCACCGAGCTCCCGGTCGCCATGTAGAACTCCGTGCCGTGTCCGGTGAAGCCGAGGGTGAATCCGTCGCCCCAGGACGCGTCGTTCACCCCGATCGGCCCGAGGGGACCGAGCACCCGTGCGGGACGATGTCCGGCGCCGACCGACCACACCTCGACCATGCTGCCCTTGGTCTTCGCGGCCGCGTACCGGCCACTCGGGTCGAGGAAGGCGCGGTCGACGTCCTTGCCGAGAGTGACCTTCAGCGCCTTGTCCTCCTTGCCGGTCCGCAGGTCCACGACGTGCAGGTCCTGCCGGTTGCGCACCACGACCTGCACGTGTCCCGGCTCGGGGCGGCTGTCCAGCGCGAACCCGGAGTCGGGGGGAAGCGCCTCGGACGTGATCAGCGCGGGAGCCTTCTCGGTGAGCTTCAGATCGAGCACGTCGATGCTCTTGGACAGGCGCCGGCCGTTCCGGGCGTTCCAGTGCTCGATCCGCGTGCCCGAGAGGGTCACCAGCTCGTCGCCGCCGCGCAGGAAGCGGAACGAGAGGCCGGCCCGCCCGTTCTTGTCGACGGGAGGCGTGCGGGTGGTGATCTCGGCGACCTTGCGCAGCGAGGGGATCCGCCGGATCTGGATCCTGTTGGGGCCCACCATGTCGGCCACCAGGGTCTGGGGTTCGTTGACAGCCAGGGTCTGCGGCGGGCCCGAGTCCCCCGGGAAGTCCGTCGGTTCTCTCTTCACCTGGGAGATCACGCGGTCGGTCGTCGCGTCGACGAGCGCCAGGCGGTTGCCGACCCGACCGGGCGGGTCGGCGCGCGTCTCCAGGTGGGCCACCAGGGTCTTGGCGTCGTCGAGGAGCAGCGGATGGACGGCCATGAGGTGCAGTGGATCGTCGGACGTCTCGAGCGACGATCCCGCCACCGTGGTCTCGTCCCACATGGCAACGACGGGGTGCTCCGCGTCTCCCAGCAGCCGGCCGGTGGGGTCGGCCTCCTCGGGGCCCTGCGCGCTTCGGATCCGGTCGCCCCCGCGGGCGTCGCCGAGGGCCCAGTCTTCCCCGTTCTCCTGCATGGCGAGGCGGGTGCCCGTACGGTCCACGGCCGCGCCACGGCAGCGGTAGCTTTGGGTCACGTAGCGGTGGTGCACCCGCCCGTCCGCCACCCCGACGGTCCGGTAGACGGAGCGGTTCGTGCCGTCGTGCTTCTCGGTCCGGCAGACGCTCAGTACCCGGCCGTCACCGGACAGGGCCATGGCCGGGAGCGTACGGATCATGCTCTCCATCGAGAACGTCTCGACGTTCCGGGCGAGTTCGCGGGTTTCCCCGGTGCGGGTGTCGACCGCCACGAACGTGTGCTTCGTGTCGTAGCCATCGCTGGTGTACCGCTGGGCCACCACCGTCCTGGCGTCCGGGCCGAACCAGGCCGCCGCGGCCGCGGGCGGCCTGCCGGGCACCCACCGGTGGGTCTTCGTCCGCAGATCCCACAGTCCCAGCCGCCGGTCCGCCACCGTCACCACCTCGTCGGCGTCGGGGGAGAAGTCCATGAAGTGGATCTGGTCGCTTTGGCGCCCCTTCGTTTCGGCCTTCGAGGCGAACTCGGCGGCCGGCAGCACGTGCCCGCCCTTCAGCACGTCCTCCGCCCGGTCCGCCCCAGGATCCACGTCGTGCCATACGAGCGCGCCCTCGGTGGAGACATAGGCGATGCGCCGTCCGTCCCGGCTGACCAGCGGACAGAAGACCAGGCCCTGCCGCTGCAACTGCAGGCGCCGCACGCGTCCCCCGGGTGAGCGGAGGAACAGCGACCCCCGCCCCAGCTCGGTGGTCGCCAGCGTGACACGACCGTCCACGCTGGTGGCCAGGGCGTCGATCTTCCCCTCGGCGCCGCTCATCGCCCACGCGGTGCGCCTGAACCGGTCGTACCCGCGCAGCATCGCGGTACGGGCCTCCTGCGTCGGCGCGAGGTCGTACGCCCCCATCGCCACCAGGGCGGCCTGCGTGGGATCGCGCTTGTCCAGTTCCCCGGCGAGGCTCGCCAGCGCGCGCGAGCGGGCCTCCGCGTCCCGGCGCTCGCTGACCCGTGACTGCTGGACGAGGAAGGTGCCGAGCCCGGCGATCAGCGCGAGCACCAGTGCCCCGGCGATCCACGCGGCACGGGTCCTCCTGCCACGGGCCCGCCGCCGCTGCCGGGCCCGGGCCAGGAAGTCCCGGTCCGCCTCCGCCAGTTCCGGCTCGCGGTCCCGCAGCCGCTGTTCCAGAAGGCCCAGTTGCGACGACCCGGGCAACAGGCCGGCGGTCCGGCCGCCCCGTTCCCAGCGTTCCCGGTCGTGGGCGAGCTCCGCCCGGGCCGCCAGGAACTCGCCGTCGGCCCTCACCTGCCGGGCGAGCGCGGGCCAGGCCGTGATCAGTGCCTCGTGGGCCAGCTCGACGGTCTCCGGCTCCTGGCTGCCGCCGTGCAGAACCAGCAGCCGTCTCTCGGCGAAGGACCGCGCGAGCCGCCAGCGTGCCTCGCCCGCCTCCTCGCGGGTGAGCCTGCGGCGCAGTGGTGTCACGCCGCCCGGCAGCACCCGCACCAGCCCGGTGAGCAGCCGCAGCGCGTCGGCCTCCGATCCCTCCGTCACGCACTCCCGCCAGGCGTTCTCGGCGTGGAGTCCGAGCGCGCCGGACACGCCTTTCAGCTCGTCGTACGCCGCCGCGCGGAGCCGTCCGACACCGCGCGCGTGCCACAACTGCTCCAGGACGAAGCCGAGGAGCGGCAGGATGCCCGGCTCGCCGCCCGCGTCGTTCAGGATGCGCTGGTCGAGGCCGGGGTCGTACGTCACACCCGGAACCTGCTGCACGGGACGGGTGATCACCTCGCGGAGCTGTTCGCGGGTCATCGGGGTCAGCGTCAGCATGCGCCCCGCCCCCAGCGCGGGACCCAGACGCGGGTGCTGGAGCATCGCGTCCATGAGGTCGGCCCGCAGGGTGAGCAGGACCCGCGGTCCGCCGTCCGCCCGGCGCTCGGGGAAGAGCAGCCGGACGGCCTCCTCGACCTCCGCCTCCGTACGGTCCAGGAGCGCCTCGGCCTGGTCCAGGACGACGAGCAGCCTGCCGCCCGCACCGCCGCGCACCCGGTGCAGGGCGTCCGCGAGGCCCTTGCCCGCGATCCAGGACTCGACCTGGTCGGCGCTCGCCGCCCGGGCCGGCCCGTACCGGCCGGAGCGGATGTCCTCGTACAGCGCGGTGGCGAGCGCGAACAGCGGGGACGAGACCTGCCCAGCGTTCACCACGAGCACGTCCCAGCCCGCCCGCCGCATCCGCGGGACCACACCGGCCAGCGCCAGGGACGACTTCCCGGAGCCCGACGGCCCGCACAGGATGACCGTCGGCCGATCACCGCCCAGGGCGTGGACCACGTCCTTGATGTCGTCGTCCCGCCCGAAGAAGACGTCCGCGTCGGATTCCCGGAAGGTGGCGAGGCCCCGGAACGGCACGTCGGGCAGCACGAGCGAGGCGAGTCCTGGCAGCTCCGCCAGCAGGGTCCGGGTCCGCAGGACGAACGCCTGCTGGGCCTCCTGCTCGGGCTGGGCCGCCACCATCAGGCCGATGGCCGCGCCGAGTTCGTTGTCCCAGACCGGCGTCCCGCTGAAGCCCTGCCTGACGTGTGCGGTCTGACCGTCGGCCCGGGAGAGCTGGATCCAGCCCTCGCCGGTGGCGCCTCCGAGCTTCCCGCGGAACCAGCTCTCGCCCGGCTCGCCGTCCGTGAACCCCACCGCGCGCGCCCCGTGCTCCCAGACGCTCCCGGGGTCGGCCATGGGCAGCGGGCGGGCTCCGGGGAGCGGCTCGGGCAGCCGCAGCAGGGCCAGGTCGCCCGTCCGGTCGGCCCGGATGGGGATCCAGGCCTCGACGACGGCCCTGCGCTCCGGTCGCGGGCGGCCGGGAGCCGTGCCCGGCGCGCCCTCGGTGCCCCGCGTGCGTCCGGACGCGCCTGTGCCCTGGTCGCCGCTTCCGAACCCGCCTGTGCCCTCGTCGCCGCTCCCGAACCCGCCTGTGCCCTCGTCGCCGCTCCCGGCCGCTCCGGAGCCCTCGTCGTCGGTCCCGGCCGCCAGCGGAAGGTCCACGGTGACGGCGGTCCCCACGGCCACCGGATCCTCCCGCCGCGTGCCCAGTACGTCCGACACCACATGGGCGCAGGTCAGCACCAGGTCCGGGGCGACGTGGAAGCCCGCGCCGCCGACCTCGCCGTCCTGCCCCTTGATCCGGACGACCGCGGCGGCGAGCGCCTCGTCCGGACTCCGCGACTCCTCCCCCGTCACCACGCCGCCCGCCCCGTTCAGCTCGCCCGGGGACTGTCCGGGGCCGCGCTCAGGGCCTCACCTCGGTGCCACGTCAGCGTCACCGAGAAATTGGCCTGCGTGGCGGTGCTGGCGATGACGACGTCCGCCTCGGCCGACAGCGACACCCCGAACTCCAGCGTCATCTCGTCGGGCGGGTTCGCGAGCCCCCTGAACCGTCCGACGAAGCTGTCGGCGACCGGGCGTACGGTGTCGAGCATCTCGCCGAGCGACCGCTCGGCGCGGGCCACGGCCCGTCCCCCGCGCCCGACCCGGACCAGGGACTCGTCCACCTCCCGGATCTGGACGCGCACGACGTCGTCGCCGCCGTCACCCACGGGCACCTCGACGGTCCGCACGGTCCGGTCGCTCATGACGCTCCTTCGGCACTCGGCTGACGAGTCCGCGCCCACCGCCCGGACGGGCGCGCGGCTCGCCCCGCATCGTAGATCGTCACGCGGCGAACGCGCCCTGTAATCAGCCGACTTGGCCCGGGCCGGGACGCGCGCCGGGAGCGGCCTCACATGCGGGAACGCCCCGATCCATGCGGATCGGGGCGTTCCATGACCATCGGGCGCGGGTGCCGGGAGCGGCTAGAACGGCTCGAAGTCGTCGTACTCCTTCTCCGACTCGTCCCGCTCCGCCTGCTTGTCGCGGCGGCGCTGGGCGGCGGGACGGGGAGCGTCGAAGCGGTGGTCCTCGCCTCGCCGGCCGAGCATCTCGGCGCCGGCCATGACCGTGGGCTCCCAGTCGAAGACGACCGCGTTCTCCTCGGGGCCGATGGCGACACCGTCGCCCGTGCGGGCGCCGGCCTTCATCAGCTGGTCCTCGACACCGAGCCGGCTCAGCCGGTCGGCGAGGTAGCCGACGGCCTCGTCGTTGCTGAAGTCGGTCTGCCGGACCCAGCGCTCGGGCTTCTCGCCGCGGACGCGGAACAGGCCGTCCTCCTCCCGCGCCACCGTGAAGCCGGCGTCGTCGACCGCCTTCGGGCGGATGACGATGCGCGTGGCCTCCTCCTGCGGCTTGGCCGCGCGGGCCTTCGCGATCACGTCGGCGAGGGCGAAGGACAGCTCCTTGAGGCCGGTGTGGGCGACGGCCGACACCTGGAAGACACGGTAGCCGCGGCCCTCGAGCTCGGGCCGGACCATCTCGGCCAGGTCCTTGCCGTCCGGTACGTCGATCTTGTTCAGGACGACCATGCGCGGGCGCCGGTCGAGACCGCCGTACTGCTTCAGCTCCTCCTCGATGATGTCGAGGTCGGAGACCGGGTCGCGGTCCGATTCGAGGGTCGCCGTGTCCAGGACGTGGACGAGGACGGAGCAGCGCTCCACGTGGCGGAGGAACTCGAGGCCGAGACCCTTGCCCTGGCTGGCGCCGGGGATGAGGCCCGGCACGTCGGCGATCGTGTAGACGGTCTCGCCGGCCGTGACCACGCCGAGGTTCGGGACGAGCGTCGTGAACGGGTAGTCCGCGATCTTCGGCTTGGCGGCGGACAGCACGGAGATCAGCGAGGACTTGCCCGCGCTCGGGTAGCCGACCAGCGCCACGTCCGCGACCGTCTTCAGCTCCAGGACGATGTCCTGGAAGTCGCCGGGCACGCCGAGGAGCGCGAAACCGGGGGCCTTGCGGCGGGCCGAGGCCAGCGCCGCGTTGCCGAGGCCGCCGCGGCCGCCCTGGGCGGCGACGTAGGAGGTGCCGTTGCCGACCAGGTCGGCGAGGACGTTGCCCGCCTTGTCGAGGACGACCGTGCCGTCCGGGACGGGCAGGATCAGGTCCTGGCCGTCCTTGCCGGAGCGGTTGCCGCCCTCGCCGGGCTTGCCGTTGGTCGCGCTGCGGTGCGGTTTGTGGTGGTAGTCGAGCAGCGTGGTGACGGACTGGTCGACGACCAGGATCACGTCACCGCCACGGCCTCCGTTGCCGCCGTCGGGGCCGCCGAGCGGCTTGAACTTCTCCCGGTGTACGGAGGCACAGCCGTGGCCTCCGCTACCCGCGGCGACATGCAGCTCGACGCGGTCCACGAAGGTGGTCATGGTGGGGTGCCTCCAGCACTTCGGTTACTTCTGTACGTACGGAATGTCTCTTGGGTAACACGCGAAAGGCGGACCCGCCTTCCCGACCGGGAAGTGAGGTCCGCCTCGCGAAAAACCTGTTCCGCGGAGCCTGGGCCCTAGAGGGACTGGGTCAGGCGACCGGAACGATGTTCACGACCTTGCGGCCGCGGTGGGTGCCGAACTCCACCGCACCGGCGGTCAGCGCGAACAGCGTGTCGTCCTTGCCACGGCCGACGCTGGCGCCGGGGTGGAAGTGGGTGCCACGCTGGCGGACCAGGATCTCACCGGCGTTGACGACCTGACCGCCGAAGCGCTTCACGCCGAGCCGCTGAGCATTGGAGTCGCGACCGTTCCGGGTGGACGATGCGCCCTTCTTGTGTGCCATCTCTCCTCAGTCCCTTACTTCGCAGCCGCGGGGATCTCAGTGACCTTGATCGCCGTGTACTGCTGGCGGTGGCCCTGACGACGGCGGTAGCCGGTCTTGTTCTTGTAGCGAAGGATGTCGATCTTCGCGCCCTTGTGGTGGTCCACGATCTCGGCCTGGACCTTGATGCCGTCGAGGACCCAGGGGTCACTCGTCACGGCGTCGCCGTCGACAACGAGCAGGGTCGAGAGCTCGACCGTGTCGCCAACCTTGGCGGTGGAAATCTTGTCAACCTCAACGATGTCGCCGACAGCAACCTTGTGCTGGCGACCACCGCTGCGCACGATGGCGTACACGCGGATCTCTCTCTCACTCGGATCGGGACCCCGCAGTCCAGCCACAGGCTTGCGCGAGCGGCCTCTCCCGAAGCGCGGACGCCGGGAGGAAGAGGTTTACGGGGATGCGGCGCGCCAGGGGACACGCCGACGGTCAAGGTTACGGGGCCGCAGCCGAAAGGGTCAAACCAGGCCGGGCCCGCGACCGTGCCGCACGTCACGTCGTCGGCTTCTCGCCGTCGTCCGGGAGCGGCTTCACGCCCCTGCACAGGTCCGTGGTGTCCGCGGCACCCGGGTACGCGACCGGCCGTACGCGGTCGAAGTGCGCCCGGTACATGTCGTGCACGGCGTCGTCGTCGACCTTCACGATCGACTCGTCGTTCTCGCGGAGCGCGGGCCCGGTGTAGTTCCCGGAGCCGGTGAAGCTGACCTTGTTCTGCACGCCGTCGTACATGCCGTCGATGAGGATGTACTTGGAGTGGATGATGAACGGCGTGGTCAGCTTCTGGCCGGGGTTCAGCGGGTCCCGGTCGTCGTTGTAGCAGCGCACCGAGGGGCCGCCGGTGGTGTGCAGCTTCTCCCAGGTGCCCTTGGTGCCGCCGGAGCTCTTGGCGCTGTCCGTCTCGGCGTACACGACGCTCACCGAGCAGCCCGCCTTCTGCAGCGAGACCAGCTTCTCGGCGATCGCCATCCTGGTCAGCTTGAAGATCGCGACCCGGACCCTGGTCTTCTGCGTGACCCCGGCGGCGTCCTTGTACGAGCACTGCACGTTGTTCAGCACCGAGTAGACGGTGTCGGTGTCCCGCGTGTTGCCCTCGCGCGGGAAGAAGTACGCCTTGTACAGACCGTTGCTGACGGTGCGGTAGTTCCAGGACGCCCAGTCACGGGCGACCATCGTGTCGAAGTAGTCCGAGTACGCGTCGTACATCGTCGGGTTGTTCGGCAGCAGCAGCGCGTCGTTGAAGAAACGGGTGTGCGCGGACGGCGTCGAGTTCGACGTCGTCTCGACGACCACGTTCGTGGCGCCCTGGACCGCGGAGAACAGCCAGAACTTGTTGTGCATGATCGACTGCCCGAACTTCGGGTCGCCGAGGCAGGACTTCTTCGCCGGGCACGTGCTGACGTACGAGCCCTTGGCGCGGTCGGTGCCGAGACCCGCGGCCAGCGTGCTGTACGACGTGTTGGCCGGACGGTCGCTGACGCTGGACTCGTCGAGCAGGACCTGGACGTTGACCCCGCGGTCCTTCGCGGCCACCAGGGCGTTGACGACCGACGCCTCCCACACGTGGTACACCGCAACCTTGATGACCGAGCCGGGCAGTGCCGCGTTGGTCAGCTCGATCAGCCGGGTACGGATCGCGTACTGCTGATCCGTGGTCCCCAGCGGGTCGTTGAAGATCGGCCCCTCGGTCCACGTCGGACCGCCCACCGCCTCCGCGGTGCCCGCCGACGTCGCCGCCTGGACCCCCGCGGCCGACAGCACCGTGGCCAGCGCGACGGCCTGGCGTCCTCCCTTGACCGGCTTCACAGCGCGGTGCCGCCCCGTGCCCGTCAGGCGCACGCGCGCCATGAAATCCCCTCCCCTGACACGAGCAAGCCGTCTCCCCAACGCCGCCCGTGAGTTCATCCGTGTGACTGCTTGAGTTTTACATGTAGCTGTTCGTGTTCCAAGCGGCGGGGGGTGGCCGCGGGAGCGGAGAAGCCCTGAAAACCCGTCAGGGCGGACAGAAATCCCCGCTCAGGCGCCCGCGCCCCGATCCGTTCCCGCTCTGTCCGCACATACGTACGCCCCCTGCCCGGCGGTGGTCACCGCCGGGCAGGGGGCGTGCGGTCTGCTCAGTCCTCGTCGGTGGAGGCCGTGACGGTGGACACCGTCCGCTCCGCCGCCGCGGTCTTCTTCGACGTCGACTTGGCGGCCGTCTTGGTGGTCTTGGCCGCCGCCTTCTTCGCCGTCGTCTTCTTGGCGGCCGTCTTCTTGGCCGCGGTCTTCTTCGTGGCGGCCTTCTTCGCGGTCGCCTTCTTGGCCGTCTTGCGGGCCGTCTTCTTCGCCGGTGCCGACTCGGCCGGCTCCTCGGCCGGCGTCTCGGCACCGGCCGCCTCGGGCGCGGAGTCCTGTACGGCGGGGGTCTCCGCCGCGGCCGACGGGACGACCACGACGGCCGCCTCCTCGGACGCGGTGGGCGCGGTCGCCTTGCGGACGGCACGGCGGCGCGGACGGGCCGGGGCGGCGCTCTCGGCGGGCGCCTCGGCCTGCCCGGCGGCCGGCGACCCGGCCACCGGCTCCGACACGGGCTCCGGCTCCGACACGGGCTCCGGCTTCGGCTCGGCGACGGGCTGCGGGGAGACCGCGACCGTCACCGCCGCGGCCTCGTCGGACGCCTTGGGCGAACCGGCGGGGGCCGACACCTTGCGGGTGGCCCGACGGCGCGTACGGCCCTGCGGAGCGGACACCTCGGGCGCCGGGGCCTCCTGGGCGGGCGCGAGCTCCGCGGGAGTCTCGGCGGCCACAGGTGCCTCCACGGGGGCCGCGGGCGCCTCGACGACCGGGTCCTCGACGGCCACCGGCTCCGCCTCGGCGGCGTCCCGGGACCTGGCAGCACGCTCCTCGCCCCGCGGCGCACCCGCCGGAGCGGACGCACGCCGGCCGGTCCTGCGCCGCGAACGGCCCCTGGACGCGGCGGCCTCGGCCTCGGCGGCGCTGCTGTACAGCTCCTCGTCCGGCTGGAACTCGGGGGCCGGCAGCGCGGCCGGCACGGCGGCCTCCGCGGCCACCTCGGCCTCGGTCTCGGCCTCCGGCTCGGCCTCGAACGTCTCCGCGGCCTCGTGCTCGTACTCGTGCGTGTGCTCGCCGCCACGGCCGCGCTTCTTGCGCTTGCCGCCGCCACCGACCGAGGTCGGCTGCTCCATGTGCACGATGACGCCGCGGCCGTTGCAGTGGACGCAGGTCTCCGAGAAGGACTCCAGGAGGCCCTGGCCGACCCGCTTGCGGGTCATCTGCACGAGGCCCAGCGAGGTGACCTCGGCCACCTGGTGCTTCGTACGGTCCCGGCCCAGGCACTCCAGCAGCCGCCGCAGCACGAGGTCCCGGTTGGACTCCAGGACCATGTCGATGAAGTCGATGACGACGATGCCGCCGAGGTCGCGCAGCCGCAGCTGACGCACGATCTCCTCGGCCGCCTCCAGGTTGTTCCTGGTGACGGTCTCCTCGAGGTTGCCGCCCTGCCCGGTGAACTTTCCGGTGTTGACGTCGACCACGATCATGGCCTCGGTCTTGTCGATCACCAGCGAACCGCCGCTCGGCAGCCAGACCTTGCGGTCCAGCGCCTTCATCAGCTGCTCGTCGATGCGGTGCGTCGCGAAGACGTCGACCTCGGAGGTCCACTTCGACAGGCGGCCGGTCAGATCGGGCGCCACATGGGACACGTATCCGTGGATCGTCTCCCACGCCTCGTCGCCGCTGACGATGACCTTGGTGAAGTCCTCGTTGAAGATGTCGCGCACGACGCGGACGGTCATGTCCGGCTCGCCGTACAGCAGGGTCGGAGCGTTTCCGCTCTTCGCCTTCTTCTGGATGTCCTCCCACTGCCCCTGAAGCCGCTCGACGTCACGGCGCAGCTCGTCCTCGCTCGCACCCTCGGCGGCGGTGCGCACGATGACGCCCGCGTCCTCGGGGACGATCTTCTTGAGGATGGTCTTCAGCCGTGCGCGCTCGGTGTCGGGCAGCTTGCGGCTGATGCCGGTCATCGAGCCCTCGGGCACGTAGACCAGGTAGCGGCCCGGCAGGGACACCTGGCTGGTCAGCCGGGCGCCCTTGTGACCGATCGGGTCCTTCGTCACCTGGACGAGGACCGACTGGCCGGACTTCAGCGCGGACTCGATGCGACGCGGGCCGTTGGCCATGCCCAGCGCCTCGAAGTTGACCTCACCGGCGTACAGGACGGCGTTGCGGCCCTTGCCGATGTCGATGAAGGCGGCCTCCATCGACGGCAGCACGTTCTGGACCTTGCCCAGGTAGACGTTGCCGACGTACGAGGTCGACTGCTCCTTGTTGACGTAGTGCTCGACGAGCACGTTGTCCTCGAGGACGCCGATCTGGGTGCGGTCGCCGTTCTGGCGCACGACCATCACGCGCTCGACGGCCTCGCGGCGGGCCAGGAACTCGGCCTCGGTGATGATCGGGACGCGCCGGCGGCCCTGCTCGCGGCCCTCGCGGCGGCGCTGCTTCTTGGCCTCGAGACGGGTCGAGCCCTTGATGGACTGCACCTCGTCCGACGGGTGCTCGTCCTTCTTGCCGCGCGGTTCGCGGACCTTCGCGACCGTCCGCTCGGGGTCGCTGTCCGCGGTCTCGACCTCGGCGCCCGAGTCACCGGCGCGACGGCGGCGACGGCGGCGGCGACGGCTGCTGCTGGAGCCCGAACCGCCCGCCTCCTCGCGCTCGTCGGCGTCCTCGGCGTCGTCCTCGGTCTGCTCGGCGGTGTCCTCGGCGTCCTGCGCGGCCTGCTCGTCGGCGTACTCGTCGTCACCGGAGTCGGTTTCGGAGTCCCCGGCCTCACCGCGGCGACGGCGGCGGCCACCGCGGCGGCGACGGCGGCGGGAGCCGGTGTCCTCGGTGTCGTCACCCTCGACGGCGTCCTCGGCGGACTCCTCCTCGTCGACGGTCTCCTCGGGCTCGGGCTCGGGCTTCGGCGCGGCCTGCGTGCTCGCGGCGGGCTCCTGGTCACCGCCGCGGCGGCGCCGGCGGCGGCGCGGGCCGGCCTGCTCCTCGACGGCCTCCACCGTCTCCGTGGGCTCCTCCGCGGCCTCCTGGACCGGCTCCTCGACCTCCTCGGCGGCGGCAGCGGCGGCCCGCTCCGGGGTCTGGAACATCGGCTCGGCGAAGACCGGCGCCTGGAAGACGGCCACGGCGGGGCGCGCGGGACGTCGCGTGGAGTCGCCCTCGTCGGTCTCCGGCGCTGGCGCGGAGAAACCGGCGGCGGCCTGGCGGGTGGCGCGGCGACGGCCACCACGGCGCGGCGCGGCCACCTCCTCGGACTGCGTGAACTGCGCGGTCCCGGCGGCGGGCTCCGCCACGGCGGCAGGCTCCTCGGGCCGGCTCTCGCCGGCCACGGGGGCCTCCACCGGCTCGTCGGCGGTGGCGCCCTCGGGCGCACCGGCGGGCGTGGTGACGCGTCGGGTGGCGCGGCGGCGGGAGCGACGGGGGGCGGCGTCCTCGGCCGCCTCGGCGGGTTCCGGGGACTCCACCGGCTCAGCGGCGGGAGCGGATTCCTCCGCCGGGGTGAGGGGGGCCTGGTCCGCGGCCTCAACCGTCTCGACCGTACGGGCGGGCGCCGAGGCACGGCGCCGGGTACGGCGGGCGGGGGCCGCCTCCTCGACGGGAGCGGCTTCGACGGGGGCGGCCTCGGCGGCCGAGTCGGCCGGTACGTCCGCGGGGGCCGCGGACTCGGCCGGGGCCGGTGCGCCGGCAGGCGCGGAGGCGCGACGGGTGGCCCGCCTGCGGGAACGGCGCGGCGCGGCGTCGTCGTCGGCCTGCTCGGTCACGGACCCGGCGGGGGCGGCGGACTCGGCCGCGGGCTCGGGGGTCTCGGACACGGCGACGGCGGGCACCACGGTCTCCGACTCGACGTCGGCCGTCGGTGCGGCGACGGGCGCGGTCGCACGCCGGGTGGCACGGCGCCGGGCGCGGCGCGGGGCGCCGTCCTCGGCGGCGGCGGGGGCCTCGGCCGCCGTCTCTGCGCTCTCTTGCACCTCGGGCGTGTCCGTGGCATCGGTCGCGGTCTCGTCCGTGACGAGCTCGGCGGACGACGCGGCCGGTACGGCAGGCGCGGTGGTCTCGGCCGCCGCTTCGGAGGCGGCGGACGGCGGCCCCGCGGGACGCGAGGCGGCGCGGCGACGGCGTCGCGGCGGCAGCGTGTCGCTGGGGCTGGTGTTGTCGGCGGAGCCCGTGGAGGGCTCGGCGGGTTCGGTCGGCTCGAGCATGCGGGTGGATCTCCCGTCAGGCTCCCGGGCGCCGCGCCTGGCCCGGATGAATCCGGTGACGTCCGCGGCTCGCGCGATGCGCGGTGCCGCCGTCCGGGGCGCGGGCGCCGCACGGGAGCTCTCTGTGTCCTGTCTCGCCGGTTCCGTACGCCATGTGTGCGCACGGCCTGGCGAAAGTCTTGTGGTCGGTGCGCTGCCCGACCCAGGTGGCTCCCGAGTGCCAGGGCGGCGCTACGACATCCGTCCTTACGCGGAACCTTCCGGCACCGGCGCCTTCGCGGCGGCAGTGCCGGCGACCCCTGGGCGATCGGCCGGGGCGGCCATGGCTGCCTCGCGGTCGGGCGCGAGCGGGTCGGTCACCGTGCCGGTCTCTTCATCGAACAGCCCCTGCGCCAGCCTGGTCACCGCTGCGGCGACCGGCGGCGCCAGGTCGGCCACGGCGCGGAGACCGGACAGGACGTCGTCGGGTCGAACGGCAGGCGTCACGTGCCGAACAACCAGCCGCAGTATCGCACAGGGCTGGTCCGTCGGCCTATCGGCCTGTGGATCGGGTGCCCCGTCCGGCGAGGTCGACGCCTCGGATTGGGGGCCGTCGGCCTCCAGCCCGGCGACGGCGGCGCGGGCGTCGAAGGTGCGCATCCCGTTCTTGGTCCTGCGCTGCACCTCGACGGTCTCCGCCGCGTTGAAGGCGTCGACCGCGCGCCGGGCGTCCTCGGGCGTCACGCCGTCCAGGCGCAGCTCCCACACGGACGCGGTGAGCCGGTCGGCGAGACCCGAGGTGCGGGCCTCGACGGCCTCGGTGATGTCGAGCCCGGTGGGCAGCGACTCGTCGAGGAGCTCGCGCAGCTTGTCGGGGTCACGCGCCTCGGTGAGCGCGATCTCCAGGTACTCCGCCTCACTGCCCGTGCCGGTGGGTGCGGCATTGGCGTACGACACCTTCGGGTGTGGCGTGAACCCCGCCGAGTACGCCATCGGCACCTCGGCACGGCGCAACGCACGCTCGAAGGCGCGCTGGAAGTCACGGTGGCTGGTGAACCGGAGGCGGCCGCGCTTGGTGTAGCGCAGTCGGATGCGCTGCACCGCGGGTGCGGGCGGCGGGCCTTCGGGCTGTCGCTTGCCCAGTGTCGTTCAGTCCTTCGTGAGAGCGGTCGTTCTGCTGCCTAGAGTACGTGTGCCATCGGCTTCAGGTTCCCGCCGGGCCACCGTCCGCCGCTCCGGGAGCGCGCCGAAGAGCGCCCTGCGGACGTCGGCGCGGGCCTGCCGGACGGACTCCCGGGCCGCGGTGACGGCCTGCCGTGCCGTGCGGCCCGCACTTCGGGCGGCGTCGGCCGCGGGGCGCAGCACCGCGTCGCGGATGACGTGCCCGGCGGGGGTGAGCACGGTGCGGTACACCCACCTGACCGGCTCCACGAAGAGCAGCCGCAGGAGCCGGGCGAGGACGCGCCCGACGGCGAGCGAAACGTGTCCGGCGACCCGCCAGGCGTGCCCGAGGGCCTCGCCTATCTCCCGTCCGACGACCACGAGCGCGCGGCCGGCCGGCGCGAGGACCCACCGCCACAGGGCGAGCGCGGGGAGCACGAAGAGGATCCTCAGCGTCCAGTGGAGGACGGCACCGATCCCGGTGAAGATCAGCCGTACGAGCCGTACGAGCCCCCGTGCGGACCAGGCGATCCCCCGCCCGACGGGGGCGAGGATCCACTCGTACAGCCACAGTGCCGGTACGACGATCAGATATCGCGCCAGCCAGGCGAGGGCGGTGTACACGCCGAGACCGACGGCCCCGAGGACGCGCCCGAGCGCCCTGACCAGCCAGGCGAGCCCGTGCCCGACAGGCGTCAGGACGTGTGCGTACAGCCGGGTGAGCCCGGCCCGCCCAGCCCGGAAGAACCAGGTGAGCCCGGCCCACACACCGCCGCAGAACCAGGCGAGCCCCGCCCATACACCGCGGAAGATCCAGGCGAGTCCGGCGCCGGCACCGCGCGCGGCCCAGGCGACCGCATGGCCGACCGGCGTCAGCACGGTCCGGTAGAGCCACACCACGGGCACGACCAGCAGGCGGTACGCGAGCCACCCGAGTCCTTTGCCCGCCGGCGCCACGAGGTACCGCCACAGCAACACCCAGGGCTGGACGAACACCGCCCACGCCAGCCACGCCAGCGCGCGTCCGGCCGGCCGCAGCACGGTGTCCCGCAGGAACCGGCCGCCGACGACCAGCGCGTCCCACCCGAGCCGCACCGGCACGACCAGCACGAGCACCACGATCCGCACCGGTATGCGGATCGCGACGGCCAGGCACCCCTCGCCCTGCGGCGCTTCGCGCCCGGCGGGCCGCCCGGCGGCCGTCTTCTCCAGTTCCATACCGGAGTAGACGCCCCGAGAGGCCGGATGGATGCGGAACACCCGGGGCATTTCGCCTCGCCGTCTCCGCGGGGCCCCGGCACGCCGAAGCGGTGTCCCGGGTGGCCGTGGAAGCCGCCCGGGACACCGCTGCCGGTCAGACGTCCTGCGGGGCCTCGAGCGGGCCGCGCCGGCCGGGGTCAGTGACGGTCGTGGCCGCCACCGTCGCGGCCACCGCCGTCGCGGCCGTGGTGCCAGCCGCCCTCGCGGCCACCGCCGTCCCGGCCGTCACCGTCGCGGCCGTGGTGCCAGCCGCCGTCGCGGCCTCCGCCGTCGTGGCCGTGGTGCCAGCCGCCCTCGTGGTGGCCGCCGCCGCCGTGACGGCCCCAGGACTCGTCGTCGACGCGGCGACCGCGGTCGTCGCGCAGGGTGGCGGTGTCGGAGTAGTTGTCCCACACGTAGGTGCGGCGGTCCTGGAAGACGTCGTGGCGGTTGTCGTGGCCGGATCCGGTGTGGACGCGGACGGTGGCGCGTCCTTCGAGCCGGAAGTGGCGGAAGGTGTAGGTGTCGCCGTCCCGGGACCGCAGGGTCCAGCCGTCGAGGTTGACGTCGCGCCGGCCGGTGTTGGTGAGGTCGATCCACTCCCTGTTCAGGGAGCGGTTGGAGTTGTTGTCATGGCCGGGCGAGTCGTACTGGACGTCACTGATGACCACGCGGTCACGCTGATGGCCGCCGTCCGCGGAGGCGGGGAGGGCCGTCGCGCCGAGTGCGGCGCCGGCTGCGAGGACCGCGGCGGCGATACGGCGGCTGGAGCGAGAAGACATGAACGTCCCCCAACTGTGCGAGCCCCGCCGGCCGGGCCTGACCGGCCGGCGAGGACGATGTGCGTTCCCGGCGAGTGCCGAGGACCCACAGCTTGGTCATGCGCCGTGACGTCAGGCAGGTGTCCCGGTTGGTGTTGCCGTATGCGGACATTTCCGTGACCGTCAGATGCAACATTCAACAGATCCGGCCGGGCGCGGGCATCGGATCGTTGCGACCTGCACCCACCGCCGCAGGTCACCGTGGAAGCGATTTCCAGCTCCGCACGCGCCCCCGCCGCACCCCCTGCGCGCTCCGGAGCGATGGCGCGAATTACACGTAACACGATGAAGCATCACATTCTCGATGCCGTGTTCCACAAGGTAGGAAAAGGTTCGATTCGGCACGCCAATGGCTCGGTCCTGTGGCGCGGTCAGGGTGTCCGCGCGGCGGACCGCTTCGCGCTCTTCCTGCCGGCGCCCGTGCCGCTCCGGTCGGCCCTGGCGGGTGCGCTCTTGCGCTTCGCGGGCTCCTCCGGAGCCGAGTCCGCCCGTGACGCGGCTCTCCTGGCCGACGCGGTCGGCCACCTGAGCTCGATCTCCAGCTCGATCTCACCGCCGCCGATCTCCACCTCGATCTCGCTGTGCAGGTCGTCGGGGATCCGCAGGCTCAGAGTGCTCGGGCCGAGTTCCATCTCGGCGTCGCCGCCCTCCCTCAGCGCGGCGGCGAGTGCCGTGAGCTGGTCGGCCGCCTCGATACGCGACAGGGAACGCTTCTGCTCGAATTTGAGGTCTTTCACGGCGATCTCCGATCCGGCGGAACTGGCGGACGCCTACCAATCTCGCCGCACCGGGAGCGCCGCGCACCTCGAGGCGTTCCTGCCTCCGAGTGCACCGGGCGCGGTCGCGGCGCACGCTGGGAACATCGCACCGCGACCGCAACCGGGGCCCGCAGGCACCCGGGCTCTCGCAGACCAAGCACAGGTGACCGCTCATGTGCCGTTGGCTCGCTTACTCGGGAACACCCCTGCTTCTCGACACCATCCTCTACAAGCCGGCTCACTCGCTGATCGACCAGAGCCTCCACTCCCGGCTGGGTGTGGAGACGACGAACGGCGACGGCTTCGGCGTCGGCTGGTACCCGGAGGAGGACGGCGCCGGCACTCCCGCCCTGCTCCGGGAGATCGGCCCCGCCTGGAACAACCGCAACCTGAGGGAGATCGCGGATCACGTCCGCTCACCGTTGTTCTTCGCCCACATACGGGCGTCCACCGGCACGGCGGTGCAGCAGACGAACTGCCACCCCTTCCGGCACGGCCGCTGGATGTGGATGCACAACGGCGCCATCTCGGGTTTCCACCTCATGCGCCGCGACCTGTCACTGCTCGTCGACCCCGGGCTGTACTCCGACATCGAAGGGACGACCGACTCGGAGGTCATGTTCTACCTGGCGCTCACGTTCGGTCTGGACCGGGATCCGCCGGGTGCCGTGGCGCGGATGGCGGGAGTGGTGGAGCGCAGCGGCCGCGAGCACGGTGTGGAGTTCCCGCTCCAGATGACGGTCGCGGTGACCGACGGCGAACGCGTGTGGGCGTTCCGCTACTCGAGCCAGGGCTCTTCCCGGTCGCTGTTCCACAGCACCCGCGTGGACGCCCTGCGCCGGCTGCATCCCGACGTGGCGTTCCTGCGGGAGGTGTCGGACGAGACCCGCCTCATCGTGTCCGAACCCCTCGGTGATCTGCCCGGCGCCTGGAACGAGGTCCCCGAGAGCAGTTACGGCGTAGTGCAGGCCGGCGCCGACGAGTTCCATCCCTTCGTCCCGGCACCGGCGTAACGCCACCGCGCCGCCGCATGGGCGGGACCCGGGGGGCCGACGGTCGAACCAGGAGGATTTTTCATGCCCCAGAACGCGACCACGGCGATGCGGGCCGCGCCGCACGCGACACACGAGGAACGGGCGGCCTTCGGCAAGGAGGCACGGCGCCGTTCGCCGCGATCGGATCACGGCGTGTACAGGCCCGCTCCCGACCGGCCGGACCCGCTGGCGATCCTGGAGGCGCAGTCCGCGGCACGGGTCCCCGAACTCGTCCCGATCCGCTACGCCCGGATGATGGAGTCTCCGTTCCGTTTCTACCGGGGCGCCGCCGCGATCATGGCCTCGGACCTGGCCGGCAGCCCGGTGTCGGGGCTCACGGCCCAGCTGTGCGGGGACGCGCACATGCTGAACTTCCGCCTCCTCGCCTCACCGGAGCGGCAGTTGATGTTCGACATCAACGACTTCGACGAGACGCTGCCGGGCCCCTGGGAATGGGACGTCAAACGGCTGTCCGCGAGCTTCGTCATCGCGGGCCGGGCGAACGGCTTCGACGACGCGGAACGCGCACGCATCGTGAGCGCCACCGTCCGCTCGTACCGTGAGTCGATGATCCGCTTCGCGGGCATGGGCAACCTCGCCGTCTGGTACACGAAGGTCGACGCGGACATCCTCGCGGCCATGGCCGAGGGCAAGCTCCGCAAGCGCGGGCAGAAGCGACTGGCCCGCGCCATGGCCAAGGCCCGTACCCGCGACAGTCTGCAGGCCTTCGACAAGCTCACCGAGACGGTCCGCGGCCGGCCACGGATCGCGGCGGACCCTCCGCTGCTCGTCCCGGCCGGCGACCTGCTGCCCGACGTCGAACGCGACGCGCTCGTACGCCGGTTCCGGGCGCTGACCGAGCGGTACGGCCGCACTCTCTCCGCGGACCGGCGCACGCTCCTCGCGGACTACCGGCTCGCCGACGTCGCCCGCAAAGTGGTCGGCGTCGGCAGTGTCGGCACCCGGTGCTGGATCTTCCTCCTGCTCGGCCGGGACGACCAGGACCCCCTCTTCCTCCAGGCCAAGGAGGCCGACACCTCCGTGCTCGCCGCACACGTCGGCGCGAGCCGTTACGGCAACCAGGGCGAGCGGGTCGTCTCGGGCCAGCGGCTGATGCAGGCCACCAGCGACATCTTCCTCGGCTGGGAGCGCGTGGACGGGATCGACGGCAGGCAGCGCGACTTCTACGTCCGCCAGCTGCACGACTGGAAGGGCATCGCCGTGCCCGAGCAGATGCGGCCGAGGGGCATGCAGGCGTTCGGTGAACTGTGCGGGGTGACGCTGGCGCGGGCGCACGCGCGCTCCGGCGACCGCATCGCGATCGCCGCGTACCTGGGCGGCGGCACCTCCTTCGACCGAGCCCTCGTCACGTTCGCGGAGACGTACGCCGACCAGAACGAGCGCGACCACCAGGCCCTGATCGACGCCGTACGCGCGGGCCGCCTCCCCGCGGAGGAAATGCCGCAGGCCTGAATCCCGGCGCGGGCGCGCGGGCGAGCAGAGCCGTAGCCCTCACCGCGGACGGGTGCGCACGGGCGTCACTCCACTTGGATGCCGTAATCCTGGACGAGCTGCTCCAGGCCTCCCGGATAGCCCTTTCCGCCCAGCACGAAGTCCCAGTCGCCACTGGATCTACGGCGGAAGGAACCGAGCACCAACGCCGTCTCACCGGACCGGCCGTCCGAGACCTCGAGTCGGCCGAGTTCGGTCAGCCGGGGGTCCAGCAACCGGATGCAGGCTTCGGTGAACCCTGACAGATCGGCATCCGGGTTGACCTCCGGATCCACTGCCGCCACCAGCACGAATCGATCAGCCCCCGTCGGCAGCGCGTCGAAGCTGACACGTATGGCCGCCTTGTCCGGTGCCGAAGCCGGTAGTGCCCGTACCGAACCGTCGGGGGTCCGCGGGTTGTTGAAGAAGACGAAATGGTCTTCGCTGAGGACCCGGTTGCCGCTGCAGACCAGGGCGCAGACGTCCAGCTCGACCCTGCCGGACCACGTCATGCCCAGCACGTTGTAGTCATCCTCGCGAACGGCGGGCCCGGACGGCGCCGGCTGCGCGGGGGCCTGCCGCCCGCCCTCCCCCAGGCGTCCGCGGAGCCCGTGCCGGTGCAGTAGGTCCACGAGTTCGCGGCCCGAGATCAGCTCCAGCGGCTTACCCCGGGCAAAGGTGTGCGAGCCGGGGCCGAAGCCCGACGTCGTCACCAGAACGCCCTTGTTGGCGCCGGCGTCCTGGACCGTGCCGTACAGGTCACGCACCGCGGTGGGCGGCACCGTGTTGCGGTACCGCTTCACCTGGACCACGATCTTGCCGCCTCGGATGGGAGTCGGGTCCAGCGCGTCGACATCCACACCGCCGTCGTTCGAGCGCTGAGTCGTCACCGCCTGCATCCCCATCGCGCGGAACAGGTCAGCGACGAGGGACTCGAAGGCGATCGGGTCCATGTCGTACAGGTCCGGCTCCTCCTGACCGCCTGCACGGGTGCCCACCTGGGCTCCGACGTCCCCGAGGTGCCGGCACGGCCGTACGGAGGTGAGCTGGTCGGGCCGGGTCGTGAGCTGTCCCCGCAGCGCGTCCGTCAGGCAACTGGCCGCGTCCACCTGTGCCAGGTGCAGACCGGCGAAGGCTGCACGCCCGGCCATGACCGTGGCCAGGAAAATCCGGGCTTGCCTGCCCGTCGAGGGATCGGGCGCGTCCACGAAGCCGTTCAGCGCCACCGAGTCGAGAATGCCGTACTCGTCCGCCGCGAAGAGCTGGTGCAGGGCCAGGAGCACGCTCTGTGCCAGCACCTCCCGGTACAGGGCACGGCGCTGCGTCACGGGGCGCGCCGTCTCCTTGTCCTGGTCCTGGGCCGGCACGTATCTCACCGACTTCGCCTCCGGGACGACGTCATAGCCGGGCAGCTCCCAGTCCAGTACCAACTGCCGCGCTGCCGGATCGAAAGCCGCCGCCGCCTGCCGCGGGAACCCTTCGGGCCAGGCAGTCGAGGAGTAGAGGGCGGCGGAGAAGAACTCGACCACCGATTCGGGGTCGCCCCGCCCGACACCCGCGGTCACCTCGGCGATGCCGGCGTTGTGCCGTCGCACCTCGGCCCGCTGCGCCTCGGCCCTTTGGTCGTGGTCCCGCTGGGCGGCGGCCAGTTGCCGCAGTCGCTGTGCCTCCACAGCCTGTGCCGCGTGCCAGTCGTGCTCGAAGCGTGACCGCGCCTCGGCTTCCGCCTGCGCCCGCCGGGTGGCGGTCCAGCCGCCCTGTGCCCGGTACTGGTTCGGATCCGGCATGCGTGCGGGCCATGCGAGCTGTCCGGGGTCGAACGGCGGAATCTCCTCCACACGTGTCAGCGACGACGCCCTGAAAGCCGGCGCCCGGCAACCATCCGCCAGGAGTCCTCGCAGCGTCGCGACCTGTGCGTCCAGCTCGGCCGTCCGCTGCCTGGCCTCCGCCTGCCGGTACTCCCGGTGCTCCTGCGCGGCCCGTCGCTGGTGGTCCCGTGCCTGTCGCGCTTCCTCCCGACGTCGCCTCTGCTCGGCCTCGGCCTGCCGTTGGTACTGGCGCTGCGCTTCAGCCCAGGTGTTGACAACGCCGGCAGAGCGACGACTCATGCGCTCGGATCCTCCCCAGGACGTCGGCACCGCCGACCGAACTCTGGTTGACCCCACAACCAGTTGTGACAATCCGACTTTATCCAGTAATCGCTGTCCTGGATATCAACTTGCCGAGGGGAACTGGGATCGGCGGTCCGTGCCGGTCACCGGCGTGCTCCCGGGAAGGCGGGGATGCCTTGGAGCCCCCTCCGGACCGGAGGGGGCTCCAAGGATGGCGTCGGCCGGCGGGAGCGGCCGTCGGCCTCAGTGTGTGTGGCCGCTCGCCGCGGGCGTCGGTGTCGCGTTCTTGACCGTGAGCGGCAGGAGCTTCTTGCCGGTGGGGCCGATCTGGATCTGGGTGTCCAGCTGCGGGCACACCCCGCAGTCGAAGCACGGGGTCCAGCGGCAGTCCTCGACCTCCGTCTCGTCGAGGGCGTCCTGCCAGTCCTCCCAGAGCCAGTCCTTGTCGAGGCCCGAGTCCAGGTGGTCCCAGGGCAGGACCTCCTCGTAGGTCTTCTCGCGCGTGGTGTACCAGTCGACGTCGACGCCGAAGGCGGGCAGCGTCTTCTCCGCGCACGCCATCCAGCGGTCGTAGGAGAAGTGCTCGCGCCAGCCGTCGAAGCGGCCGCCGTCCTCGTAGACGGCGCGGATGACGGCGCCGATGCGGCGGTCACCGCGGGAGAGCAGTCCCTCGACGATGCCGGGCTTGCCGTCGTGGTAGCGGAAGCCGATCGAGCGGCCGTACTTCTTGTCGCCGCGGATCCTGTCGCGGAGCTTGGTGAGACGGGCGTCCGTCTCCTCGGCGCTGAGCTGCGGCGCCCACTGGAAGGGGGTGTGCGGCTTGGGGACGAAGCCGCCGATCGAGACCGTGCAGCGGATGTCGTTCTGGCCGGAGACCTTGCGGCCCTCGGCGATGACGTTCATCGCCATGTCGGCGATCTGGAGGACGTCCTCGTCGGTCTCGGTGGGCAGACCGCACATGAAGTACAGCTTCACCTGGCGCCAGCCGTTGCCGTACGCCGTGGAGACCGTACGGATCAGGTCCTCCTCCGAGACCATCTTGTTGATGACCTTGCGCATGCGCTCGGAGCCGCCCTCGGGGGCGAAGGTGAGGCCCGAGCGGCGGCCGTTGCGGGTCAGCTCGTTGGCGAGGTCGACGTTGAAGGCGTCGACGCGGGTGGAGGGCAACGAGAGACCGATCTTGTCCTCCTCGTAGCGGTCCGCCAGGCCCTTGGCGATGTCGCCGATCTCCGTGTGGTCCGCGGAGGACAGGGAGAGGAGGCCGACCTCCTCGAAGCCGGTGGCCTTCAGGCCCTTCTCGACCATGTCGCCGATGCCCGTGATCGAGCGCTCGCGCACCGGACGGGTGATCATGCCGGCCTGGCAGAAGCGGCAGCCCCGGGTGCAGCCGCGGAAGATCTCCACCGACATGCGCTCGTGGACGGTCTCCGCGAGAGGGACGAGGGGCTGCTTGGGGTAGGGCCACTCGTCGAGGTCCATGACCGTGTGCTTGGAGACGCGCCACGGGACACCGGACCTGTTCGGCACGACGCGGGCGATCCGGCCGTCGGCGAGGTACTCGACGTCGTAGAAGGCGGGGATGTACACGTTGCCGGTCTTCGCGAGGCGCAGGAGGACCTCCTCGCGCCCGCCGGGACGGCCCTCCGCCTTCCAGGCGCGGATGATGTCCGTCATGTCGAGCACGGCCTGCTCGCCGTCGCCGATGATCGCCGCGTCGATGAAGTCCGCGATCGGCTCGGGGTTGAAGGCGGCGTGGCCGCCGGCCAGGACGATCGGATCGTCGAGCGTACGGTCCCGGGACTCGAGGGGGATGCCCGCGAGGTCCAGGGCCGTCAGCATGTTCGTGTACCCGAGCTCGGTGGAGAAGCTGAGCCCGAACACGTCGAAGGCCTTCACCGGGCGGTGGCTGTCCACGGTGAACTGCGGGACCCGGTGCTCGCGCATCAGTGCCTCGAGGTCCGGCCACACGCTGTACGTGCGCTCGGCGAGGACGCCCTCGCGCTCGTTCAGCACCTCGTAGAGGATCATGACGCCCTGGTTGGGGAGTCCGACCTCGTACGCGTCGGGGTACATGAGGGCCCAGCGGACGTCACAGGCGTCCCAGGGCTTGACCGTGGAGTTCAGCTCTCCACCGACGTACTGGATCGGCTTCTGCACATGCGGGAGCAGAGCTTCGAGCTGCGGGAAGACCGATTCGGCAGGCATCGCGAACCTTCGTGAGCTGGCGGGGGCACCCCCCGGCCGGAGGCTGGGGGGAGGGTGACCATCTAGCGTAACGCGGCCGGACGGTCCCCCCGCACGCTCAGGACGCGGCCCTGCGCACGGCCTTGCGCCACGCCCGCGGCAGCGCGTCCTCGTCGGCCGCCGCCCGCCGCTCCTCCCGGCCGTACAGCACGCCGTAGGTGAACGAGCTCTCGCCGGCGGCCTGTGCCTGTTCCGCGAGATCGCGCAGGGCGTCGCGGGACATCACGCTGTCCTGGTGGTCGCCGAGCAGCTTGGTCAGGGACTTCATCGCCCTGGTGGTGGCCTCGGCGCGCTTGCCGAGGGCGGGAGCGGCGGCTTCGGCGGCGTACCGCGTCCGCTTGGCCTTCTTGCGGGCCTCGTGCAGCGCGAGGTCGCGGTCCCGGCCCGGCGGCAGGCCGGTGGCCCGGGCGACCAGGCGCGACAGCCGGTCGAGGTCCTTGCGGACCGCGGCGTCGAGGACCTTCCCCGGCTTGCCGCCGGCCGCCTTGCGCAGCGGCGGGTCGGAGACCAGCGCGTCGAGGGCGGCCAGCAGGTACAGGTGGCGCCGGCTGTCGAGGGCCTCGGTGAGCCGTTGCCGGGAGCCGGAGTGGCGCTCCCGGGACCAGGTGCGCAGGCGTTTGCGCACCGGGCCGGAACGCAGCGTCCCCGGGAGGTCGTCCAGGGCCGCCGCCAGGCGTTTGGTGATCACTTCCTGGTCGCGGTCGCCGGCCAGCTCCCCCGCCAGCCACTTCAGCTCCGTGCGGATCGGGTCGGTGACGGTGCGGTCGAGGACGTTGTCGAAGGAGCGCAGGGTGTTGCGCAGGCGGCGGGTGGCGATCCGCATCCCGTGCACGGCGTCGGGCTGGTCGCGCCGGACGGCCGGGTCCAGCTCGACGAGGGCGTCGCGCTGCTCGCGTACGTAGGCGAGGACGTGGTCGCCCGCGGTGACCGGCTTTGCGGCGGGCGGCTCCCCGGCGGGCCGCCCGGCCGCCGCCCCGGTCTCCGTCAGCGCCCGGGCCAGCTTGGACGGGGCGGCGGAGCGGTGCAGCCCGGCCTTGCGGAGCTTCTTCTCGACCTTGTCCAGGAAGGCGGGGTCGCCGCCGTCGGCGAGCTCCACCTCGATCTCGGTCCACTGCGCGGTGCCCTTGCCGCCGAGCCGCTCGGCGCGCACCCGGTCGACGCTGACCTCGGCGAGCAGGCCGCCGGAGTCGTCCACCAGGTGGCGGACGTCGCGGGAGGACCGCAGGCGTACCAGGGGGACGAGTGCGGCGTCCCGGACGCGGGAGCGCACGAGGGAGGTGAGCGTGGCCGGCACGGTGTCGGAGAGGGGCGCGTGGATCTCGTCGCGTACGCCGTCCGCCACGGGGAGTTTCAGGTGCCAGCCCTCGTCGTGGCCGCCGGTGCGGTGGCGCAGGGTGATGGCCGCGGCTGCCAGGAGCTGGTCGGCGGTGTCGTAGTAGGTGGCGTCGAGTTCGTCGACGCCCTTGCCGATGACGCTCCCGACTCCGGGGACGTCCGTCAGGTCGGGCAGGCCCGCGCCGCCTCCGGCCGCCGGGCCCTCGTACTTCCGCTCGATCTCTCGTTTCGTGTCCGCCATGTAACGAATCTAGACGCGATTCGGGGCCGGGGGCAGTGCGCCCCCGGCCCCGGACCGGCCCCTGGTGCCCTCCGGCGGGCCACGCCGGAGGGTCCCCGGGCCCTGTCCGGCCGGTCCTCGCGGACCGGCCGGACGGGATCTAGGCGGACATCGGCCGCTGCACCCTGATGGACTGGAGCAGTCCTACGGCCACCCAGACCGCGAACATCGAGGATCCGCCGTACGAGACGAACGGCAGGGGAAGGCCGGCGACCGGCATGATGCCGAGGGTCATGCCGACGTTCTCGAAGGCCTGGAAGGCGAACCAGGCGATGATGCCGGCGGCGACGATGGTGCCGTAGAGCTCGGTCGTCTCGCGGGCGATGCGGCAGGCGCGCCACAGGATGACGCCGAGGAGCAGCAGTATCAGTCCGGCGCCGACGAAGCCCAGTTCCTCGCCCGCCACCGTGAAGACGAAGTCGGTCTGCTGCTCGGGGACGAACTGGCCGGTGGTCTGCGAGCCCTTGCCGAGGCCGGTGCCGAAGAGGCCGCCGGAGCCGATGGCGATGCGCGCCTGGTTGGTGTTGTAGCCGACGCCGGCCGGGTCGAGCTCGGGGTTGGCGAAGGCCGCGAACCGGTTGATCTGGTACTCGTCGAGGATGTGCAGCTGCCAGACGGCGAGCGCGCCGAGGGCGCCCGCGCCGATGATGCCGAAGACCCAGCGGTTGGAGGCGCCGGAGGCGAGCAGTACGCCGAGCACGATGATGACCATGACCATGACCGAGCCGAGGTCGGGCATGAGGAGCACGATCAGTATCGGTACGGCGGCCAGGCCCAGGGACTGCAGGACGGTGCGGTGGTCCGGGTAGGGCTTGTCGCCCGCGTCGACGCGGGCCGCGAGCAGCATCGCCATGCCGAGGATGATCGTGATCTTCACGAACTCGGAGGGCTGGAGCGAGAAGCCGCCGCCGAGGACGATCCACGCGTGGGCGCCGTTGACCGTCGCGCCGAGCGGGGTCAGCACGAGCAGGATCAGGGAGACCGAGAGGCCGTAGAGGACCGGCACGGCGGTGCGCAGGGTGCGGTGGCCGAGCCAGATCGTGCCGATCATCAGCGCGAAGCCGATGCCGGTGTTCATCAGGTGGCGGATCAGGAAGTAGTACGGGTCGCCCTGGTTGATGTCGGTGCGGTTGCGGGTCGCCGAGTGGACGAGGGCCGTGCCGATGAGCGAGAGCGCGATGGCGGAGAGCAGTATCGGCCAGTCGAGCCGGCGGGTGAGGGAGTCGCGGGCGAAGACGCGGGTCCAGCCGGCGCGCTCGGGCCCGTAGCCGGACACGGAGAAGCCGTTCGTGCCGGTCATGTGAGCCCTTCCTGGTTCGTGCGCGCGCCGGTCATGCGAGGGGCCTTTGCCGCTTCCCGGGGCGGGCGGAGCGCCTGCGGGTGTCGCGGTTGGTCGGGTCGGGCGGGGCGGTGGTGCCCGCGGGCTGGTCCGGGTCCGTGCCGGCTGGCTGGTCCTTCTCGCTCGCCTGCTGGTCCTTGACGGGGTCCTCGGAGACCTTCGGGGCGTCGATCGAGCCGTCCGGCTGGATCTTCGGCAGGCTCTTCTCCGGGGTGGGAAGCAGCGCCCTCTTCTTGTCGATCGCGCCGTCCTCGGAGACGCCGTACAGCGCGTTGTAGATCTTGCGCACGGCGGGGCCGGAGGCGCCGGAGCCCGTACCGCCCTGGGAGATGGTCATCACGACCGTGTAGTCCTTGGTGTACGTGGCGAACCAGGAGGTCGTCTGCTTGCCGTAGACCTCGGCGGTACCCGTCTTGGCGTGCATCGGGATCTCGTCCTGCGGCCAGCCGCCGAACCGCCAGGCGGCCGTACCGCGGGTCGCGACTCCCGCGAGGGCACCGTCTATCTCGTCGCGCGTCTTCCGCGTCATGGGCAGCCTGCCGTGCGAGGTGGGCTTGATCTCCTGCACGGTCCTGCCGTCGGCGCTGATGACGGCCTTGCCGACCCGCGGGTCGTAGAGGGTGCCGCCGTTGGCGATGGCTCCGTAGATCGTGGCCATCTGGATCGGGGTGACGAGGGTGTCGCCCTGGCCGATGGAGTAGTTGACCGCGTCACCGGCGCGCATCTTGTTGCCTTCTAGGCAGTTCTCGTACGCGATCTTCTGGACGTAGTCGCCGTCCTTCTTGCCGGTCTTGCACCAGGCGTCCTTGTTGGACTTCCAGTAGCTCTGCTTCCACTGGCGGTCCGGGACACGGCCGGAGACCTCGTTGGGGAGGTCGATGCCGGTCTCCTTGCCGAGGCCGAACTGGTGGGCGGTCTTGTAGAACCAGTCGGCGGGGTGCTTCTTCGGCTTGTTGCCGCCGTCCTTCTGCCACTCCTGGTGCGAGAGGCGGTAGAAGACGGTGTCGCAGGAGACCTCGAGGGCGCGGCCGAGGCTGATCGAGCCGTATCCCTTGGACTCGAAGTTCTTGAAGACCTGGCCGCCGAGGTTGTACGAGCTGGAGCACTCGTAGTTGCCGTCGAAGGGGTAGCCGGCGTTCACGGCCGCGGTGGTCGGGATCACCTTGAAGATGGAGCCGGGCGCGGCCTGGCCCTGGATGGCGCGGTTGAGCAGCGGGTAGTTGGACTTCTTGCCGGTGAGCTGCGCGTAGTCCTTGCCGGAGATGCCGCCGACCCAGGCGTTCGGGTCGTAGGCCGGGTTGGACGCCATGGCGACGACCCGGCCGGTCTTCGCCTCCATGACCACGAGCGCGCCGGCGTCGGCCTTGTAGTTCTCGCCGGTGTTCTTGTCGAACTCGGTGCGGGCGGTCTTCATGGCCTCGTTGAGCTCGTACTCGGCGATGCGCTGCACGCGGGAGTCGATGCTGGTGACGATGTTCGAGCCGGGCTCGGCCGCGTCGCTCTCGGCCTTGCCGATGACCCGGCCGAGGTTGTCGACCTCGTAGCGGGTGACGCCCGCCTTGCCGCGCAGCTGCTTGTCGTACTGGCGTTCCAGGCCGGAGCGGCCGACCTGGTCGCTGCGCAGGTACGGCGAGTCGGTGTCCTTGGCCTTCGTGATCTCCGCGTCGGTGACCGGGGAGAGGTAGCCGAGCACCTGGGCGGTGTTGGCCTTGCCGGGGGCGGCGTAGCGGCGGACGGCCTCCGGTTCGGCGGTGATGCCGGGGAAGTCCTCGGAGCGCTCCCGGATCTGCAGGGCCTGCTTGGGCGTGGCCTCGTCGGTGATGGGGATCGGCTGGTACGGCGAGCCGTTCCAGCACGGCTGGGGCGTCTTGGCGTCGCACAGCCGGACCTTCTCGACGACGTCCCTGGGCTTCATGTCCAGCACGTCGGCGAGCTTGGTGAGGACGCCCTTGCCGTCGTCCTTCATCTTCATCAGGTCGGTGCGCGAGGCGGAGACGACCAGCCGGGTCTCGTTGTCGGCGATGGGCACTCCGCGCGCGTCCAGGATCGAGCCGCGCACGGCGGGCTGCACGACCTGCTGGACGTGGTTGCCCGAGGCCTCCTTGGCGTACTCGTCGCCGTTGCGGATCTGGAGGTACCAGAGCCGTGCGCCGAGGGTCCCGAGGAGGGAGAGCACGAGGATCTGGATGACGACGAGCCGGATCTGGACCCGTGGGGTCCGGCCGGTCTCGGGGATGTTGGTCACTGCGGCTGCCTCCCCCTCTCAGTGTGTGTACGAGTAGTGCGCGTGCGCGGCCCGCCGGTGCGCGCGGCCGGCGCGGCCTGCCGGTCGCTGTGCCCGCGCGGTCGTCCGTCGCTCTCGCTGCCCGGTGATCACAGGCGCTTGACCCCCTTGATGCGTCCGGCGCGGGCGACGCGCGCCCTGGCCGCCTTGACCCGCAGGCCGCTGCGCTGGCTGCCGATGCGCAGGCCCGTGCCGGAGGACAGCCAGCCGGAGGAGACGTCGGCCGCCTTGGCGGCGTTGCTGTCGGCGAGCGGGTCGTTCTCGGCGCGCCGGGCCAGGGCCATCAGGCCGGGCACCACGAACGGGGCGAGCAGCAGGTCGTACAGGGCGGCGGTGAACAGCAGGCTGCCGAGGCCCACATGGCGGGCGGCCGTGTCGCCGACGAGGGCGCCGACTCCCGCGTACAGCAGGGTGGAGCCGATCGCGGCGGCGACGACGACGGCCATCGGGCCGGTCGCCGACTTGAGCCGGCCGTTCTCCGGTTTCGCGAGTCCGGCGAGGTAGCCGATGACGCACAGCACGAGGGCGTAGCGCCCGGCCGCGTGGTCGGCGGGCGGGGCCAGGTCGGCGAGCAGGCCCGCGCCGAAGCCGACGAGGGCGCCGCCGACGTGGCCGTAGACCATGGCGAGGGCGAGCACGGTGAGGAGTGCCAGGTCGGGGACGGCGCCCGGGAGGTGCAGCCGGGCGAGGACGCTCACCTGGATGACCAGGGCGACGACCACCAGGGTGGTGGAGAGCAGCATCCGGTTGAAACGCATGGGATTCGGCTCCTACTGCTGCTGTTGGCCGTCGACGGGCGCGTTCGCCGAGGGGGTGACCGTCACGGTCACCGTCGGCGTGGGGGTGGGTTTGGGCTTCGGCGGCAGCACCTCGTCGCGCGGGTCCTTGCGCGGGGCCTCCACGACGACGCCGACGATGTCGAGCTTGGTGAACGAGACGAACGGCCGCACGTAGACCGTGCGCGTCAGGTCGCCGCCGGAGGGGTCGACGCGGGAGATCACGCCGACCGGGACGCCGGGCACGAACGGCTTGTCGCGCTGCGAGCCGAAGGTCACCAGCCGGTCGCCCTTGGCCACCTTGGCCTTGCCGTTGAGGAGTTGGACGCGCAGCGGGCGGTCGCCCTGCCCGTCGGCGAAGCCGAGTTCGTCGCTGGACTCCATGCGGGTGCCGACGGTGAAGTCGGGGTCGTTGGCGAGGAGCACGGTGGCGGTGCTCGGGCCGACGGTGGTGACGCGTCCGACGAGGCCGTCGCCGTTGAGGACGGTCATGTCGCGCCTGATGCCGTCGTTCGCGCCGACGTCGATGGTGACGGTCCAGGAGAAGCCCTGGGCCGCTCCTATGGCGATGACCTGGGCGCCCTTGATGCCGTACTGGCCGGCGCCCGCCGTCTTGAGCATCTTGTCGAGCTGCCTGACCCGGCTGCGGTTGCGGTCGTCGCTGCCGAGCTTCGCCTTCAGCGCCGCGTTGTCGTGCTCCAGCTGGGCGATGCGGTCGTGCCGGTCACCCGAGTCGCGGACCGCGGCGACCGCGTTGCCGACGGGGTCGACCGCGGACGACACCCCGTTCTCGATCGGGCCGAAGACGGTGGCCGCGGCATGCCGGGCACCGTCGACCGGTGAGTCCTCCCCACCGCGGATGTCCACCGTGATCAACGCGAACGCGATGGCGATCAGCAGCACCAGGAGCAGCCGGCTCTCTTTCGTGTCCCTCACGTGCGGCGGCCGTGCCTTCCTCGTCGGAATTGTTCGGGAATTCGTGGCTGACGCCCCGGCGAGCGACGCGGGGCGGCATGGGGGAGCTTATGCCTCTATATCAACGATCCGCCGTACGAGAGGAGATCATCTCGTACGGCGGAATCGCAGTGTCGTGTCATCGGCGCGGCTGGGCGTCCAGGACCTGCTGCAGCGCCTCGAACTCCTCGACGCATTTGCCGGATCCGAGCGCCACGCTGTCCAGCGGGTCCTCGGCGATGTGGATCGGCATGCCGGTCTCCCGGCGCAGCCGCTCGTCGAGACCGCGCAGCAGGGCTCCGCCGCCGGTCAGAACGATTCCGCGGTCCATGACGTCGCCGGACAGCTCCGGCGGGCACTTGTCGAGGGTCGTCTTCACGGCGTCGACGATCGCGTTGACCGGCTCCTCGATGGCCTTGCGGACCTCGGCCGCGGAGATGACGACGGTCTTCGGCAGTCCGGAGACCAGGTCCCGGCCGCGGATCTCGGTGTGTTCGTCATTGTCGAGGTCGTACGCGGAACCGATCGTGATCTTGATCTGCTCGGCCGTCCGCTCACCGAGGAGGAGGCTGTACTCCTTCTTGATGTGCTGGATGATCGCGTTGTCCAGCTCGTCGCCCGCGACGCGGATGGACTGGGCGGTGACGATGCCGCCGAGCGAGATGACCGCGACCTCCGTGGTGCCGCCGCCGATGTCCACCACCATGTTGCCCGTGGCCTCGTGGACCGGCAGGCCGGCGCCGATGGCCGCGGCCATGGGCTCCTCGATGATGTGCACCTGGCGGGCACCCGCCTGGGACGAGGCCTCGATGACGGCGCGGCGCTCGACGCCCGTGATGCCCGAGGGCACACACACGACGACGCGAGGACGAGCGAGGTAGCGCCGCTTGTGGATCTTCAGGATGAAGTAGCGGAGCATGCGCTCGGTGATCTCGAAGTCGGCGATGACGCCGTCCTTCAGCGGACGCACGGCGACGATGTTGCCCGGGGTCCGTCCGATCATCTTCTTCGCTTCCGCGCCGACCGCGAGGATGCCACCGGTGTTGGTGTTGATCGCGACGACGGACGGTTCGTTGAGTACGATCCCGCGACCCCTGACGTACACCAGCGTGTTGGCGGTCCCGAGGTCGACAGCCATGTCACGGCCGATGAACGACATTGAGTTCCCCATCAGGATTCGTCTGGCCTTCCCAAGTGGAGCTTTTGATGGCTTTTTAGGTCGGCGAGGTGGGTGCTGTGACGTGAAGGCTTCCATCGTAGACGCGCCTGCACGAACACTGCGCGAGGGTCTTCGCCAATTGTCAGCAGATGATGCGGCGCCCCGCTTGTGGAGACGGGCCATCGGGGGCATGCGTTCCCCCGATCGGCACGGCATATGCCGGAGGACGGCCGAAATACTCCGGCCGTCCCTGGTCGAACGGGCCCCACTGCTGACATGACGTCAGAAAAACTGTTGCACACGGGTGCCGGGCGGGTCCGCCGGCCACCGCACCGGAAGCAGGCTCCCCAGGGGGAACGAACGTCAGACCCGGCCGGGGAAGAAGATCTTCAGCTCACGCTCGGCGGACTCCTCGGAGTCGGAGGCGTGGATCAGGTTCTCCCGGACGATCACTCCGAAGTCGCCGCGGATGGACCCGGGCGCGGCGGCGATCGGGTCGGTCGGACCAGCCAGCGCCCGCACACCCTCGATGACGCGCTCACCCTCGACGACGAGCGCCACGACGGGACCGGACGCCATGAAGGCCACCAGCGGCTCGTAGAAGGGCTTGCCCTTGTGCTCGCCGTAGTGCTGCTCCAGCGTGTCCTGGTCCAGGGTCCGCAGTTCCAGCGCGGTGATCTGCCAGCCGGCCTTGCGCTCGATACGGCTGATGATCTCGCCGGTCAGGCCGCGACGGACGGCGTCCGGCTTGAGCAGGACGAGGGTGCGCTGGCTCACGGTGGTGGCTCCTTCGATCACATGGTGTGCGGGCTCAGAGGCTACAGGGCCGCGCCGAGCCGTCGTTACTCAGTGTCAGGCGGTCCCCTGCCCGGACCGCGCACGGTTCCGCCCGCTCAGGCGCCGGACGCAGTGCCCGTACCGCTCTGCGCCGCGAAGCGGGCCGCCTTCGCCTCGTCGATCCTGCGCCCGTAGTGGACCGAGGCCCACCACAGGGCCGCGAAGACCGCGCCCATGAAGAACATGGCGGGGACGGCGAAGCCGGAGGCGATCAGGGCGATCTGCAGCGCCCAGCCGAGCTGGACGCCACCGGGCCGGGTGATCACACCGCAGAACAGCACGCACAGCGCCATGGCGATGCCGCTCACCGTCCAGACCGTGGCGACGTCCAGGGCCGGATCCTTCATGGCCACCAGGCCGGCGAAGCCGATCACGAAGAACTCGCCGATCAGAGTCGACGCACAGAGCGTACGCACGGTCAGCCCCTCCCCAGGAGCAGTCGGGCCTCGCCGACGGTGATGACGGAACCGGTGACGAGGACGCCGCCGCCGGCGAACTCGCCCTCCTCCTCCGCGAGGGTGATCGCCGCCTCCAGCGCGTCGTCCAGACGGGGCTCCACCTGGACGCGGTCCTCGCCGAAGACCTCGACGGCGATGCCGGCCAGCTCGTCCGCGTCCATCGCGCGATGGCTGGAGTTCTGGGTGACCACGACCTCGGCGAAGATCGGCTCGAAGGCCTCCAGCAGCCCTCGTACGTTCTTGTCGCCGCTGGCGCCCACCACACCGATCAGCCGGCTGAAGTCGAAGACCTCGCTGACGGCCCCGGCGGTGGCGCGGGCGCCCGCGGGGTTGTGCGCGGCGTCCAGGACGACGGTCGGCGAGCGGCGGACGATCTCCAGGCGGCCCGGCGCGGTGACCGAGGCGAAGGCCTTGCGGACGGTGTCGATGTCCAGGCCCTGGGAGTGGGCGGCGCCGACTCCGAAGAACGCCTCGACCGCGGCGAGCGCCACCGCGGCGTTGTGCGCCTGGTACGCGCCGTGCAGCGGGAGGAAGACCTCCTCGTACTCCCCGCCGAGTCCGCGCAGGGTCAGCAGCTGGCCGCCGACTGCGACATGGCGCGCGACGACGCCGAACTCCAGGCCCTCCCTGGCCACCGTCGCGTTCACCTCGACGGCCTTCTTCAGCAGGACCTGGGCCGCGTCCACGGGCTGCTGGGCCAGGATGACGGTCGCGTCCTGCTTGACGATGCCGCCCTTCTCCTGGGCGATCTCGCCGGGCGTGGAGCCGAGCCGGTCGGTGTGGTCGAGGTCGATGGGCGTGATCACGGCGACATCACCGTCGATGACGTTGGTGGCGTCCCAGCTGCCGCCCATCCCCACCTCCACCACGGCCACGTCGACGGGCGCGTCCGCGAAGGCCGCGTACGCCATGCCGGTCAGCACCTCGAAGAAGGACAGGCGGTACTCCTGCTGGGCGTCGACCATCTCGACGTACGGCTTGATGTCGCCGTACGTCTCGATGAACCGCTCCGCGGAGACCGGCGCGCCGTCCAGGCTGATGCGCTCGGTGACCGACTGCACGTGCGGGCTCGTGTACCTGCCGGTGCGCAGCTCGAAGGCGCCGAGCAGGGCCTCGATCATGCGGGCGGTGGACGTCTTGCCGTTCGTCCCCGTGATGTGGATGGAGGGGTACGCGCGCTGCGGCTCACCGAGGACGTCCATCAGCGCGGCGATGCGGTCGACCGAGGGCTCCAGCTTGGTCTCGCCCCAGCGCGTGGCGAGGTCGGCCTCGACCGCGCGCAGCGCCCTGTCGGTCTCCGGGTCGGCGGGGCGCGCGGGGACGTCCGACTGCGGCAGGCCGCCCTGGGTGCGCAGGGTGCGGCTGCCGGCCTCGATCACCGCGAGGTCCGGGTCGCGCTCGGTCTCGTGCGCGACGATCTCGTCGAAGGGATCGAGCGGGTCGGACTCGCTGCTGTCGTCGTGCGGGGGGAGCTCACTCACGGGCCCAGTCTACGGAGCCCGGCCGACACCCGGCGCGGGGGCGCACGCCTCGACGCCGGACGCGGGAATCCAGCCGCTCCGGCGTCCAGGAGCGAGGTCCGGGGCCGAGCACCGTGGCGAAGGCGAGGCGGGCGGGAACAGCGAGGCCCCCGGTGCCACCTCGGCACCGGGGGCCCGCACGTACCGGTTAGGCCTGCGGGAGCCGGTCCAGCTGGGCCTGGATACGGGCGATGTCCTCGTCGGCCTTGGCGAGCCGCGTACGGATCTTCTCCACGACCTGGTCCGGGGCCTTCGCGAGGAACGCCTCGTTGCCCAGCTTGGCGTTCGCCTGGGCCTTCTCCTTCTCGGCGGCGGCGAGGTCCTTGGCCAGCCGCTTGCGCTCCGCGGCGACGTCGATCGTGCCGGAGAGGTCGAGCGCGACCTGCGCCCCCGCGACCGGCAGGGTGGCCGTGGCGGTGAACGCGTCGCCCTCCGGCTGGAGGCGCAGCAGCTGCCGGATGGCCGCCTCGTGCGGGGCCAGGGCGGTCCCGTCGAGCGTCAGCCGGGCCGGGACGCGCTGCCCGGGCTGGAGCCCCTGGTCGGCACGGAAGCGGCGGACCTCGGTGATGACCCGCTGGAGCGTCTCGATCTCCCGCTCGGCGGCGTCGTCACGGAAGCCGCTGTCCTTCGGCCAGGCCGCGACGACGACCGACTCGCCACCGGTGAGGGTGGTCCAGAGGGTCTCCGTGACGAACGGGAC
Organism: Streptomyces sp. NPDC043867; assembly: GCF_056435845.1. Taxonomy (NCBI): domain Bacteria; kingdom Bacillati; phylum Actinomycetota; class Actinomycetes; order Kitasatosporales; family Streptomycetaceae; genus Streptomyces; species Streptomyces sp. NPDC043867. Next base: position 18,119 of record NZ_JBWKDS010000037.1, on the reverse strand, counting down.
GACCGGGTGGAGCAGGCGCAGGGTGACGTCCAGGACCTCGCCGAGGACCCGTCCGGAGACCTTCGCGGCCTCGCCGCCGGCCATGAACGTCGTCTTGGACAGCTCGACGTACCAGTCGAACACCTCGTCCCACGCGTAGTGGTAGAGGGCGTCGGAGAGCTTCGCGAACTGGAAGTCCTCGTAGAACGCGTCGACTTCGGCGACGGTCTTGTTCAGCCGGGACAGGATCCAGCGGTCCGTCGCCGACATCCGGGACGCGTCGGGCAGCGGGCCCTCGACCGTCGCGCCGTTCATCAGCGCGAACCGCGTGGCGTTCCAGATCTTGTTGGCGAAGTTGCGGGCCGCCTGGACCCAGTCCTCGCCGATCGGCACGTCCGTACCGGGGTTCGCGCCGCGGGCGAGGGTGAAGCGGACGGCGTCGGAGCCGTACGCGTCCATCCAGTCGATCGGGTCGACGACGTTGCCGAAGGACTTCGACATCTTCTTGCCGCGCTCGTCGCGGACCAGGCCGGTGAGCGCGATGGTCCTGAAGGGGACCTCGCCGTCCATCGCGTACAGGCCGAACATCATCATCCGGGCGACCCAGAAGAAGATGATGTCGTGTCCCGTGAGCAGGACATCGGTGGAGTAGAACTTCTCCAGGTCCGGGGTGCGCTCCGGCCAGCCGAGCGTGGAGAACGGCCACAGGCCGGAGGAGAACCAGGTGTCCAGGACGTCGGTGTCCTGGGTCCAGCCCTCGGCCTCGGTACCCGGCGGCTCCTCGTCGGGTCCGACGCAGACGACCTCGCCCGCGGGCCCGTACCAGACGGGGATCCGGTGGCCCCACCACAGCTGCCGGGAGATGCACCAGTCGTGCATGTTGTCGACCCAGTCGAAGTAGCGCTTCGACATGTCGGCGGGGTGGATCTCGACGCGGCCGTCGCGGACGGCGTCACCGGCGGCCTTGGCCAGCGGGGCGACCTTGACCCACCACTGCATGGACAGCCGCGGCTCGACCGTCGTGCGGCAGCGCGAGCAGTGGCCCACGGAGTGGACGTACGGGCGCTTCTCGGCGACGATCCGGCCCTGCGAGCGCAGCGCGCCCACGATGGCGGCGCGGGCCTCGTACCGGTCGAGACCCTGGAAGGGGCCGTGGACCGTGATGACCGCACGCTCGTCCATGACCGTGATCGACTCCAGGCCGTGGCGCTGGCCGATCGCGAAGTCGTTCGGGTCGTGGGCGGGGGTGACCTTGACGGCACCGGTGCCGAACTCGGGATCGACGTGCGTGTCCGCGACGACGGGGATGGCGCGGTCGGTCAGCGGCAGCTTGATCCGCTTGCCGATCAGGTGCCGGTAGCGCTCGTCGTCGGGGTGGACGGCGACGGCGGTGTCGCCGAGCATCGTCTCGGCGCGGGTGGTGGCGACCACGAGGGTCTCCTCGCCCTCGCCGTACCGGATGGAGACGAGCTCGCCGTCGTCCTCCTGGTACTCGACCTCGATGTCGGAGATCGCCGTCAGACAGCGCGGGCACCAGTTGATGATGCGCTCGGCGCGGTAGATCAGCTCGTCGTCGAACAGCCGCTTGAAGATCGTCTGGACGGCCTCGGACAGGCCCTCGTCCATCGTGAACCGCTCGCGGGACCAGTCGACCCCGTCCCCGAGCCGGCGCATCTGGCCGAGGATCTTGCCGCCGTACTCCTCCTTCCACTGCCAGACGCGCTCGACGAACTCCTCGCGCCCCAGGTCGTGGCGGGACTTGCCCTCCTCGGCGAGCTGCTGCTCGACCTTGTTCTGGGTGGCGATACCGGCGTGGTCCATGCCGGGCAGCCACAGCACCTCGTACCCCTGCATGCGCTTACGGCGCGTCAGGGCGTCCATGAGCGTGTGCTGGAAGGCGTGGCCCAGGTGCAGGGAGCCGGTGACGTTCGGCGGCGGGATGACGATGGTGTACGGCGGCTTCTCGCTCTTGGCGTCCGCGGTGAAGTAACCCCGTTCCACCCAGCGCTCGTACAGCTTCCCCTCTACCTCGGCCGGCGCGTACTGGGTCGGCAGTTCGGGAGTGGATGCTGGCGGCTGCTGCTGAGCGTTGTCGGTCACGGGGTCAGTTTAGAGGTGTCACGGGCCCGTCCCGAAACGGGATTCTTTGGTAACGGTGAGGCCCCCGACACCGTGCGCCGTACGGCTTTGCGACAGGATGTTCGGAACACATGAATATCTGGAGGGGAACCCAGTAATGAGCTACAACCAGCCGGGCCCGTACGGCGGGCAGCCCCAGCAGCCCGGACCCTACGGTCAGCAGCCGCAGCAGCCCGGACCGTACGGTCAGCAGCCGCAGGCGCCCCAGCCCGGTTACGGCTACCCGCCGCAGGCTCCCCAGCAGCCCGGCTACGGCTATCCGCAGCAGGCTCCCCCCGGTGTTCCGCCCCAGCAGCCGTACGGCCAGCAGCCCTACGGCGCCCCGCAGCCGCCCGCCCCCGCCGACGGCAAGAAGAAGACCGGGCTCATCATCGGCGCGGTGGCGGTCGTCGCCGCGATCGCGGTCGGCGCGTACTTCCTGCTCGGTTCGGGTGGTGGCGGCGGGGACGTCGCGGACGACGGGCCTCACAAGCTGACGACTCCGGCCAGCGTGCTCGACGGCCAGTACAAGAAGAGCAAGTCCTCGAACTCCTCGACCATGTCCGACAAAGACGTCAAGGACTTCGAGAAGTGGGGCGTGAAGGACGCCAAGGACGCGAGCGCCGGTTACACCAGCGGCAGCGGCCTGACCGCCAAGAACCTCACCTTCAGCGGGGTGTACGGCACCATTGACGACCCGGAGGCGGTCGTCGACGCCATGTTCGCCAAGGTGAAGAGCGAGTCCGAGAAGGACCAGAGCAGCGACGACACCACGGGCAAGCTGATCGGTAGCCCGCAGGAGTTCACGCCGGACGGCTTCGAGAACGGCATCCTGAAGTGTCAGGAGAGTGAGATCACCGACAACGACACGTCCGGCACTAGCACCACCCCGAAGACGATGAAGATGCCGATCTGCATCTGGGGTGACCACTCAACCGTGGCCTCGGTGTTCGCGGTGGACCTCGCCAGCCTCACCACCGGCAAGGGCAGTTCGATGGACAACACAGCAGAGCTCGCAGCGAAGCTGCGCGAGGACGTCCGCGTCAAGGCATGAACCGTCCTCCGATCCCGGCGCACACGGGCGAGGGGCCACCCGGTCGGGTGGCCCCTCGCTGGTCACTGCTCACAGTGTGGTTTTGACTTCAGGCCCACTCGCAAGCCGAACGAGCGACCGAGGCTTTGACCCCGATGTTCTTCAGGCCCGAGAGACAGAGCGGATGGGGGACATCGGCGCCGATGGGCGCATAGATCGCGGAATGTGGGCAAGCAGCCTTCGCCTTCGGGCCGACGCTGTATCCGTTGGCGGCGACAACGCCCGCGCATTGGTTCGTGGAGGCCGAGGCTGACGAAGCGGACATGAGGGGCGCAGCCCCGACAGCCGCGAGCAGGCCGACTGTGACCAGAACTCGCTTCATAGTGGTATTCGCGCAAGATCCCTTTTGCAGAGTCGGTAGTCGACTCGAACGAGCGTTTCACTCACCTACGGGATCCGGGTTGAAACAGTGACTTGTTGGCGCGAACCTGACTGATCCAGTCGCAAACTACATCCAACGGTGTCCACAGTGCGCAGCCCGTCTGCAACCAGCAGAAAGGGCGCCCGCCGCATTCGGCTGGCGCCCGTTCCTTCCGCTCAGCGAGTGATCACGCCGTCTTCTGCTCCCCCGGGCCGCGCCCGTTGCGCGCGTCCCTCGGGATCAGCGTCGGGTTCACGTTCGAGTGAACGACGTCCGCGCTGATGACGACGCGGGCCACGTCCTTGCGGGACGGGACCTCGTACATCACCGACATCAGGACCTCCTCCATGATGGCGCGCAGTCCGCGGGCGCCGGTCTGGCGGAGGATGGCCTGGTCGGCGATGGCCTCCAGCGCCTCGCGCTCGAACTCCAGCTCCACACCGTCGAGTTCGAAGAGGCGCTGGTACTGCTTCATCAGCGCGTTGCGCGGCTCCACCAGGATCTGGAGGAGTGCCTCGCGGTCCAGGTTGTGGACCGAGGTGATGACGGGCAGCCGGCCGATGAACTCGGGGATCATGCCGAACTTCACCAGGTCTTCCGGCATGACGGCCTCGAACTGGTCCTTGGACTCGATCTCGCGCTTCGAGCGGATCGTCGCGCCGAAGCCGATGCCCTTGGCGCCGGCCCGCGACTCGATGATCTTCTCCAGGCCCGCGAAGGCACCGCCCACGATGAACAGCACGTTCGTCGTGTCGATCTGGATGAACTCCTGATGGGGGTGCTTGCGGCCGCCCTGCGGCGGGACCGAGGCGGTGGTGCCCTCCAGGATCTTCAGCAGGGCCTGCTGCACGCCCTCGCCGCTCACATCACGGGTGATCGACGGGTTCTCGCTCTTGCGGGCGACCTTGTCGATCTCGTCGATGTAGATGATGCCGGTCTCGGCCTTCTTGACGTCGTAGTCCGCCGCCTGGATCAGCTTCAGCAGAATGTTCTCGACGTCCTCGCCGACGTATCCCGCCTCCGTCAGCGCGGTCGCGTCGGCGATGGCGAACGGGACGTTCAGCATGCGCGCCAGCGTCTGGGCGAGGAGGGTCTTCCCGGAGCCCGTGGGGCCCAGCAACAGGATGTTCGACTTCGCCAGTTCGATGGCGTCGTCACGGCCCTGCGCCCCGCCGTTCTCCCCGGCCTGGACCCGCTTGTAGTGGTTGTACACCGCGACCGAGAGCGCCTTCTTGGCGGCCTCCTGGCCCACGACGTACCCCTCGAGGAACTCGTAGATCTCGCGCGGCTTGGGAAGTTCCTCCCAGCGGACCTCGCTCGTCTCCGCGAGTTCTTCCTCGATGATCTCGTTGCAGAGATCGATGCACTCGTCGCAGATGTAGACACCGGGGCCTGCGATGAGCTTCTTGACCTGCTTCTGGCTCTTGCCACAGAACGAGCACTTGAGCAGATCGCCGCCGTCACCGATGCGTGCCACGGTGTGCTTCCCCTTCGCCTGGGAGACGCCTAGGTCCAGCGGCTCCTGGTGCTGCCTTATGTCCGACGGTACCTTGCCGGGCCCCCCGTTCGGGCCCCCCTTGGCACGGTTCACTTTGACGTGCTCCGTGCCAAGGAGCGGCAGACGATACAGCCTCGCGTCAGGCAACCGCCGAGTTGTTCATCTTCCGGGTGGAGATGATCTGGTCGATCAGGCCGTACGCGAGCGCGTCCTCGGCCGTGAGGATCTTGTCGCGCTCGATGTCCTCGCGGATCTTCTCGATCGGCGTGGTGGAGTGCTTGGCCAGCATGTCCTCCAGCTGCGAACGCATCCGGAGGATCTCGTTCGCCGCGATCTCGAGGTCGGAGACCTGGCCGCGGCCGGTCTCGCTGTAGGGCTGGTGGATCAGCACGCGCGCGTTCGGCAGCGCCATGCGCTTGCCCGGCGTACCGGCGGCCAGCAGGATGGCGGCCGCGGAGGCGGCCTGGCCCATGCAGACCGTCTGGATGTCCGGCTTCACGAACTGCATCGTGTCGTAGATGGCCGTGAGCGCCGTGAAGGAGCCGCCGGGGCTGTTGATGTAGACCGAGATGTCACGGTCGGGGTCCATCGACTCCAGGCACAGCAGCTGCGCCATGACGTCGTTGGCGGAGGCGTCGTCGATCTGCACGCCGAGGAAGATCACGCGCTCCTCGAAGAGCTTCGCGTACGGGTCGTACTCACGCACGCCCTGCGAGGTGCGCTCGACGAAGCGCGGGATGACGTAGCGGGACTCCGCGCGAGGACCGGTGTACTCGGCCTGCGCGCGGGCGTAGATGCCGCTGCCGGGGAAGTCGTTCACTGTGTCTCCTGGAAGCCTGAAAGGGGCCTGAGGCGGTCGCCTGGGGGCTTGAGGGGCTCGGGGGGGGGGGGGGGGGGGGGGGGGGTCGGCTGGTGGGGGGGGAGCCTGGGTGGGGGGGTGGGGCCCGCTACATGGAGCGGTCGCACGGGATGCGGGGTGTGG
>NZ_JBWKDS010000037.1:8859-12078 GCF_056435845.1 Streptomyces sp. NPDC043867 | reverse complement strand
GGGAGCAGCTGGCCCCCCCCCCCGCCCCACCCCCCCCCCCCCCCCCCCCCCCCCCCCCCCCCCCCCCCCCCCCCCCCCCCCCCCCCCCCCCCCCCCCGCCGGCGTGAGCCGGTTACGCCGCCCCGGTGCCGCCGCCGCCCGGCATGCCGGCTGCGGTGGGCATGATGTCGTCGATGAGGCCGTACTCCTTGGCCTCGATCGGGTCGAACCAGCGGTCGCGGTCGGAGTCGCGGGTGATCTGCTCCACGCTCTGGCCGGTGTGGAAGGCGGTCAGCTCCGCCATCCGCTTCTTGGTGTGCAGCAGCCGCTCGGCGTGGATCTTGATGTCCGACGCGGAGCCCGCGAGGCCCGCGGAGGGCTGGTGGATCAGGATCTCGGCGTTCGGCAGCGCGAAGCGCTTGCCGGGGGTACCGGCGCTGAGCAGGAACTGGCCCATCGAGGCCGCCATGCCCATGGCGATGGTCACCACGTCGTTCTTGATGTACTGCATGGTGTCGTAGATCGCCATACCGGCCGTGATCGAGCCGCCGGGGCTGTTGATGTAGAGGTAGATGTCCTTGTCCGGGTCGGAGGCAAGGAGCAGCAGCTGCGCCGTGATCTTGTTGGCGATGTCATCGTCGACCGCCTGGCCGAGGAAGATGATTCGCTCGCCGAGCAGTCGGTTGTAGACCTGGTCGCCGAGGCCACCACCGATGGGGTCGCCGGCAGCTGTGGGCATCAGATTCGTCACGTATCCACCTGCTCGTCTTGCGACGGCGCCGGGCCGTCTCACGTCTTCTGCTCAGGCCTGGGGCCCCACCCGCACCGCCCCGGGGCGGCTTCGGGGACTCCCCTGCCCTCGTATTCATGGACCCTAACGCGCGGGTCCCTCCGGGGAATCCCGCAGAGGTAACTGTTCGCTGTGAGCGCATGTGCTGCGCCGGCTTGAGCGGGGTTTCGGGTGGGCCCCGCCCGAGGGGAGCCGTCTTTCTCCGGCGCCGCCGTGCGGACGCGTCTGCGACGGGCTGTGCGTCGGCGAGTGCGGGTCGTCGGGGGCTGGTCGCGCAGTTCCTCGCGCCCCTGAAGGGCCCCTGCGGGGCCGCGGGCGCGTCTGGGTGTCCCGGCCGTCGGCGGGTGCGGCGCCACGTGGGCCGAGCGCGCGGTTCCCCGTGCCCCTGGAGGGCGCGACGGGCCCCCGGGACATGGATGTCCCGGGGGCCCGTCGTGGCGTACTGCGGGGGATCAGGCCTCGGGCTTGTCCTCGGGGGCGTCGTCCGAGGACTCGGCGGCGGCCTCGACGGTCTCGGCCGTCTCGTCCTCGTCGTCCAGGTCGACGATCTCGCCGTTGGTGTCCTTGACCGTGGCGGCCTCGACGACGACCGCGAGGGCCTTGCCGCGGGCGACCTCGCCGACCAGCATCGGGACCTGGCCGCCCTCGACGACGGCCTGGGCGAACTGGTCGGGGGACATGCCGGAGGAGGCGGCGCGCCGCATGAGGTGCTCGGTGAGCTCCTCCTGGTTGACGTTCAGCTTCTCCTTGTTGACGAGCTCGTCGAGGACGAACTGCGTCTTGATGCCCTTGACCGCGGCTTCCTTGGTCTCCGCGACGAACTCCTCCTCGGTCTTGCCCTGGATCTCCAGGTACTTCGCGAGGTCGAGGCCCATCTGGCCGAGCTGGTGGTGCTCGAGGTTGTGCTTACGGGTGTTGATCTCGTCCTCGAGCAGCTTCTCGGGGACCGGGACCTCGACCAGCTCGAGCAGCTTCTCCAGGACGCGCTCCTGGGCCTGCGTGGCCTGGTCGTACTGCTTCATGTTCTCGAGACGCTTGCGGCTGTCGGCCTTCAGCTCGTCGAGCGTGTCGAACTCGGACGCGAGCTGCGCGAAGTCGTCGTCCAGCTCGGGCAGTTCGCGGGCGGCGACCTGGGTGACCTTGACGGTGACCTCGGCCTCCTTGCCGGCCGCCGAGCCGCCCTTGAGCTCGGAGGTGAAGGTGGTCTCGCCACCGGCCTCCACGCCCGTCACGGCCTCGTCGATGCCTTCCAGCAGCTCACCGGAGCCGATGGTGTAGGAGACGCCGGACGCGACGCCGTCCTCGAGGACCTCACCGTCGACCTTGGCCTCCAGGTCGAGGGTGACGACGTCGCCGTCCTGGGCGGCACGCTCGACCGGGGAGGTCGAGGCGAAGCGCTCGCGCAGCTCGGTGACGGCCTTGTCGACGTCCTCGTCGCTGACCTCGATGGCGTCGACCTCGACCTCGATGCCGGAGTAGTCCGGGATCTCGATGGTCGGGCGGACGTCGACCTCGGCGGTGAAGTTCAGCGTCTCGCCGTCCTTCAGCTCGGTGATGTCGACCTCGGGCTGGCCGAGGACGTTCAGCTCAGCCTCGTTGACCGCTTCGGTGTAGAACTTCGGGAGCGCGTCGTTGACGGCTTCCTCGAGCACGGCGCCACGACCGAACCGCTGGTCGATGATGCGGGCCGGGATCTTGCCCTTCCGGAACCCCTTCACCGTGACCTGCTGGTTGATCTTCTTGTACGCCGCGTCGAGGCTGTCCTTGAGCTCCTCGAAGGGCACCTCGACAGTGAGCCGAACCCGAGTCGGGTTCAGGGTCTCCACGGCGCTCTTCACGGTTCGGTCTCCTTGTGGCTGACTTCTTGGGGGTTCTGCGTGCCTCTGCCGGTCGGGCAGAGCCTCTGCGGATTCGCGGCCCTTGAGAGACGTGACAGTGCAGACATACGGGCGCGCAGTTTGCATACTAGCCGCAGGCGGTACACCCCCCAAAAGGAGACCGGTGAAGCCCGGCGCCGCCCGCCGGATCCAGCCGTCCCTGGCGTTGATCCAGGTGGTCGGGGTGGCGGGATTTGAACCCACGGCCTTCCGCTCCCAAAGCGGACGCGCTACCAAGCTGCGCCACACCCCGTCGGTGCGACACGTAGGGTACATGGCCCCGGGCCTGGCGGCGGGCCCATTTCCCCCGCGCTCGCGGCGCCGGCGGACGAAGCGCCGGACGGGGTGTGCGGCGAGGGGGTGCGAGACGCTACGATGCCTTCCGTGCCGCGGTCACTGACCTGCGGCGCGCTCCGTGCGGGCGTAGCTCAATGGTAGAGCCCTAGTCTTCCAAACTAGCTACGCGGGTTCGATTCCCGTCGCCCGCTCGTGAGGAAAAGCCCCGGACCGGCCGGTCCGGGGCTTTTCACTTTCCGCCTTCTTCCCGCTTCTTCCCGCTTCTCCCGCTTCTCC
>NZ_JBWKDS010000037.1:0-8849 GCF_056435845.1 Streptomyces sp. NPDC043867 | reverse complement strand
ACAATTGCAACCCCTTCCGCCCAAAACACCCGCGCGTTGTCCCCCCCCCCCCCCCCCCCCCCCCCCCCCCCCCCCCCCCCCCACGCCCCCCCCCGCCCCCGGGCCGGAGGTTTTTCGCGTGCCGTGACCGGGGCTTTCCCGCGCCCGGGGGCGTGCGGGTGGCCGTCCGCGACCGGCGGGGCGTACGACCGGTCGGCTGACGGCGCCCGCGAGCGGTGGCGGAGGCCGTCGGTCCGCGGGTGCGCGGAGACGCGGAGCCCGCCCGGGCGGGGTCGGGTGCCCGGGGAGCGTCACGTCCGGTCAGAAGCTGATCGAGTTGATGGTCTCCGCTATCGAGTTCAGGAACCGGTTGATGGACGGAGCCATCCCGGTCGAGGCGAGGAAGAAGCCGAAGAGCACCGCCACGATGGCCGGCCCCGCCTTGATCGAACCCCCTCGGATCAACACCACCAGGATGATCGCCAACAGCAGCACCACTGACAGCGAAATGGCCACAACTGATCACACCCTACGGTCGGTTCCGCTCTACCGGCCCGGGAGCGCCAGCCCCGCGCACCCCCGCCAGAACCATCGTGCCACCAACAGGCCCCCCGTATGCGGCCGGTGAGGCAACGTCGGCGAAGGAGACCCGGGTCCCGCGTCGCCGCGCCTGCCCCGCGGGACCCGGATCAGGGCCTCCGCACAGCAATTCGGCGGTGCCCCCGCGCCGGGAATTCAAAGTGATCGTTTCCATGTCCACACATCCTGTTCGCAGGTAATTCGAATTGTCGCGGCGGGCACACCACGGCAGCGAGCACAGGTAAGAAAAGACCAATGAAGCGGACATTCCGCCAGAGTCGCCCGCGAGTGTTATGCACCATTTAGTCAGGATGAAGTGGTACACAACAGGCCGACAGCTCCTGCCGATCGATGATCGGACAGTGTGCGGATTCGCATGTTGACTTCGCCGAATCCGGGGTATGCGCAGGCGAAACCGGTAATCACACCCAGGGGTTTCACGGAATCCCACAGACAACGCTAGGGTGCCTCAGATGTTCCACGCTGCCTCGTCCCCCGCAAGTGCAGCGAGGTCATGGACCGTCCCGCCGAGTTCTTGGTGGGAGGGCCTGTGACGAACTCGTTGCGTCCGTACGGCCACGACAGAGCGCCGCTCCCCCCGGCACAGCAGCCGGTGGACGGAGTGCCGAGTCCGCGCTCGCCCCACCCCGCACAGCCGGTCGCCAAGACCGCCTCCCCCGCAGGCAAGCCGCTCAAACAGCGTGACGCGTTCTTCGACAACGCCAAGTACCTGGCGATCGTTCTCGTCGCGATGGGTCATGCGTGGGAACCGCTGACCGACCACAGCCGCGCCGCGGAGGCGCTGTACATGGTCGTCTACACGTTCCACATGCCGGCGTTCATCCTCATCTCCGGCTATTTCTCCCGCAGTTTCGACATGCGCGCCGACCGGCTCAGGCGGCTGGTGACCGGCGTCGCCGTGCCGTACGTGCTCTTCGAGGTCGCGTACTCCCTCTTCAAGCGGTACGCGGACGACGACCCGACACACCCGATCAGCCTGCTCGACCCCTGGTACCTCACCTGGTTCCTGGTCGCGCTGTTCGTGTGGCGGCTGACCACCCCGCTGTGGAAGGCCGTGCGCCGGCCGGTGCCGCTCGCGCTGGCCGTCGCTGTCCTGGCCTCGGTCTCGCCCGACATCGGCGACGACCTCGACCTGCAACGGGTGCTGCAGTTCATGCCGTTCTTCGTCATGGGCCTGTTCATGAAGCCCGAGTACTTCCAGCTGATGCGGCGCCGCGAGGTCCGCGTCCTGTCGCTGCCGCTCTTCGCGGCCGCGCTGGCGGTGGCGTACTGGGCGGGGCCGCGGATGAACTCGGCCTGGTTCTACCACCGTGACAGCGCTCAGGAACTGGGTGCCCCGTGGTGGGCCGGTGTCGTGATGACGCTCGCGCTGTTCGGCAGCTCGATGGTCCTCACCTCGTGCTTCTTCGCCTGGGTGCCGCGCCGGAAGATGTGGTTCACCGTGCTGGGCGCGGGCACGCTGTACGGCTACCTGCTGCACGGCTTCCTCGCCAAGGGCTCCCGTTTCTGGGGCTGGTACGACAGCTACGCCTGGCTGCAGAAGCCGTACGGCGAGATCCTGGCGACGCTCTTCGCGGCCGCGGTCATCACCGTGCTGTGCACCCCGCCCGTGCAGCGCGTGTTCCGCTGGGCGATGGAACCGAAGATGGAGTGGGCCTTCCGGCAGGACGCGACGGAACTCGCCCGCGAACGCGCCCGGGTCAAATCGGCGGCGTGACAGGTCCTTTCGGGGCGGGGCTCACGAGGGCGGCAGGCCGAGCAGCGCGCGCATCGTGGCGTACTTCTTCGCCAGCCGGGCCCGGGTGTGCTCGTCGAGGACCGCGAGCCGGGCCGGGTCGGCGTTGTGCGCCAGGTCCGCCGCCTTCACCAGAAGGGCCCCCGGAGTCGAGCGGATGCGTTCCGCGTACGACTCCGGGGGCTCGTCCTCGGTCTTGGTGAGCGCGAGGACGATGTCCTTGGTGCGCGGGGTCAGCGCGGCCCCGCTCAGCCACTCCCGCGACAGCGCGTCGTCCTCGACGGCGTCGTGCAGCCAGGCCGCCGCAAGCTGCTCCTCGTCGCCGCCTCGCTCGCGCACCCCCTCCGCCACGGCCTGGAGGTGCTCCGCGTACGGCCGGCCCGCCTTGTCGGTCTGCGCGGCGTGCGCCTTGCGGGCGAGGGCTTCGACTTCGGCCAGGGTCAGGAGAGTCTGCGTCACTCCCCCAGTGTCCCCCAGCCCCGTCCGCCCCGGGGCGCCGGCGGTCAGCGGGCGGCCGTGGGTCCTTCGCGGCAGATCAGCAGCAGGGCCCGGTCGTCGTTGACGTCCTTCGCGACCGCCTCGATGAGATGCCAGGCGGCGCCGTGGAAACCGCCCGCCACATAGCGGTCGGCCTCTCCGGTGAGCCGGTCGATGCCCTCCACGATGTCGCGTTCGGCGGTCTCCACCAGACCGTCGGTGAACAGCATCAGGACGTCTCCGGGGCGCAGCGAGCCCTTCACGGGGTCGAACTGCGCGCCGTCGTACACACCGAGGAGGGGGCCTTCGGCCACCTTCTCCTCCCAGCGCCCGCTGCCCGCGCTGAGCTGGAGGCCCGGCGGGTGGCCGGCGGAGAAGAGTTCGTAGTCGCCCGAGTCCAGGTCGAGGACCAGGTGGATCGAGGTCGCGAAGCCCTCGTCCCAGTCCTGGCGCAGGAGGTAGCCGTTGGCCGCGGGCAGGAAGGCGTGCGGCGGCAGCGATCCCAGCAGGCCGCCGAAGGCGCCCGACAGGAGCAGCGCGCGCGATCCCGCGTCCATGCCCTTGCCGGAGACGTCGGTGAGGACGACCTCCAGGGTCCGCCCGCCGTTCGTCCGGGCGGCCACCACGAAGTCACCGGAGAACGACTGCCCGCCCGCCGGGCGCAGCGCCATCTCCCGGTGCCAGCCCTGCGGCAGTTGGGGCAGCTTGCTCTGCACCCGGATCCGTTCGCGCAGGTCGAAGAGCATCGTGCCGCCACGCCGCCAGGGCACGCCGACCCGGCTGCGGAACTGGGCGATCAGCAGCCCGAAGAAGCCGCAGGCCGCGACGACGAGCACGACGCCCGGCGTCACCCGCGACGGGCCCTGCGTGTACGGGCCGAGCCTGACCGACTCAACGATCAGCGCGGTGGCCGCGGCGGCGTACAGACCGAGCAGGCTCGCCGGCCGCAGCAGCAGTCCGCCCGCGACGATCGGCAGGACCAGCGCGGCGGGTGAGCACCACACGGAGTTGACCATCGTGGTGGCCGCGATCAGCGGGATCGTCAGGAGCAGACCGACCAGCGCGATCCAGTCCGAACCGTCCCCGCGGAAGTAGTCGACGGCGGATCTGCGCAGGGCGGTGCGGACCCGGTGCCACTGTTTCTTCAACCGGGCCGTGAACGTCTCGGCGGCCGTGCGCCGCCCTCGTCCTGCTGCCATTGCTCGGGACCCTATCCATCGGACCAGTCCCTTGGCACGGGAGGTCCCACTTGTCCCCCGTCCGAGCGCTCAAGTTCACGGAGAACTTCACGGAAGAACGGTTCCGGTAACCCGGGCGAAATTCCCTCGCTCGCACCGCATTGCCCTGATAGGCATGGCCCATGACGACTGATGTGCGGGTGCTCGAACCGGCCGAGTGGGACGCCTGGTACGGCAATTTGATCCGGGCTTTCGGCGGGGTGAAGGAGTCGTCGGAGGAGCGCGAGCTGTGGCGTGCGCTCACCGAGTACGACCGTTCCATCGGGGTCTGGGACGGCGACGAGTGCGTCGGCAGCGCGGGCGCGTTCACCTTCAACCTCTCAGTGCCCGGCGGGGCCTGCGTGTCCGCCGCGGGCGTCACGATGGTGAGCGTCGCGGCGACGCACCGGCGGCGCGGGGTACTGACTTCGATGATGCGCCGGCAGCTGGACGACGTCCGCTCCTGGGGCGAGCCGGTGGCCGTCCTGACCGCGTCGGAGCCGGTGATCTACGGCCGGTTCGGCTACGGCACCGGCACCCTGAACGTGAACGCCGAGATCGACACCGCCCGGGTGCGGCTGTCGGTGCCGCCCGGCACCGATGACGTACGCCTGCGGTACGCGCCGCCGGCCGACGTGCTCGACGCGTGCGAGGCGGTGTACGCGCGGCTGGTGCCCGGCCGTCCGGGCATGCTGGCGCGCCGGCCCGGCTGGGAGCGGGTCGCGCTGCTCGACCCGGAGAGCGAGCGGGGCGGTGCCTCGGCGCTGCAGTGCGTGGTCGCGGAGCGGGACGGGGAGGTCGCCGGTTACGCGCGCTTCCGGGTCAAGCCCGAGTGGACTCCGTCCGGGCAGAACGGCACGGTCGTCCTGGAGGACCTGGAGGGGCTCGACCCGGTGGTGCGGGCCGCGCTGTGGCGGTTCCTGTTCGGCGTCGACCTGACGAGCACGCTGCGCACGCGGGGCCGTCCCGTGGACGAGGGCTGGCAGCATCTGGTGTCCGACATCCGGCGCTGCAACCTGCGGACACGGGACGCGCTGCACGTGCGGCTCGTCGACGTCGGTGCCGCGCTGGCGGCGCGGACCTACCAGGCGCCGGTGGACGTGGTGTTCGAGGTCGAGGACGCGTTCTGCCCCTGGAACGAGGGGCGTTGGCGGCTCTCCGGCGACACGAAGGGCGCGTCCTGCGTGCGCACGGAGGACGCGGCCGATCTCGCCCTGTCCGTCAAGGAGTTGGGGTCGGCGTACCTCGGCGGGGTGTCCCTGGCGTCGCTCGCGGGGGCGGGGCTGGTGCGGGAGCTGCGGCAGGGCGCGGTGGCCGAGGCGTCGGCGGGGTTCACCTCGGCGGTCGCGCCGTGGCTGCCGCACGGCTTCTGACGGTCACGGGACGCGGTGACCGTCACGGGGTCTGCTGACGGTCACGGGTCCGGTGACGGCACGGGGTCCGGTGACCGTCACGGAGTCCGGTGACCGTCACGGGGTCTGGCAGGCCGGGCACCAGAACAGGTTGCGGGCGGCGAGACCGGCGGTGCGGATCTCGCCGCCACAGACGTGGCAGGGCAGGCTGGCCCTGCGGTACACGTAGACCTCGCCGCCGTGGTCGTCGACGCGCGGCGGGCGGCCCATGGCCTCGGGGGTGTGCTCCGGGCGGACGGTGTCGATGCGGTTGTGGCGGACGCCCTCGCGCATCAGGGCGACCAAGTCGGTCCAGATCGCGTCCCACTCGGCCGGGGTGATGTCCTTGCCCGGCCGGTACGGGTCGATGCGGTGCCGGAAGAGGACCTCGGCGCGGTAGACGTTGCCGACGCCCGCGATCACCTTCTGGTCCATGAGCAGGGCGGCGATCGTCGTACGGCTGCGGGAGACCCGGCGGTAGGCCCCGGCCGGGTCGGCGTCGGGGCGCAGCGGGTCCGGGCCGAGGCGGCCGTGTATCGCCTGCTTCTCGGCGTCGGTGATCAGGGCGCAGGTCGTGGGGCCGCGCAGGTCGACGTACGACCTGGCGTCGGCGAGGCGGAGGCGGACGGTGTCCGTGGGCGGCGGGGCGGGGGCGGGGCCGAAGGTGACCTTGCCGAAGAGGCCGAGGTGGATGTGGATCCACTCGGATGCGCGGAAGCCGAGGAAGAGGTGTTTGCCGTGGGCGTCGGCGGATTCCAGGACGGTGCCGTCGAGCAGGGCCGCGGCGTCCGCGAATTTTCCCTGGGGGCTGGTGACGCGGGTTCTGCGGCCGGCGAAGGCCGCGGCGTAGTCCTTGGCCAGGCGGTGAATCGTGTGCCCCTCGGGCACGGGGTCCTCCTGCGTCGTCCGTCCTGGGGGCGGGTGGGTCTTTCGCCCCCTCGGCCCCTGCCCGTCCCGTCCCGGGGCTGCGCCCCCGCGCCCCCCGGCGCGCTTCGCGCACGTCCTGGACGCCGGACGGGCTGAATGCACCCCGTCCGGCGTTTCCGGTCGGCTACTGCTGCGGGTGGTGGGGCGGGATTTCGGGGAGGTCGCCGGTGGTCTCGTAGGCGGAGAGCATGTCGATGCGGCGGACGTGGCGCTCGTCGCCCGAGAACGGGGTGCCGAGGAAGGTCTCGACGAACTTCGTCGCCTCCTCCTGCGTGTGCATGCGCGCGCCGACCGCGACCACGTTGGCGTCGTTGTGCTGGCGGCCAAGCGAGGCGGTCTCCTCGCTCCAGGCGAGGGCGGCGCGCACGCCGGCCACCTTGTTCGCGGCGATCTGCTCGCCGTTGCCGGAGCCGCCGATCACGATGCCGAGGGAGTCCGGGTCCGCCGCCGTGCGCTGTGCCGCGCGCAGGCAGAAGGGCGGGTAGTCGTCCTGGGCGTCGTAGATGAGCGGCCCGCAGTCGACGGGCTCGTGGCCGGCCGCCTTGAGCCACTCCACGAGGTGGTTCTTCAGTTCGAAACCGGCATGATCGGAGCCGAGGTACACGCGCATGCTCCGAGTGTGACACGCCCGTATCCGTCCGGCCCCGCCGGGTGCCGCCGGAGAAGAGAGTGGCCTGAGCCACTAAACCTCAGGGAAACCTCAAGTAACGATCCGGAATCAAAGGTTCACGAATTCCGTGGCCTCCGTTTCACTGGACCGACTCGTACACCGCTCGTATGAGGAGCCGTACACCGCTCGTACGGGAAATCCGCACACTCGGCACAAAGGAACTCGTCCCATGACCTCGCAGCCGACCCTGTCGAAGGCCGGACACGGCCCGGAGAGCCCCGGAGAACCCGGTGGCGGACTCCAGGCCGGACTGAAGAACCGCCACCTGTCGATGATCGCCATCGGCGGTGTCATCGGAGCCGGACTGTTCGTCGGCTCCAGCACCGGAATCGCCACCGCGGGCCCGGGCATCCTGCTCTCCTACGCCCTCGTCGGCACGCTCGTCGTGCTGGTGATGCGGATGCTCGGCGAGATGTCCGCGGCCAATCCGACGTCCGGTTCGTTCTCGGCGCACGCCGACCGGGCGCTGGGCCGCTGGGCCGGCTTCTCGATCGGCTGGCTCTACTGGTTCTTCTGGGTGGTGGTGCTGGCCGTGGAGGCCACCGCCGGGGCCAAGATCCTCGAAGGGTGGATACCGGCCGTTCCGCAGTGGGGCTGGGCGCTCATCGTGATGATGGTGCTCACCGCGACCAACCTGGTCTCGGTCGGCTCGTACGGCGAGTTCGAGTTCTGGTTCGCCGGGATCAAGGTCGTCGCGATCGGCGCGTTCATCGTGGTGGGCGGTCTGGCCGTCTTCGGCGTGCTGCCCGGCGTCGACGCGGACAAGGCGGGCTTCGGCAACCTGACCGAGCACGGCGGCTTCCTCCCGCACGGGCCCGGCGCGATCCTCACCGGCGTCCTGCTGGTGGTCTTCTCCTTCATGGGCAGCGAGATCGCCACGCTGGCGGCCGGTGAGTCCGAGGACCCGCAGCGCGCGGTCACCAAGTCCACCAACAGCATCATCTGGCGGATCGCCGTCTTCTACCTCGGCTCGATCCTCGTCGTCGTCTCGCTCCTGCCGTGGAACGACAAGTCCATCGCCGACGAGGGCTCCTACGTCGCCGCGCTGAACTCCCTGGGCATCGCGCACGCCGGTCAGATCATGAACTTCATCGTGCTGACGTCGGTGCTGTCCTGCCTCAACTCCGGTCTGTACACGGCCTCCCGGATGGCGTTCTCGCTCGGTGAGCGCGGGGACGCACCGAAGGCGTTCGCGCGGACGACGGCACGGGGTGTGCCGATGACCGCCATCGTGGTCTCGGTCGTGTTCGGCTTCGTCGCCGTCTTCTTCAACTACAAGTTCCCCGACTCCGTCTTCCTCTTCCTGGTCAACTCCTCCGGCGCGGTGGCCCTGTTCGTCTGGCTGGTCATCTGCTTCTCCCAGCTGCGCATGCGCAAGATCATCCAGCGTGAGGCGCCGGAGAAGCTGGTCGTGCGGATGTGGCTGTACCCGTACCTCACCTGGGCGACCGCCGCGATGATCGTCTTCGTGCTCGGCTACATGCTGACGGACACCGAGCACGACGGCCGCGAGACCGTCCTGCTGTCGCTGCTCGTCGCGGCCGTGGTCCTGACGATCGCGCTGGTCCGCCAGCGGATGGGCGCCGGCCGGCCCGCGCAGCCGGTGCCGGACGCCTCCCGGGACGAGGCGCAGGCCGAGGCCGGTGCCTGACGCGGGCTGCTGACGGCCGGGCGACCGGTACCCCGGAGTGCGAGGGTGGGGGGGGGGGGGGGGGGGGGGGGGGGGGGGGGGGGGGGGTGGGCGGGGGGGGGGGGGGGGGGGGGGGGGGGGGGGGGGTTTTTCATCTAGTTCCCGCCCCCAACCGCAACGGTACGAAAGAAACCCAACCCACGTCGGCCCTCTCCTTCTCTTC
>NZ_JBWKDS010000036.1:73584-87269 GCF_056435845.1 Streptomyces sp. NPDC043867 | reverse complement strand
GGAGTCGACGCGGAGCGTCGGCGACCGACGACAACGCCGCAGATGTGCGTGCCAGACCCCGCGACGCCGGCGTGATCCAAACGACAGGCCCTAGATGTGTCCGGCTCCCGGGCCCGCCGCGTCCGCGTTGACGCCGCGCTTGGTGAGGAGCGCGACGAAGACGGCCACGAGCGCGACCCCGGCGGCGACGAGGCACGCGAGGCTCATGCCGGAGATGAAGGTGTCGTGGGCGACGCTCGTGATCTTCTCGGCGATCCCGGCCGGTGTGCCCTTCGGCACCGGCGCGGCGCCCTGCTGGACCGCCTGCGAGGCCTGGTCCAGCTGCGTCCCGGTGAGCGGCGGCAGCTTGGCGTCGGCCCAGTTGC
Source organism: Streptomyces sp. NPDC043867 (assembly GCF_056435845.1). NCBI lineage: Bacteria > Bacillati > Actinomycetota > Actinomycetes > Kitasatosporales > Streptomycetaceae > Streptomyces > Streptomyces sp. NPDC043867. Next base: position 86,904 of record NZ_JBWKDS010000036.1, on the reverse strand, counting down.
CCGCGAGGTCGTTGTCGACCTTGGAGGCCATCACGGCTCCGAGGACCGCCGTACCGAGGCTGCCGCCGATCTGCATCGCCGCCTGCTGGAGGCCGCCGGCGACCCCGGAGAGCTCCATCGGCGCGTTGCCCACGATGACTTCGGTGGCACCGACCATGACCGGGGCGAGTCCGAGGCCGAGTCCGGCGAACCAGAGCGACATGACGGCGCTGCCGGTGTCCGTGTCCAGCGTGGACATGCCGTACATGGAGATCGCGGTGAGCGCCATGCCGCCCGCCAGCGGGAGGCGCGGCCCGGTCTTGGTGATGAGGAAGCCGGCCAGCGGCGAGCCGACAATCATCATGCCGGTGAGCGGCAGCAGGTGCAGGCCCGCGTCGACCGGGCTCATGCCGTGCACGTTCTGCAGGTAGAAGGTGACGAAGAACAGTCCGCCCAGGAAGGCGATGGCCATCAGGACCATGAGCACCACGCCGGCCGACAGCGGCACGGAGCGGAAGAGGGCGAGGGGGACCAGCGGCTCGCGGACCTTGGTCTCCCAGAGCGCGAAGAGGCCGAAGCCGAGCACCGAGGCACCGAGGAAGGTCCAGGTGAGGCCGTCGCCCCAGCCCCAGGCGGGGGCCTTGATGAGGGCCCAGACCAGGCAGAACATGGCCCCCGAGAGCAGGGCTATGCCGAGGATGTCGAAGGAGCGCGGCGCGTTCTTGGCGCGGTGGTCGGTCAGGATGAGGGCGCCGAGGACCAGCGCGAGGACGCCGACCGGCACGTTGATGAAGAACACCGACTGCCAGCTGACGTGCTGCACGAGCAGACCGCCGAGGATCGGGCCGCCCGCCGTGGACGCGCCGATCACCATGCCCCAGATGCCGATGGCCATGTTCAGCTTCTCGGCCGGGAAGGTGGCCCGCAGCAGACCGAGCGCGGCCGGCATCAGCAGCGCGCCGAACAGGCCCTGGAAGACACGGAAGGTGACCACCAGCGCGATGCTGTCGGACAGGCCGATGGCCCCGGACGCGGCGGCGAAGCCGACCACGCCGATCAGGAAGGTCTGCCGGTGCCCGAACCGGTCGCCGAGCTTGCCCGCGGTGATCAGGGTGACCGCGAGGGCGAGGAAGTACGCGTTGGTGATCCACTGGACGTCGGCGAAGCTGGCGCCGAGGTCCTTGGCGATGGCCGGGTTCGCGATGGCGACGATGGTGCCGTCCAGGGCGACCATCATGACGCCGATCGCGACGCTGATCAGCGTCAGCCAGGGATGGCCACGCAACCCCTTGGCGGGGCTCGGTCCGGACGGGGTGGCCGGGGCCTTGTCGGCCGGGCCCGTCGCGTCGACGGTGGTCTGACTAGTCATACGTTCGAGATTAGTGACAGTCGCTGACAGTTGACAAACCAATTCATTAGTCGGTAACTGTCACGTCGCCCGGCGTACGCCCGGCACGGCGGCAGCACGGAACGGGGAACCCGATGGACACAGCGTCACGACCGGGACTGCGCGAGCGCAAGAAGCGGCGCACCCGGGACGCGCTGCTGCGAGCCGCCCTCGAACTGTTCACGACCCAGGGGTACGAACGGACGACGGTCGACGAGATCGCCGAGGCCGTCGACGTCTCCCAGCGCACGTTCTTCCGCTACTTCGCAGGCAAGGAGGAGGCCGCCTTCGCCGTCCAGGAGATGACGGAGGCGCACTTCGTCGAGGCGCTGCGCGGACGGCCGCCCCAGGAGGCCCCGCTGGAGGCGCTGCGCCGGGCCGTGCTGGAGGGCTGGGACACCATCGGCGAGGCGATCGCGCAGGTCGTCCCGCTCGAACTGCACATGCGGACCTTCCAGCTGATCGAGTCGACACCCGCCCTGCTCGCCGCGCATCTGCGCCGGTCCGCCGAGGTGGAGGAGGAGCTCGCCCGGGTGATCGCGGACCGGGAGGGTCTCGACGTGGACGCGGACCTGCGGCCGCGGGTCGCGGTGGCCGTGTTCGGCGGGGTGATGCGGGTGACCGGGAGGCAGTGGGGCGCCGGCGAGGACATCAGCGTCGAGGCGATCCGCGAGCTGACCGCCTCCTATCTCGACCAGCTGGAGCCCGCGCTGGCGCGGACCTGGCGCACGGGAAACGAGCCGGCGGAACCGGGACACACGCTCCGGGACGCGTGACGATCGCCTGACGCAACGTCACAATGCATCCCGGTACGACGGGTGCGCGAATACGGAGAGTGAAGGTTTGACGCGAACCGGACCCTCCATGACCCGATTACCGCACGGGAAACGTGATCTGCGCCACTCGGTTAACGCGAGACACTCCCGTTCTCCTAGTGTGTCCTTCCAGTGACTTCCTTCGGCTCCTCCCCCCAACTCAACGCCTCGCGCGCACTGCTCGCGCTGGCCGTGGTGTTCGTGATGCTGGCGACCACCGGATGGACCGCCGTGCACAGCCACCGGGGGCAGTCGCCGCTCGAGGCGTCGCGCTCGAAGTGGGAGCACGGGCGCCTGGACGGACACCGGTTGCCGGACCCCGACTCCGCGCCGGGCCGCCTCGCCCGCTTCTTCGCCTCGCTCGACGCCCACCAGCGCACCCGTCTCGCCCACCGCTATCCGCTGGCGGTCGGCAACATGAACGGCGCGCCCGTGCGGCTCCGTTACCGGGCCAACCGGCTCGCGCTCGGGCAGCAGCGCAGGGTCGAACGCACCCGCATGCGCGACAACCGCCTCTCGTCCGCGGGACAGCAGCAGGCCGGCCGCCGCATGCACCGCTACGAGGCCCTGCTGAAGCGCAGGCGGCAGATCCTGGCCTTCGACCCCGGGGGCTCGGGCCGGATCGCGGAGGTCTTCGGCAACCTGACCCGAGCCGAGCGGATCTCGGTCGTGGTGCCCGGCGTCGACACGGACCTCCTCACCTTCCAGCGCACCTTCCGCAAGTACTCGGCGCCCGTCGGCATGGCGCGCGCCCTGTACCGGGCCGAGCGCGCGACGGCTCCGAGGACGCGTACGGCCGTCATCGCCTGGGCCGACTACACGGCACCGAGCGGACTCGGCATGGACGCCGCCACGGCCATGCGGGCCGAGGACGGCGCGGTCCGGCTGAACCGGCTGCTGCGCGCACTGCCCGGCGAGGCGCCCGTCGCGCTGTACTGCCACAGCTACGGCTCGGTGGTCTGCGGGATCGCCGCGCACGAACTGCCCGGGCGGGTCGCCGACCTCGCCGTCGCGGGCAGCCCCGGCATGCGCGCCGAGAACGCCGGCCGGCTGGGCACCACCGCCCAGGTCTGGGCGATGCGCGACGCCGACGACTGGATCCGGGACGTGCCGCACCTGGAGGTGGGCGGGCTCGGACACGGCGCCGACCCGGTCTCCGCCGGCTTCGGGGCGCGGGTCCTCTCCGCGGACGGCGCGCAGGGACACGGCGGCTATTTCGAGCCCGGCACCGGGAGCCTGCGCAACTTCGCCGAGATCGGCGTCGGCGCGTACCGCGCGGTGCGCTGCGCCCGCAAGGACGACGTGTGCAGGAAGGGTTTGTCCGCCGCGACGTCGGCCGGACGCGCGTAGCGAGCGAGGAACTGCGGTCGCTCCGGGGAGGCGACGCGGGGACGCCTGCCGCATACGATGTGCCGCATGGGTGACGTACTGGCCGGATTTCATGCCGCCTGGGAGTTCGAGTCCGACTCCGTCCTCATCCGCTTCGAGCGGGGGATCCGTACGCCGAAGCTGTTCCAGGCGCTCGGCGAACGCCGGGTCCCCCTGGAGGCGCTCGCGGCCGTGACCCTCACTCCCGGAAAGCGGGGGACGGTGGTCCTGCACGCCGTGCCGAGACCGGGCGCCGATCCCCTGATGGCGGCGGCCGACGGTCAGCTGAAGGAAGCCTGCGACCCCTACCGGCTGGTGCTGCCCGCCGAGCGCGAGACGCTCGCCGAGTACTACGCGGACGAGCTGCGCGCACGGGTCCGAGCAGACGGTTCTCCCGCCGAGCGCTTCCTCGTGGAGCCGCCCGAGGCGCCCCGGCACTTCAAGGCGTACGACGCGAAGGCGTCCTTCGACGGCGGGCAGGTGTCGTTCCGGTGGTTCTGGACCGGCGCCTCCTCCGCCAAGTGGAAGGCCGGCGACCAGAGTTTCCCGGTCGCCGCCCTCAGCGGGGTCGAGTGGCGCTCCCCCGAGATCTTCGAGGGCCACCTGCGGCTGCTGCACCGCGAGCCGACCGCCCCGCAGCCCGCGCAGGCCGACCAGGATCCGGCGGCCGTCGTCTTCGGCCTCGGCTACGGTCCGGTGCACGAGTCGCTGCCGTTCGCGGCCTCGGTGCTGGCCGCCGTACGCGCCGCCGGGCCGCCCGCCCCGGTCGCGGTGTCCGCGCCCCACCGCGACCCCGCCGACATCGCCGAGCGCATCCGTCACCTCGGCGAGCTGCACCTGGCGGGTCTGGTGACGGACGCGGAGTTCACGGCGAAGAAGGCGCAGCTGCTGGCGGAGCTGTAGGGCCCGGCCGCACGGGCCCCGGGCGCGCTACTCGCGGCCCGCGGACGTGAACGTCATGTCCGCGTAGCGGTCGCCGGACACCTGGGCGGCGACCGGCTCCAGCAGCGCGAGTTCCTCGTCGGTGAGGACGATGCGGGTGGCCGCGGCGTTCTCCTCGACGCGGGTGCGCTTGCGGGTGCCGGGGATCGGGACGACGGTCAGTCCGTGCACGGCGGCCCGCTGCTGCACCCAGGCCAGCGCGATCTGGGCCGGCGAGGCGCCGTGGGCGTCGGCCACGGCGCGCACCGGCTCCAGCAGCGCCGCGTTGGCTGCCGCGTTCTCGCCGGTGAAGCGGGGCTGGTGGCGCCGGAAGTCGTCCGCGGTCAGGTCCTTCTCCGCGTTCGCGAAGGAGCCGGTGAGGAAGCCGCGGCCGAGCGGCGAGTACGGCACGAGGGCCACGCCGAGCTCCAGCGCCGCGGGGACCACGCCCGCCTCGATGTCCCGGCTGAACAGCGACCACTCCGACTGCACGGCCGCGATCGGGTGCACGCCCTGCGCGGTGCGCAGTTCGCTTCCGGTGACCTCGCTCAGCCCGAGGTGCCTGACCTTGCCCTCGCGCACCAGCTCCGCCATGGTCCCGACGGACTCCTCGATCGGGACGCCGGGGTCGCGCCGGTGCATGTAGTAGAGGTCGATCACGTCGACGTCGAGGCGCTTGAGGCTGGCCTCCACCGCCTGGCGGATGTACGGCGTGTCGTTGCGGATGACCCGCTTCGTGGGCTCGTCCGGCGGGATCGACAGGGCGAACTTCGTCGCGATGACGACCTCGTCCCGGTGCGCCTTGAAGAACGGCGAGAGGAACTCCTCGTTGTCGCCCGCTCCGTAGGCGTCCGCGGTGTCGTAGAGCGTCACGCCGAGTTCCAGGGCGCGCTCCAGGGTGGCCCGCGCCTCACCGGCGTCCGTCGGACCGTACGCGAAGCTCATGCCCATGCAGCCGAGGCCCTGCACGCCGACCTCCGGGCCGCCGGTGCCGAGCTCCGCCTTCGCGATCCTGCTGTCCGTCATCGGGACCTCTCCGACGCCGGGGCACGCCCGGCGTCCGCATAGAAACTGATCTTGTGGTCGAGCACGGCGAGGGTGTCCTGCAGCTCGGCGATCCGCGCCCGCACGTCCCGGCGGGTCGCCTCCAGCAGCTCGAACCGCTCGCCGTAGGTGTGGTCGCCCGCGCGCACCAGCTCCGCGTACCGCACCATGTCGGCGACCGGCATGCCGGTCAGCCGCAGCTTCCCGACGAGGTTCAGCCAGTCCAGGTCGCGGTTGCTGTAGCGGCGCTGGCCGGTGTGCGAGCGGTCGATGTGGGACATCAGCCCGATCCGCTCGTACCAGCGCAGGGTGTGCGCGGTCAGGCCGGTGAAGGCGACGACCTCGCTGATCGTGTAGTTGTCCCGGCCGTCCGGGCGGGGGTGGCGCTCCGGCGCCGAGGCGCAGGCGTCCGTGCCGCTGCCGGCACCGGTGTCGGCCGTGGTCTCCATCACCGTCATGCCTCCACGCTAAAACCCTGGAGTGCACTTCAAGCAAGTGCGTTCCGCTGAAATTCCGGCGACGCCACGACGTCGGGGCGGTTAGCGTGCGGATCATGAGTCTCGTACGCCGGGCCGTGCCCGAGGACGCCGGGGAGCTGCTCCGGCTGCGTCAGGTGATGATCGACTCGATGCCGGGGGCCGACGGCTCCACGCTGTGGCACACCGAGTCGCTGCCCACGCTGCGGCGCAGGCTGGCGGAGCCGGACGGCGACTTCGCCGCCTTCGTCGTCGACCATCCGCAGCGGCCGGGGGCGCTGGCCGCGCTGGTCGCCGGGACGGTCGAGTACCGGATCGGGCGCGCGGGCAATCCGCACGGCGCGGTCGGCCATGTCTTCAGTGTCGCCACCGACCCGGACGCCCGGCTGCGCGGGTACGCGCGGGCGGGCATGGAGGCGCTGCTCGACTGGTTCCGCGGGCGGGGCGTCCCCCAGGTCGACCTGAACGCGTCCGCCGGGGCCGAGCCGCTGTACGCCTCGCTCGGCTTCGTGCGCAAGCCCGACCCCTCGATGCGGCTGGAGCTGCGCGGCGCTTAGTCTCGTGGGCATGTCCTTGCAGAGCCTGGCGTTGATCGAGAACTGGCCCGTTCCCACGGCCGCGGCGGCCGTCGTCCGCGCGGACGGCACGGTGCTGGGGGCGCACGGCCCCGGCGGGCAGCGTTTCGCGCTGGCCTCGGTCACCAAGCCGCTCGCCGCGTACGCCGTCCTCGTCGCGTACGAGGAGGGGGCGGTCGAGCTCGACGAGCCGGCCGGGCCGCAGGGCTCGACGGTCCGCCATCTCCTCGCGCACACCTCCGGGCTCGCCTTCGACGAGCACCGGGTGATGTCCGCGCCCGGGGAGCGGCGGCTGTACTCCAACGCCGGCTTCGAGGTGCTCGGGGACCACATCGCGAAGGCGACCGGGATCCCCTTCGCCGAGTATCTGCGCCAGGGGGTCCTGGAGCCGCTCGGCATGACGTCGACCACGCTCGACGGGTCGCCCGCGAAGGACGGGGTGTCCACGGTGGACGACCTCGTGCGGTTCGCGGCCGAGGTGCAGGCGCCGCGGCTGCTCGATCCGCGGACCGTGGCGGAGGCCATGTCCGTGCAGTTCCCCGGCACGAAGGGTGTGCTGCCGGGGTACGGGCACCAGAACCCCAACGACTGGGGGCTCGGGTTCGAGATCCGTGACTCCAAGTCGCCGCACTGGACGGGAACTTCGTCCTCGGCGGGGACCTTCGGGCACTTCGGGCAGTCCGGTACGTTCCTGTGGGTCGACCCCGTCGCGGGGGTCGCGTGTGTGGCCTTCACGGACCGGGCGTTCGGGCCCTGGGCGGCCGAGGTGTGGCCGCCCTTCACCGACGCGGTGCTCGCGGAGCTTTCCGGCTGAGGCCCGCCGGGGGCTTCTTGCGCCCCCTGTGTCCCTGCCCGTCCCGACTCGGGGCTTCCGCCCCGTGCAACGCTCCTCAAACGCGGGAGGGGCTGATTCCCGGCCCCGTGCTCAGACCGTCGTCATCTCCCAGACGAGGAGTTCCGCCGGGGAGCCCGCTATGGCTTCCAGGTTCTTCGCGTCGGTGAGGCGGGCCGCGTCGCCAGTCTCCAGCTCCAGGCCGTCCAGCCGGACTTCACCGCGCACGACGTGGACGTAGACGAACGGCGCGTCCGGGATCGCGGTGCGCTCGCTCGCGGTCAGGCGGCGCACGTGGAGCATGGCCCCCGCCTCGGGGACCGCGTACGGCGTGGAGTCCGCGATGCCGTGGACGATCTCGTAGGCGGGGTCGCCGCCCGGTTCCAGCGGGGCCAGCCACATCTGGACGAAGGTCAGCGGCGTCAGGCCGTCGTTGCGTTCCACGTGACGGACACCGCCCGCCGAGCTGAGGCGCTGCACGTCGCCGGCGCGGACCCGCGACTCGTGTCCCGCGGAGTCGCGGTGCGTCAGTTCGCCCTCGATCACCCAGGTGACGATCTCGGTGTGGCTGTGCGGGTGTTCGTCGAAGCCGGCGCCGGGCGCGAGCCGCTCCTCGTTGCAGGCGATGAGCGGGCCGAAGCGGAGGTTGTCGGGGTCGTAGTGGGGGCCGAAGGAGAAGGCGTGCAGGGAGGAGATCCCGGCCGCCGGGTCCCCTCCGCGGTAGCGCTCGTCGGCGCGCCGTACGTCCATCACGGAGCCCACGGTAGCCCCGCGGGGCCGGGGCACCGGGACCCGGCGCGGCGCACTCACGTCCGGATGAGGCAGTCTTGTCCCGTGCCCGAACCCCAAACCAGCAACACCGAACCCGCAGCGCGCGCACCCCACACGCACTCCGCGACCCTGAGGCGGCTGGAGAAGTCGTCCGGGAGTCTCGCGGCGCAGGCCATCGCGCGCATGGACGAGACGCTGCCGTGGTACCGGGCCATGCCGCCGGAGAACCGGTCGTGGATCGGGCTGGTCGCCCAGGCGGGGATCGCCGCCTTCACCGAGTGGTTCCGGCGTCCCGACGCCCCCCAGGCCATCTCCACCGACGTCTTCGGCACCGCTCCCCGCGAGCTGACCCGGGCGATCACCCTGCGCCAGACCGTCGAGATGGTGCGGACCACCATCGAGGTCATGGAGAGCGCGATCGACGAGGTCGCGGCGCCCGGAGACGAATCCGTTCTGCGCGAGGCGCTCCTCGTCTACGCCCGCGAGATCGCCTTCGCCACCGCACAGGTGTACGCCCAGGCGGCGGAGGCCCGGGGCGCCTGGGACGCGCGGCTGGAGTCCCTCGTGGTCAACGCCGTGCTGTCCGGCGAGGCCGACGAGGGTGCCGTATCCCGCGCCGCCGCGCTCGGCTGGAACTCGCCCGAACACGTCTGTGTGGTGCTGGGTACGGCACCGGACGGCGACAGCGAGCTGACGGTCGAGGCGATCCGGCGGGCGGCGCGGCACGCCAAGCTCCAGGTGCTCACCGGAGTGCTCGGTGACCGGCTCGTCGTGATCGCCGGCGGCAGCGACAACCCGCTCGCCGTCGCCAAGTCGCTGATCGGTCCGTACGCGGCGGGATCCGTCGTCGCGGGCCCGATCGTGCCCGACCTGCTGGCCGCGACCCGGTCCGCGCAGGCCGCGGCGGCCGGTCTGAAGGCCTGTTTCGCCTGGCAGGACGCCCCGCGGCCGGTCCTGGCGGACGATCTGCTGCCGGAGCGCGCGATGGCCGGGGATCCCTCGGCCCGCGAGCAGCTGGTGGAGGAGATCTACAGACCGCTGGAGGAGGCCGGGTCCGCGCTCCTGGAAACGCTGAGCGTGTATCTGGAGCAGGCGAGCAGTCTCGAGGGCGCGGCCCGGATGCTCTTCGTGCATCCCAACACCGTGCGCTACCGGCTCCGACGTGTGACTGACGTCACCGGCTGGTCGCCCTCCGATGTACGCTCCGCCTTCACACTGCGCATCGCCCTGATCCTGGGGCGTCTGGCCGATGGAGATCCTCAGGCCTAGGCTTTTGTCGGGGGTCCACAATTCCCCCTCCTGTTCTTCGTCCTTGTCCCCACGGGCGGCCGTGGCCGTCCACAAGAGAGAGTGTGAGAGTGCTCGTACTCGTCGCTCCCGGCCAGGGCGCCCAGACGCCCGGCTTCCTGACTCCCTGGCTCGACCTCCCCGGGGCCGCCGACCGCATCGCCGCGTGGTCGGACGCCATCGGGCTCGACCTCGCCCACTACGGCACGAAGGCCGACGCGGACGAGATCCGCGACACGGCCGTGGCGCAGCCCCTGCTCGTCGCGGCCGGACTGCTGTCCGCGTCCGCTCTCGGCGACGTGGTCCCCGGGGCCGTCGCGGGCCACAGCGTCGGTGAGATCACCGCCGCCGCGGTGGCCGGTGTGTTCGCGGAGACCGAGGCGCTCCGGCTCGTCCGCAAGCGCGGCCTGGCGATGGCCGAGGCCGCCGCCGTCACGCGGACCGGCATGTCCGCCCTGCTCGGCGGCGACCCGGAGACGACCGTGCCGCACCTGGAGAAGCTCGGCCTGACCCCGGCGAACATGAACGGCGCGGGCCAGATCGTCGCCGCCGGTACGCTGGAGCAGCTGGCCGCCCTGGAGGCCGACAAGCCCGAAGGCGTGCGCAAGGTGATCGCGCTGAAGGTCGCCGGCGCGTTCCACACGCACCACATGGCGCCCGCCGTCGACGTGCTCGCGAAGGCCGCCGCGGACCTGACCCCGGCCGACCCTAAGGTCGCGTACGTGTCGAACAAGGACGGCCGGTCCGTCGCCACCGGTGACGAGGTCGTCTCGCGTCTCGTCGGCCAGGTCGCCAACCCGGTCCGCTGGGACCTGTGCATGGAGACCTTCAAGGAGCTCGGTGCGACCGCGCTGGTCGAGCTGTGCCCCGGCGGCACGCTCACCGGCCTGGCCAAGCGCGCGCTGCCCGGCGTCAGGACGCTGGCGCTGAAGACACCCGACGACCTCGACGCGGCTCGCGAGCTCATCGCCGAGCACAGCGCGGCCTAAGGAGCTCGGAGAGCATGTCGAAGATCAAGGCAGGAAAGGGCGCACCGTACGCACGGATCCTCGGCGTGGGCGGCTACCGTCCGGTGCGGGTCGTGCCCAACGAGGTGATCCTCGAGACGATCGACTCGTCCGACGAATGGATCCGCTCGCGCTCCGGCATCGAGACCCGGCACTGGGCCTCCGACGAGGAGACGGTCGCCGCGATGTCGATCGAGGCGTCCGGCAAGGCGATCGCGGACGCGGGGATCTCCGCCGAGCAGATCGGCGCCGTGGTGGTCTCCACCGTCTCGCACTTCAGCCAGACCCCGGCCATCGCGACCGAGATCGCCGACAAGCTGGGCACGGCGAGGGCGGCGGCCTTCGACATCTCTGCGGGCTGCGCGGGCTTCGGCTACGGGCTCACCCTCGCCAAGGGCATGATCGTCGAGGGTTCCGCGGAGTACGTGCTGGTCATCGGCGTGGAGCGGCTGTCCGACCTGACCGACCTGGAGGACCGCGCGACGGCCTTCCTGTTCGGTGACGGCGCCGGCGCGGTCGTCGTGGGCCCGTCCGAGGAGCCGCACATCGGCCCCACCGTCTGGGGTTCCGAGGGCGACAAGGCCGGCACGATCAAGCAGACCGTGCCGTGGGACCGCTTCCACACGGGAGACGTGTCCAGCCTGCCGCTCGACTCCAAGGGCGAGATCAAGTTCCCCGCCATCACGCAGGAGGGCCAGGCGGTGTTCCGCTGGGCCGTGTTCGAGATGGCGAAGGTCGCCCAGCAGGCGCTGGACGCGGCCGGGATCGCCCCGGCCGACCTGGACGTGTTCATTCCGCACCAGGCCAACGAGCGGATCATCGACTCGATGGTGAAGACCCTCAAACTGCCGGCGCACGTCACGGTCGCCCGGGACGTACGCACCACCGGCAACACGTCGGCCGCCTCGATTCCGCTTGCTATGGAGCGGCTTCTGGCGACCGGCGAGGCGAAGAGCGGCGACACCGCGCTCGTCATCGGCTTCGGGGCGGGTCTGGTCTACGCCGCCACGGTCGTTACCCTCCCCTAGGCACACCGTCCGGATCGTCTCCGGCCGGAGTACCGCCACACCCTCTGGATACATACCGAAGGAGCGCCTGACATGGCCGCCACTCTGGAAGAGATCGTCGAAGGTCTCGCCGAGATCGTGAACGAGATCGCCGGGATCCCCACCGAGGACGTCCAGCTGGACAAGTCCTTCACCGACGACCTGGACGTCGACTCGCTGTCCATGGTCGAGGTCGTCGTCGCCGCCGAAGAGCGTTTCGACGTCAAGATCCCCGACGACGACGTCAAGAACCTGAAGACCGTCGGTGACGCCGCCGACTACATCCTGAAGCACCAGGTCTGATCACCCGATCTCCCCTGGGCTGACTGCCCCGCCACCCGGCGGTGGCGCCGCTGAATCCTCGTATCCGTTGGAGAAAGAATTCCCGTGAGCCCGACCAATCGCACCGTGGTCGTCACCGGTATCGGCGCAACCACACCGCTGGGTGGCGACGCAGCCTCTACCTGGGAGGGCCTCGTCGCCGGACGTTCCGGCGTCGGTCCCCTGGAGCAGGAGTGGGCCGCCGATCAGGCGGTCCGCATCGCTGCGCAGATCGCCGTGGAACCGGGCGAGGTCATCCCCCGCCCGCAGGCCCGCCGTCTCGACCGCTCGGCGCAGTTCGCGCTGATCGCGGCCAAGGAGGCCTGGGCCGACGCGGGCTTCACCGGCAAGGCCGGTGAGGACACCGCCGTCGACCCCGACCGGCTGGGCGCGGTCATCGCCTCCGGCATCGGTGGCGTGACCACCCTGCTCGACCAGTACGACGTGCTCAAGGAGAAGGGCGTACGCCGCGTCTCCCCGCACACCGTCCCCATGCTGATGCCCAACGGGCCGTCCGCCAACGTGGGCCTCGCCGTGGGCGCCCGCGCCGGCGTGCACACCCCGGTCTCCGCCTGTGCGTCGGGCGCCGAGGCGATCGGCTACGCGATCGAGATGATCCGTACCGGCCGCGCCGACGTCGTCGTCGCCGGCGGCACCGAGGCGGCCATCCACCCGCTGCCCATCGCCGCCTTCGGCAACATGATGGCGATGTCCAAGAACAACGACGACCCGCAGGGCGCCTCGCGTCCCTACGACGTCGGCCGCGACGGCTTCGTCCTCGGCGAGGGCGCCGGCGTCCTCGTCCTGGAGTCGGCCGAGCACGCCGCCGCGCGCGGCGCCCGGGTGTACGCGGAGGCGGTCGGCCAGGGCATCTCGGCCGACGCCCACGACATCGTGCAGCCGGAGCCCGAGGGCCGCGGCATCTCGCACGCCCTGCAGAACCTGCTCGACAACACCGACCTGGACCCGGCGGAGATCGTGCACGTCAACGCGCACGCCACCTCGACGCCTGCCGGTGACGTGGCCGAACTGAAGGCGCTGCGCAAGGTGTTCGGCGACGACGCCGACCACATGGCGGTCTCCGCGACCAAGTCGATGACCGGGCACCTGCTCGGCGGCGCCGGCGGCGTCGAGTCCGTCGCCTCGGTCCTCGCCCTGTACCACCGGATCGCCCCGCCGACCATCAACGTGGAGAACCTCGACCCGGAGGCCGAGGCCAACGCCGACATCGTCCGCGGCGAGGCGCGCAAGCTCCCCGTCGAGGGCCGTATCGCCGCGCTGAACGACTCGTTCGGCTTCGGCGGCCACAACGTGGTGCTGGCGTTCCGGACCGTCTAGAACACCCCGTACGGCGTCGGGAACCGGCCGTACGGGTCGTACACACGGGAGGGGGCCCCCCCCTTGGGGGGGGGCCCCCCCCTGTTCGTTGCGGTGGGTGAAGGAGCCCGGGGGGGACAAGTGAGCGGGGGCACCCCTCCGGCTTCCCCTCCG
>NZ_JBWKDS010000036.1:57075-73574 GCF_056435845.1 Streptomyces sp. NPDC043867 | reverse complement strand
AGCGCGTGTGGGGTGCGAACAGGGGGGGGGGACCCCCGTGGGGGGGGGTCCCCCCTCCCGTGTCCGTGACGGTGCGTCAGACGACCTGGTGGAGCCAGCGGACGGGGGCACCCTCGCCGGCGTACCTGAAGGGCTCCAGCTCGTCGTCCCAGGGCTTGCCGAGGAGCTTGGCGAGTTCGCCCTCCAGCTCGGTCTCGCCGCGCTGGGAGCGGACCAGCGCGGCGCGCAGCCGGTCCTCGGGGATCAGGATGTCGCCGTGGATGCCGGTGACGGCGTGGAAGATGCCCAGGTCGGGGGTGCAGCTGTAGCGCTCGCCCTCGGCGGTGGGGCAGGGCTCGGCGGTGACCTCGAAGCGCAGCAGATGCCAGCCGCGCAGCGCGGAGGCGAGCTGGGAGGCGGTGCCCGCCTCGGCCTTCCAGGAGAACTCGGACCGCCAGGTGCCGGGCGCGGCCGGCTGCCGGATCCAGTCGAGGCTGACGCGCGTACCGAGCACGCCCGCGACTGCCCACTCGACGTGCGGGCACAGCGCGCGCGGCGCGGAGTGCACGTACAGAACTCCACGTGTCGTCACCGGGACCTCCGGGCAGAGCGGGACATCTTGTAACTTGGCGGAACGGCAGTGGCAGGGCGGCCACGGGGCGAGGCTACCGTGCGGCGGCGCAAGGAGTGTGACGTACCGTCGGTCCCAGCGCGGAGAAACACCGAGGTTTCACCCGCCGGGACGCGTGCCGCTGTCCCGGCCGCGGGGTCACGGGCCGCCCGGGACGGGGCACGGCCGCTCACGGGGACGCGATGCCGACCGAGGGTGCACGACGAACGAGGGGAACTGGGGATGCGCGAGCGAAGCCACCGTTCACGGGCCGTCCTCGCCGTCGCGGCGGCGACCGTCCTGGCCGTCGCGGGCTGCGACGCCTCCGGTGGCGACGCGGCGGCCCCCGGGGGTGCCTCCGCGAAGGGCCGCCCGTCCCCGAAGCCGACCCCCGCGTGGGACCGCAGCCCGGCGTCCCTGGTCGCGGTGGGCGACTCCATCACGCGCGGCTTCGACGCGTGTTCGGTGCTGTCCGACTGCCCGGAGGTGTCGTGGGCGACCGGCAGCGACACCCGGGTGAACAGCCTCGCGGTACGGCTGCTGGGCAGGGCCGGGGCCGCCGGCCGGAGCTGGAACTACGCGGTGACCGGAGCGCGGATGGCGGACCTGCCGGCGCAGATGGTCCGGGCGGCGGAGCGGAAGCCGGAACTGGTGACGGTGATGGCGGGCGCCAACGACGCCTGCCGCGCGAGCGTCTCGGCGATGACGCCGGTGGCGGACTTCCGGGCCGAGTTCCAGGACGCGATCCGGACGCTGCGCGCGTCCCTGCCCAGGGCCCAGGTGTACGTGTCGAGCGTGCCGGACCTGAAGCGGCTGTGGTCCCAGGGCCGCGGCAACGCGCTGGGCAAACAGGTCTGGAAGCTGGGCATCTGCCCCTCGATGCTGGGGGACGCGGACGCCCTGGACGCGGCGGCGACCCAGCGGCGCGCCAAGGTCCAGAACCGGGTGGAGGCGTACAACACGGTCCTGGAGGAGGTCTGCGCCAAGGACCGGCGGTGCCGCTTCGACGGGGGCGCGGTCTTCGACTACCGCTTCGGTACGGCGCAGTTGAGCCACTGGGACTGGTTCCACCCGAGCCGCGACGGCCAGGCGCGGATCGCGGAGATCGCGTACCGGACGGTGACGGCGAAGAAGCCGGCCGCGTGACGGACGGCGTACGCGGGCGGGTGCCGGGCTCGTCCGCGGCGTAGGGTCTCGATCATGCCTAGCGAACTCTTCGGCACCCTCCCCGACGGCACTCCGGTCCACCGCTGGACGCTGGAGCGCTCGGGAGTGCGGGTGCGCGTCCTGACGTACGGCGGAATCGTGCAGTCGGCCGAGGTCCCGGACCGGGACGGGCGGACCGTGGACGTGGTCCTGGGGTTCCCGGAACTCGGCGGCTACGTGGCCCACCCGGAGCCCTACTTCGGGGCGCTGGTCGGGCGGTACGCGAACCGGATCGCGGGCGGCAGTTTCCCGCTCGACGGGCGGACCCACCAACTGGCGCGGAACAACGGGCCCAACTCGCTGCACGGCGGTGAGCACGGCTTCGACAAGCGGGTGTGGGACGCGCGGGCGGTGGCGCACGGGGTGCGCCTGTCCCGGGTGAGCCCGGACGGCGAGGAGGGCTTCCCCGGCCGTCTCGAGCTGTCGGCGACCTGCACGCTGGACGAGGACGGCGCGCTGCGGATCGCCTACGAAGCGGTCACGGACGCCCCGACCGTGGTGAACCTGACGAACCACACGTACTGGAACCTGACCGGTTCGGGGAACGCGGGCGGGCACGAACTGCGCCTCGACGCCTCGCGGTTGACGCCGGTGGACGCGGACCTGATCCCGACCGGGGAGTTCGCGCCGGTGGACGGGACGCGCTTCGACTTCCGTGCGGCGCGCAAGGTCGGCGCCGGCTACGACCACAACTTCGTACTCGACAAGGGCGAGAGCGAGACGCCGGTGGAGGTGGCCGAGCTGTACGACCCGCTGTCTGGGCGGCTGTTGTCCGTGGCGACCACGGAGCCCGGGCTCCAGCTCTACACGGCGGACCACCTCGACGCCTCGCTGCCCTTCGCACCGGGCGACGGCATCGCGCTGGAGACCCAGCACTTCCCGGACTCCCCCAACCGGCCCGAGTTCCCCAGCACGGAGCTGCGGCCGGGCCAGGTGTACCGGTCGGAGACGGTGTACCGGTTCTCCGTGCGGGACTAGAAAGGCGGGCGGTGCCGGGGCGGGGTGTCGCCCCGGCACCGCGCCCGGATCACTCCTCGTCGCGCAGCCGGGCCGCAAGCGAGCTCAGCGGCTCGCTCTCGGCGGTGTGCCCGAGGGCGGTCAGGCGGGACACCGCCGCGTCGAGGCGGGCGAGGGCGGGAACGGTGCGCTCCAGGTAGATGCCCTCCACGGCACCCGCGAGACGGACGCACTCGGCCCACTCGCCGGCCCGGTCCTGCTCGGGGCCCGGCTCGCCGACCAGGGCGAGAGCACGCTCCAGGGCGGCCAGGGCGTCCTCGTACTCACCGGCGTAGGCGTTGACCCGCCCGTGTTCGTAGGCCAGGGCGCTGTCCAGGGAGCGGCCGTGGGCCTCGTACCCGGCGGCGCGGGCCTCGTCGGCGACGCGGCCCGCGTCGGCCAGCAGGGCGAGGGCGCCGGCCAGGCCGTCGGGGCCCTGCTGCTGCGCCTGGTGACGGGCGAGTTCGCGCAGGCAGTTGCTGAGCTGCTCGTGACGCGGGTCCCGGGCGTGGGCGGCGAGTGCCTGGTCCATGGCCTCGCGGGCGCGTCCGAACTCCCCGCACTCGCCGAGCAGGACGGCCGTCTCGGCGGCGATCATGGCGTGGCTGCCCGGGTCGTCGTCCCAGGCGGCCGACTCCGCCGCGAGGGCGACGAACTCCGCCGTGGCAGCCTTGAGGTCCTCCCCCGCGTGCAGCGCGCGGGCGCGGGTCAGCCGCAGCTGGGCGGCGAGCCGGTCGTCCAGCCTGCCGGCGGTGACGTCCGGTTCGGCCAGCAGGGAGTCGAGCAGGGCGATGCAGTCCTCGACCCGGCCGAGGTCGAGGCTGAGCTGGGCGGCGTTGCTGTAGGTGCAGAACGCGTCGGTCCGGCTGCCGCCGCGAAGGTCGAGCTCGGCGGAGCGCGTCAGGTGCCGCAGCGCCTCGTCGGGACGGCCCAGGTGCATGCAGACCTCGGCCAGATCCGCGTGGAGGCGGGCGGTGCCGGCCACGTCGGCGGGCCAGTCGACGGCCAGTCGCAGGCCCTCGGCCAGGTCGTCGTGCGCCGCCCGCGGGTCCTGGAGGCCGAGCCGGAGCCGGCCTCGCAGGGCGAGCGTGCGGGGCAGGTGCCAGGCGGGGCCGTGGTCCCTCAGCCGGTGCAGGAGGGCGTCGAGTGCGGTGACGGCGGCGGGCAGGTCGCCGCGGATCGCGTGGGTGCTGGCCCGCAGCATCTGCGCGCCGGAGATCTGCGCGGCGATGTCGTGCCGGGCGGCGAACGCCTCCAGCAGGTCCACCTCGGCGTGGACCGGCGCGACGTGCTCCTCCTGCCCCGACGCCTGCAGCCGCAGGCCGAGCGCGGTCGCCCGCAGCCGCAGCAGCCGGGCCTCCTGGTGCGGGGCGAGACCGGCCGTCTCCTCGTGCAGGCGGACCAGGGACGCGTGGGCGGCGGTCAGCGCCGCGGCCTTCCCCCCGGCCGCGTCGTCGCCCCCGGCCGCGTCGTCGCTCTTCGCGGGGAGCTCGGCGGCGGCGAGCAGGGCGCAGGCGCGGGCGAGCGCCGCGTGACCCGGCTGCCCGGCGTCTTCGTACAGGCCCGCGGCCTCCTCGTGGAGGGCGACGGAGACGGTGAAGTCGTCCTTGTTGCCCGCCCGGTTCGCCTCGTCGGCGAGCAGGTCCGCGCGCAGCCGTACCAGCGGGCCCACCGCGGGGTCGTCGGGGTGGGTGTAGTCGCGGGCCGCCGCGAGCGTGCGCAGCCGGGCCCAGCAGGCCTGCGCGTCGGGGTGCCCCTGCTCGTCCAGCGCCCGTGCCCGGAGGATGAGTTCGGGCAGCGACTCGGGGACGCCTGCGACCGGGCGGGCGGGGGGCGCGGCGACGGGGGCGGCCACCTCGTCGAGGCTGCGGGTGCGCAGGGTCAGTTCCAGTGCGTCCAGCAGCGGGGCGCGGTCGAGGCGGGCCCGGCGGCGGTCGGTGTGGGCGGTGGTGCCGTTGCGGGCGTCGAAGCGGGCGGCGAGGTCGTCGGCGCGCCCGCGGACCTCGGCGCGCAGGCCGGTCACGGTCCAGGTGCGGCCCGCGTAGCCGGCGGCGGGCAGCTCGCCGTGGCCGAGGAGTTCGACGCGCTGGAGGAGGACCTCGACGCCGGTGAGGAAGTCGAACAGGTCCAGCGGCGAGTCCACCTCGCCGAACAGGTTCCGGTTCTCGGCGAGGAGTTCCAGGCCGCGTGCCTCGTTGCCGGTCAGCGCGCAGAACTCCAGGTGCCGGCCGATCTCGCCGGACATCGAGGGGTTGCGGCGGCAGCTGCGGTAGCCGGCGACGTGCAGGGCGACGGCCCGGTCGGTGCGGCCGGTGCGCAGCAGGGGCAGCAGGGCGTACGAGACGGAGCGGGCCGGCTCCTCCTGGCAGGATTCCTTTCCGGCGAGGACGGGCTCCCAGGTGCGCAGCGCGCGCTCGTCGTCGCCCGCCTGGAGGTGGTACCGGGCACGGTCGCAGATCTCGCAGGCCTCGCAGTCGCTGAGCCTGGAGCGGGCGCGGGCCGCCCACAGTTCGTAGGCGGGGGTGATGCCCTCGCCGAGGTGCGCGGCGAGCAGGTACGCCTGTCCGTAGTAGGGCTGGAGGTCGAGGCCGGCCTTCTCGTACCGGTCGCGCATCTCCGTCAGCCACTGGCGCAGGCTGGCCAGCGGTATCTCGGGCAGCGCGCGCAGGGCGCCGGCCACCCACTTGAACCGCCAGAACAGCAGGTGGCGCAGGCGTTCGTCGAAGACGTCGGGCTGCTCGTCGAAGAGGGTGAGCAGGCGGGCGAAGACGACGGGCGACTTCCGGGGTTCGGAGCCGTAGGTGTACGCCTCCTGGAGTTCGAGGAGTGCCCGGACGAGCGCGAGGGGATCCTCGAACTGCTCGGCCGCCTCGACGAGTTCCTCGGCGGTGACGGTGCGCGTGCGGCCGTAGGGGCGCCGGTCGTTGTCCTGGAGCGCCTGGTACAGCTCGTCGGTGTTCTGGGGATGGGGTGCGGTCGGCATCGTCAGCTGTCCTTGCGGAGGGCGTGGGCGAGAAGGTCGAGGAAGGAACGGTTGATCAGGCTCGATTCGGCGGGCCTGAGGGGGCGCCGGGACAGCAGTGCGGCCTGGCCGTAGAGGGCTTCGGCGCTGGTGCGGGCCAGCTCGGGCTCGTCGATGGTGACGGCGGTGCGGACCAGCGGGTTGAGCTGGTTGAGGATCAGCTGGGCGCGCGGGGCCTCCTGGCGCAGGGCGCCGAGGATGTCGCCCCACAGGCCGCCCTCCTGCTCGCGGGCGAGCTGGGAGCGGGTGCGTTCGTGCCGGGCCTCGCGGCTGTCGACGAGGAGGGCGGGGGCGGAGGCCGGCTGGAAGGTGCGCAGTGCGACGTCGCAGTCGAAGACGGCGAGGGCGTCGCGGGCCAGGGCGAGGTAGGCCGCGGCGGCCAGTTCCGTCTCCCGGTCGACGGGGTCGAGATGGGCGGTGAGGGTCGCCGGGTCGAGGTCGGCGACGCTGGTTTCGGGCCTGATCTCGGGCAGCCGGTGCACGAGTTCGCGGTCGTAGGTGTAGCCGCCGTTGACTACGCCGAGTCCAGCCGCCGAGGCGATCGCGGCGACCTGGCGGAACTCCTCCACGCTCGACGTCACGAGCACGGTGCGGTGGGTGCGCGCGAACTCGTCGAGGGTGGCGTGCCCGTCGGTGGTCTCGAACGGCAGCCAGGGCAGCAGCATCCGCAGGATCTCGTCGTCGTGCACCGCGAGCGACTTCACGGCCAGGTGGTGGACCTGGAGAAAGCGGGCGAGCAGGTCCGGGTCGTTGGCGGCGGCCCGGGCGATCCACGCGCGCAGCCGCTCGGCGAGGGCGTCGCGGACGGCGGCCAGGGTGTCGTCCTCGTACAGGGACTCGCGGGACGCCGTCGGGCGCAGGCTCTCGGCGTCGACGACGCAGCGCACGAAGAACGCCCACTCGGGCAGGATCTCCTCGGCCTGTTCGGACAGCAGCATGCCCTTGACGTGCACGCGGTGGCCGTGGCGGCGTCCGGCGGGCACCGCCTCGGGCAGGACGCAGGCGATGCCCTTCAGACCCACGGCCGGCAGGTCCAGCTCGATGGTGTCCAGCGGGGCGAAGCCGATGACCTCCTCGCCGTACGCGGCCAGCGCGCGGGCACGCGCGCCCGGTGTGGGATGCCTGCTCACCCAGGGCGCGGGCGCGGGGTTGACCCGGGCGGGCGGGCCGCCGGTGCCGTCGTCGAAGGTCACCGGGTGGCGCAGCAGCGAGCCGAAGTGCCGGGCCAGCGCCTGCACCTGCGTCGGCCGGGTCCACTCGCCCGCGTCGGCGCGGGGTGTCAGCGTGACCGTGGTGCCGGGCCGGGGGCGGGCGGAGGCGGGCAGGGTGCGGACGGTGTAGCTGCCGTCGCCGCGTCCCCGCCACTCCACGGCGACCGCGTCCGGGGTGCGGGCGGAGCGGCTCAGGACGTGGATCTCGTCCGCGACCAGGAAACAGGAGAGCAGGCCGATGCCGAACTGGCCGATGAAGTCGCCGCGTTGCTCGGCGATCAGGTCGGTGCGCTTGCTGCTGCGGCCGATGGTGGCGAGGAAGGTGTGCACGTCGGCCTCGGTGAGTCCGACGCCGTCGTCCTCGACGCGTACCGCCGAGCCGTCGGCGTACAGGCGGATGCCGAAGGCGCCGGCATCCGCGTCCGGTTCGAGGCGGTGCCGGGCGGTCAGCGCGTCCACCGCGTTCTGCATGAGTTCGCGCAGGTAGACGCGGGGGCTGGAGTAGAGGTGATGGGAGAGGAGGTCGACGAGGCCGCGCAGATCCACCTGGAAGGTGCGGTCGGCGCCGGCCGGGTTCGCGGCGGTGTCGGGCAGAGTCATCGGGCAGTCCGGTGTGGGAGGGGTGACGGATGGCGGGGCCCGGTCCCGGCGTGCGCTCGGGCACGGCGGTGGCGGGCGGGCCGGGACGGGGGGCGCCCGGGCACGGCGGCGACGGCGGGATTGTGGTCCGCCGTGCGCTCGGGCGCGTGGCTGGGGCGGTACCGGGGCCGGCGTCCGGTCGGGCACGCGGCGACGGGCTGGGCCCGGTCGGTGTGCGCTCCGGCGGGGCGGCCGGGGCCGTGGGCGCTCAGGCGCGGCGGTGGCGGCGGGCGAACTGCTTCTCGGGGTCCGCGAAGTAGGTCCACGGCCAGGTGGTGTAGGCGCCGTCGAGTGCCTGGAAGACGCGCCGCACGGTGTGGCGCTCACCGGCCAGCGACAGGGCCATGGCGAACATGTTGAAGTCGTGCTGCCAGCCGGGGCGGCGCGCGTACGCCGGGTGCAGGATGCTGTGGTCGGCCGCGCTCCGCAGCTCGGCCTGGATCTCGGCGGTCTCGAGACAGTCCTCGCGGTCGGACTCGACCCAGTCCTCGATGTGCGCCATGGCGACCACGCAGCCGAGCCGGTGTCCCTGCGGGGTGCGGGCGAGCGCGTCGCGGGCGAACGTGAGGGCCTGGCCCGGCTCGCCGCCCCAGCGGGGCTGCAACTGCGACACCCACTCGACGTGGACGTCCAGGTCCAGCGGCTCGCGGCGCAGGGCGGCGTCGAGCCGGGCCTCGTTGACGGCGGATCCCAGCGACATGCCGCGGCCGGAGGTGAGCAGGCGGCGCCACGGCGTGACCCATTCGGGCCGCAGTTCGGCGGTTTCCAACAACTGTTCCTCGGCGATCCGGAGCCGCTCGCGGAAGACGCGCCACTGCTCCTGCGTGACGTTCACGGCGCGCTCGGCGGTGCGTGCCTCCCAGCCCCAGCTGACGTGGCGCGTCCCGGATATCAGCAGCGCCGTCGCCCGGTGCTCCTTGTCCTCCTCGACGGCCCGCCCGATCCAGTCCTGCACCCCGTCCAGGTCGGCCAGTTCGCCGAGGACCTGGTGGTCGCGGCCGAGGTCGAAGGGGACCAGTGCCGCCTTGACCGCCTCCCAGTCACCGGCGTCCGCCGCCTCGACCAGGGCGAGGACCCGGGTGTCCCCGAGCGCGCGCAGCTTGTACATCCCGTTCTTCTGCCTGCGCGAGGCGGGAATCGCGTGCGGATCGGCCGCCGGTCTCTCCGTGTCCCTGCCGAACAGCTTGCCCAACATGCCGTGTCCTCCCCTGGTCCCGCGTGATCGTCCGGTGCAGCATAGGCGGCCCCACCGACACCGCTTCCACAGGGTTTTCACCGGCCGTGCACGCTCCAGGACCCGTCCTTGCGCCGCGGACGGCCGACACGTGACGAGCCCCGGCCCGGCCGTCAGGTTCCGGGCCGGGGCTGCTGAGGGGCGTCCCGCGGTCACGCCTCGACGATCGTGCGCATCCGACGGCCGGTGAGGGAACGGCCTGCCGGAACCCCGTACGAACCCTTCACAGGACGCCACGGACCGGCGGCCCCGCCCACCCGGGCCACGCACCGTGGCGTGCGCCCCGTGCGTCACGCGATACTGCGGCCGTTCGGAGCACCCCACGGCGACGGAAGGCACGAACTCCCTTGACTCACGCACGCGTTCGCATCGGTGTACTCGGACTTGCCCTGGTGGCGGGGCTCGCGGCCACGCCCGCCGCGACGGCGGCCACGCCCGGCACGGCGGCGGGAGGCTCCACCGTCGAGGAGCAGCGGCTCGACAGGGCGGCGCCCCGGGAGATCCTGCGGCGGTCCGGATTCGACACCGTGGCCCCGCGCTTCGGCCGGTCCCTCGACGCGGCGCGCTCGTACGCGCAGGCCGAGCGCCTCGTCGTACGGGAGGCCGGACGGCTGTGGCGGCGGGCTGTGGACCGGGCCCAGGGGCGCGGCCCCGCGGGCGGCGACCTGAGCCGGGACGACGACCGCCCGCTGTACTGGGCGCGGCTCGGGATGACCCGCGAAGTCCGCACCTGGGAGCCGCGGTTCGCACTCACGGACGGCCAACGGCGTTCGCTGTCGGCCCGGCTGGAGGAAGGCTCGCGCGGGCAGAACGCGGTCCGCTACCCGCACGGCCGGGGCGTGAAGCGGATCCTGCTCACCGGGTTCGACCCGTTCACGCTGGACCGTGACGTCCGGATCTCCAATCCCTCGGGCGCGAGCGCGCTCGCCCTGGACGGGACGACGATCGAGACCGCGGACGGCCCGGCCCGCGTCGAGACGGCGGTCTTCCCCGTCCGCTGGCAGGACTTCGCCGACGGGACGGTGGAGCGGACGCTGCGCCCGCAGCTCGGCCGCGTGGACCTGTTCGCGACGGTCAGCCAGGGCCGGGTGGGGCGGTTCGACGTGGAGCGGACCAACGGGGCCTGGCGGGGCGGTTTCCCCGACAACGAGAACGTGTCGCGCACCGGGACCGTCCCGGTCGCCGACCCGGCCTCGCAGCCGCAGTGGACGTCGACGACGCTGCCGTACCGGGCGATCGTGGCCGCGGACACCGGACGTTTCCCGGTGTACGACAACACCTCGGTGACCGAGATACCGGCGGGCGGCACGGAGCCGGTCGTCCGGCCCGGCGGTCCGACGCCGGGCTCGGCGGCCCGGGCCGGTGGCGGCGGCGACTACCTCTCCAACGAGATCGCCTACCGCGCGACGCTGCTGCGCGACCGGCTCGGGCTGCACGCCTCGCTGCCGGGCGGCCATGTGCACACGCCGGTGCTGGAGTTCGGCACGGGCAACACGGACCCGGCGGCCGGCGCGGTCACCGATCCCGGGTTCGTGCGGAACCGGCTGGACATCATCGCCCAGGTCCGGTCGATCCTGCGGACGGCCGCCGACGCGGAGTAGACCCGGCCCGCGGCGAAGACCTCCGTCAGGCGGTGGCACCCTTCCCGCCGCCCGGGTACGGCGTGCCGGGGTGACCGCCGCCCGGGTACGGCGTGCCGGGGTGACCGTCACCCGGGTACGGCGTGCCGGGGTGACCGCCGCCCGGGCGGGCGCGGCCGGCGTCGGCGTCCTCGCCGTCGGGCTCCCCGGACCGTTCGCCGAGCAGGTCGCGGGCCATCAGCGTGGCTCCCGCGACCGCGCCCGGCATCAGGAAGACGGCGACGAAGGGGACCACGAAGGCGACGGCGAGCGGGGTGCCGAAGCCCCAGACCAGGGCCTTGCGGGAGCGGAGCAGGGCGAGGCGGTCCCGCAGCTCGACGCGGCGGCGCTGGAGGGCCACCCCGGTGAGCTCCTCCGTGAGGAAGAACCCGGTGACGAAGAACCCGATCACCGGGACCGCGGTCTGGCCGGCCACCGGGACGAAACCGAGGGCGAAGAGCAGGACGCCCCACACGAGGGCCCGGACGAGGATGCGGAGGCTGTCCCGGCCCGAGATCCACAGCTCGCGCCAGAGCGGCAGGCCCGACTCGGGGGCGGTGCCGTCCGGGGAGACGTCCCGGTCGACCCGCTCCGAGAGGGACTCGTAGAAGGGCTGGCCGACGAGCAGGGTGACCGCCGTGAACGTGAGCACGGAGAGGGCCAGGGCCAGGGCGAAGAGGACGACGGTGAGGAAGCCGCGGAAGAGGCCCTGCCAGGGGCTGCTCCAGTCGTCCGCGAACGGGGTCGCCCAGGTCGTGAAGTCCTGGCCCCAGAGGGCGAGGGCGGTCAGGGCCGCCGCGTACAGCACGAGGGTGATCAGGCCGGGGAGCAGTCCGAATCCGTACTGTTTTCCGTGCCTGGCGACCCATCGCTGACCCTGCGCCAAGTAGTTGAAGCCCGCCCCGAGATCACCCATGGGCCGAACCTTACCGGGCGCTACGGACGGGGCCGCGGAGACGGTGTCCTGAGGCGGCGGGCATGACGGAGGCCGCACCCCGGCCGGGGGTGCGGCCTCCGTATGTGTGACGGGCGCCGTCAGACGAGCGTCACGGTGATGTCGCCCCGGGTCGCCTTCGAGTACGGGCACACCTGGTGGGCCTGCTCCACAAGCGCCCTGGCCGTGTCCGCGTCCACGTTCGGGAGCGAGGCGGAGATCTCGACGACGAGGCCGAAGCCGCCCTCGTTCCTGCCTATGCCGACCTTCGCGGTGACGGTCGAGCCGGTGAGGTCGGCCTTCTGCTGGCGGGCGACGACGCCGAGCGCGCCCTGGAAGCAGGCGCTGTACCCGGCGGCGAAGAGCTGCTCCGGGTTGGTGCCGGCGCCGCTGCCGCCCATCTCCTTCGGCGGGTTGACGACGACGTCGAGCGCGCCGTCGTCGGTGGCGACCCGGCCGTCGCGCCCGCCCTCGGCGGTGGCGACGGCGGTGTACAGGACGTCCGACTGCTGGATGGACATACGGTGCTCTCCTCCTTGGTCCGCCGCGACTCGCGCCCACGATCGCGACGACTTCGGAAAGAAGTTACCGCATGCCGGAAGGCAGGCGACAGGTCCCGCACCGCCATGGGCGCGCGGGCTCCCCGGGCTCAGAGCTTGACGATCATCTTTCCGGTGTTGTCGCCGCGCAGGACGCCGAGGAACGCCTCCAGGTTGTTCTCGATGCCCTCGACGACCGTCTCGCGGTGCTTCAGCTCACCCGAGCGGACCCAGGCGCCGACCTCCTCGACGAACTGCGGCTGGAGGTCGTAGTGGTCGCCGACGAGGAAGCCCTCGATGCGGCCCCGGGTCTGGATGAGGCGGGCGAGGTTGCGCGGGCCGGGCGCCGGCTCTGTGTTGTTGTAGACCGAGATCATGCCGCAGACGGCGATGCGGCCGTCGCGGTTGAGGCGGCCGATCGCGGCCTCCAGGTGGTCGCCGCCGACGTTGTCGAAGTAGACGTCGATGCCGTCCGGGGCGGCCTGGCGCAGCTGCTCGTTGACCGGGCCGCTCTTGTAGTTGAAGGCGGCGTCGAAGCCGTACTCCTCCACCAGCAGCTTGACCTTCTCGTCCGAGCCGGCGGAGCCGATGACGCGCGAGGCGCCCTTCAGCTTCGCGATCTGGCCGACCTGGCTGCCGACGGCACCGGCGGCGCCGGACACGAACACGGAGTCGCCCTCCTTGAAGGAGGCGGTGCGCAGCAGGCCCGCGTACGCGGTCAGGCCGGTCATGCCGAGCACGCCCAGATACGTGCTCAGCGGGGCGGCCTCCGGGTCGACCTTGACGGCGTGCGCGGCGTCGACGGCGGCGAACTCGCGCCAGCCGAGGAAGTGCAGCACGTGGTCACCGACGGAGATGCCCTCGGCGTTCGAGGCGACGACCTCGCCGACCGCGCCGCCCTGCATGACCTTGCCCAGCTCGAAGGGCGCGACGTACGACTTGGCGTCGCTCATGCGGCCACGCATGTACGGGTCGACGGAGAGGTACTTGTTGCGCACGAGGACCTGGCCGTCCCGCGGCTGCGGGACCTCGGACTCGACGAGCGAGAAGTCCCCGGGCTCGGGCCAGCCGACCGGGCGGCTGAGGAGGTGCCATTCACGGCTGACGGCGGGGAGCTGGGGCGTGTCGGTCATGGGGCGCCTTCCTGTACGGCTTGCGGAGCGGCTCTCGCACCACGGATGTTTCATTACCTGAAACAACCATGCTCCTGAATATTTCAGAATGTCAAGTAACCGGGTAGCCTGGAGCCCATGTCCCCGCAGAAGACCCGCCCCGACTCCCTGACGCTCGAGGTCGTCGACCTCATCGGCAGTGTGGTGGCCCGCTATCACGCGGAGTACGAGGAGGCGGCCGCCGAGCACGCGCTCACGGGCGCACAGGCGCGGCTGCTCGGCCTGCTCACGCTGGAGCCGCTGCCGATGCGGCGGCTGGCCCAGCGGCTGCGGTGCGAGCCGTCGAACGTGACGGGGATCGTGGACCGGCTGGAGGCCCGGGGTCTCGTCGAGCGGCGGCCCGACCCCGCGGACCGGCGCGTCAAGCTGGCGGCGCCCACGGAGGAGGGCCGCCGGATCGCCCGCGGTCTGCGCGACTCCCTCGACTTCGCCCGCGAGCCCCTGGCCGGCCTCTCCGACGAGGAGCGGCTGTCCCTGCGGGACCTGCTCCAGCGCATGCTCGACGCCTGACATCCGCCCGCCGGGCGACGCTCACTTGACGGCCGCCGCTCGATACGGCGGGACGGGGGCCGCAAGCTGCGCCCGTAGCCGGCGCATTCGTCCCGGGCTTCGGACGAGCAGCACACGGTGTCCTAACCGATGGCACCGAACTGCTGCCCGAAGCCATCGACATCCAGCACGGGCAGTGCCTCCCGAACCGCCCGAGAAACGCTGCTGCTCGTCATCGACAGAGCCACCGGCTCACCGAATGGAGTCGCGGTCGACGACAGCAGCCGCCACGGGACCATGACCCAGGTGCCCTCGCGGTGGTCACGCAGCCGGACGAGCCGGATGTCGTAGGCGTTGACTGCCTGGATCGGATGCCACCTCCGCGTGGTGGATGGCATCCGACTGGCCGGGCGCTGGAACCAGCTACGCGCTCTGGGGCAGCAGACCGGCGTCGATGACCTCAGCGACAAGGGTGGCGCCGCGACTGTTCTGGTGGATGTGGTCGGTCGTGAGCACGAGGCCTCGCCGCCGCGAGATCGTGTCGAGGCTGCGGCGCAGCACTGCGTGCTGGACGAGGACGCCGACGACCGCTGCGGGCGTCACCTCCCGGTATGAAATCGGCGGCGGGTCCGCTTGGCGCAGTTCCTCGATCTGGCGTTCGTGCAGCGGAAGGTAGGCCACCTCGTTGGTGGCGGCGACCTCGGCGATCATCCGGCTGTACGCCTGCGATGCCTGTGCCGCTGCTCCTTCGAGTTGTTGGCCGAGTACCGGTAGCGACAGCAGACCGATCGTCGCGTCGGTCTCCGCTCGCAGCCGTGCGACGACGGCTCCCAGGCACTGTTGGAACCAGCCGGCCGACGGGCGATCGGGGAGCTGTTTGCGCTTCATGGCTTGCTCGACGGGGTAGCCGGCGAGGCTCGCTCGGGCGTCGTTGGTCCCGATCAACACGGTGATCACATCGGGTGGGTTCGTGACGACAGTATCGAGGCGCTGCAAGAGGTTGTAGGCGAAGTCGCCGTTGGCGCCGAAACGGGCAAGCTGCACGTCACCGGGAGGGCGGCGGCGTCCGAGAAGATCCAGGTAGTCGACGCTGAACTGCGCGCGGGTGAGGCTGTCGCCGAGGCACGCGATGCGTGTCGTCACGGCGCTTCCTCCGGGCTGGGCGTGCCGACGCGTTCGGTCGGGCGGGTGTCGGTCCGAGGACGGTGGTCGGTGCCGAGGGTCGCAGTGATGGCCAGGATGGACGTCGGCCCCTCCATGTCGACGACGTGCCATACCCCGGCCGGGTTGATGGTGGCCTCGCCCGGCCCGAGCAGAACACGGTCGGGGACCCCGTCCACGTCGCGGGTGACCGTCACGGACCCGCTGAGGCAAACGACCAGTTCGTCGCCGGCAGGGTGGCTCTCCCAATGGTCGCCGAGCCCGTCGCCGTCGAAGATCATCACCATCCGGCCCTCGGCGCCGTCTGCCGCGACCGCGGCGCTGTAGGCCTGGAGCACCTCCGGGTCCCAGGTGAAGCCCTCGACGGGTTTCGCTCTCGATCCCAGTCCGAGGTGCACGGGGGTGGTCCGCAGGTCCATGGCATTGCGTTCGTGGTTGACGAGTCTCATGCCGACGATCGTCCACGCCGGCGATCGGGCGGTCTTGAAGAAAAGGGAAGAGAAGCCGACGCGACGGGCAGACGGTTGGCGGCTACCCGGCTCCGAGGAGGACTTCGCTGCGACGCCAGGCCGTCGGCGATCGGCCCGTGAACTCGCGCCAGTCCCGAACGAGATGGGCCTGGTCGGCGTAGCCAGAGACGGTTGCCACATCGCCCCACGGGAGCGGGTCCTGCGCCGACGCCAGTTCGTGCGCGTGCTCGAAGCGCAAGACTCGGGCGAAGGTCTTCGGCGACAGGCCCACCTCACCGCGAAACCGCTCGGCGAGGTACCGACGGCTCCAGCCGAGTTCCGCGGCGACCGCACCAACCTGGACGCAACCCCGCGCGGCGACGAGGCGGCGCCATGCCTCGGCTACCTCGGGGCGCACCCAGCGCACATGGTCGCCGCAGGCGTTACGGCCGACAGCTCGGAGGAGCAATTCGTCCAGCGCGGTGAACCGCGCCGCCCATGTTGTCGCCGATCGGAGCCGGTCGACCAACTCGACGGCAAGCGCTCCGAGAAGCTCGTCAAGTGGGACCAGTCGGTGGGCGAGCTCGGCGGCGGGCATGCCGTAGATGGCCCGGGCCCCGAGCGGTGTCAGCGATACCTGAACACCCTGCTGGCGTCCGTCGTGGTGAATCGCGACGGACCGGCACATCAGACCGCCGGCCACGCTGCCGAATCGGGTGACCGGTGACCCGTCGTCAACGCCCGCCGCCACCTCCAAAGGATCTGACAGGCTGATCACCGCAGTGAGCGCGCGGCTCGGCGGGCCGCAATGCACCCCCGTCGGGAGCCCGCGGAGGTCGAAGCCGACATACGAGTTGACGTACTGCCGCAAGACGGGCGCCGGACGTGCACCGATCCCGATGGCCGTGTGGTCGTCCATCTTCGTCAGTGTACGAGCCGCCCAGCACAGGAAGATCACCGTACAAGGGCTGATCACCGCCGTTTGCGGCTGGTGACGCGGTTCTTACCGGCACCCCGTCACACAGCGCATGTCCGTCGGCCGTAGCTATACGAGAACAGGGCCGAGGAGTGCGCCACCGCCGCGGCCAAGTCCCCGGGAGCCGCCGCGCTGATCGCGGACGGCAACACAGCACCGACGAGAAGCGGGGGGGGGGGGGGGGAGGGGGGGGGGGGGGGGGGGGGGTGGGGGGGGGGGGGGGGGTGGGGGGAGGGGGGGGGGGGGGGGGGGGAGGAGGGAGG
>NZ_JBWKDS010000036.1:10358-57065 GCF_056435845.1 Streptomyces sp. NPDC043867 | reverse complement strand
GTACGAAACCTGCCGGCAGAGACTCGGGAGGCACCAACACCCCGATGAGAGAAAAAACAACAAACAAACACCCCCCCCCCCCCCCCCCCCTACCCCCCCCCCCCCCCCCCCCCGCTTCGACTGCAGGCCCCGTGCGCACACGGGGAGGCTCGTGGTCGTCAAGCGGCCTGACCGAGTCCGGCGGCGGTCGGGTCCTGTTCGCGCAGCGGTGTGAAGTCGACGTCGAGTTTCGGGTCGTACGCGTCGGGCTGGATGCCGGGTTCGTGGGTGCTGTACTCGCTGAACCGGTTGATGTGCTCGGTCAGGTACGGCGAGATGTGCCGGGTGCACGGGGGCCGTGCGGCCGGCGACGGCGCACGGGGGCGGGTGGCCTCAGGCACACCGCCACCTGGGCAGCCCGCGTCAGGCGCATCACGGCCGGGCGGGGCGCGTCAGGCGCACCACCACAGGAAGCGGTCGCACGTCCTGGTGGGGCTCGGTGCCGGGGTGGGTTCCGCCGATGTGGGCTGCGCGGTCGGGGGCGCTGAGGTCTCGGGGGGCGCGGTCACGGCGGAGTTCGAGGGCGAGGTGCCGGTGAGCGGGTCCGTGGACGGCGACTGCTCCGGCTCGTCCTTCACCTTCTCCTTGTCCGCGTCCTTCTTCTTGTCCCCGGCGGACTCGGAGGCCGAAGGGGACGCGGAGTCGTCCGGCGAACCGGAGGGACGGGCACCGTCCCCGCCGCCCGTGCCGCCGCCCCCCGGTGCGGAGGTTTCCTCGATGGACTTCGAGCCGCCGTCGGCCGTCTCGTCGCCGGCCGCCGCGGTGCTCGGCGCGGAGCCCGGGACCTCTATGCCGAGTTCGGCGAGGCTCAGCCCGCCGGCCGCGAGCAGCAGTCCGGCACCCGCCAGCAGGGCCGTGCGCCGCCGGCGCCGGTGCGCGGCGGCCCTGCGGTCACGCCGTCCCGCCCGCCCCGCGCTTTCGCCGCGGGTCCCGCCGCCGCGTCCCTGCCGGCGGGCGGCGGCGCGGCCGGGACGCTCGGCGCCGTCCCCGTACGGCTCTGCGGCGGCGTCCGTCGCCGCGGGCCCCTCGGGCGCGTCGGCGTGGGCCCGGCACGCTTCGGCCGGGGTGCCGCACCCGGGGCAGGCGAGGGCGCCGTTGAGGTGCCTTCGGCACGGCTGGCAGTAGTCCATGACGCCGGAAGACTAGGTTCCTCTCAGGTCACGTTCATAGTCCCAGTCGTGAAAGTTGTGTGGGGAACCCCGGATTCCGGCCCGCCGGACCGGCGCCGTGCGGTGTCGCGGGCGGCACGAGCGCGGCATACCGCCGAAATACGTCGTCGCCGGTTGCGTTCGACCCATTGACACCTCCGGGGCCGCGTCCTTACTGTCACGCCAGCATTTCGAACGTGTGACGAAATTTCGAACAGACTCAGAGCACAAGGGAGTAAATGCCGTGCGCATCACGGGAATCAGCACGCACGTGGTCGGGACGCCGTGGCGGAACCTGACCTACGTCCAGGTGCACACCGACGAAGGACTCACGGGAGTCGGCGAGACCCGGATGCTGGGGCACACCGACGCGCTGCTCGGCTACCTGCGGGAGGCCGAGGTCAACCACATCCTCGGTTCCGACCCGTTCGCCCTCGAGGACCTCGTGCGCCGCATGAAGTTCGGCGACTACGGGCGGGCCGGCGAGATCGTGATGTCCGGCATCGCGGTGATCGAGATGGCCTGCTGGGACATCAAGGGCAAGGCGCTCGGCGTGCCGGTGTGGCAGCTGCTGGGCGGCAAGGTCACCGACAGGGTGAAGGCGTACGCCAACGGCTGGTACACCACCGAGCGCACCCCGGAGGCGTACCACAAGGCGGCGCAGGAGGTCATGGCGCGCGGTTACCGGGCGCTGAAGATCGACCCGTTCGGGACCGGCCACTTCGAGCTCGACCACGAGCAGAGCCTGTACGCGGTCTCGCTCATCGAGGCCGTACGCGACGCGATCGGCCCGGACGCCGAGCTGATGCTGGAGATGCACGGCCGCTTCTCCCCCGCCACCGCCGTCCGCCTGGCCCGCGACCTCGCGCCCTTCAAGCCGGCCTGGCTGGAGGAGCCGGTCCCGCCGGAGAACCTGAAGGCGCTGGAGAAGGTGGCCGCCAAGGTCGACATCCCGGTGGCCACGGGTGAGCGCATCCACGACCGCATCGAGTTCCGCGAGCTCTTCGAGAGCCAGGCCGTCGACATCATCCAGCCCGACGTCGGCCACATCGGCGGCATCTGGGAGACCCGGAAGCTGGCGGCGACCGCCGAGACCCACTACATGCTGGTCGCCCCGCACAACGTGGGCGGCCCGGTGCTGACCGCCGCGAGCCTCCAGGTCGGCTTCACCTCACCGAACTTCAAGATCCTGGAGCACTTCAACGACTTCGCGGACGCGGAGATCAAGAAGGTCGTGAAGGGGGCCCCGCAGGTCGTCGACGGCTACTTCGAGCTGTCCCACGCGCCCGGTCTCGGCGTCGAGCTGGACGTGGACGCGGCGGCGGAGTTCCCGCAGCAGCAGGCCCGGTTCGACCTGTGGGCGGAAGGCTGGGAGCAGCGCAGGCCGAAGGGCACGCAGTGAGCGGCGCGGTCGTCGTCGACGCGCCGGGCGAGCACCGGCTGACCGCGCACGAACCGGTGCGGCCGGCGTCCGGTGAGGCGCTGGTCCGCGTCCACGCGGTCGGCATCTGCGGCAGCGACCGCGAGGTCTACCAGGGCAACCGGCCCGAGGGCTACGTCCGTTACCCCCTCACGCCGGGCCACGAGTGGTCCGGGACCGTGGAGGCGGTCGGGGCGGGCGTCCCGCCGGAGCTCGTCGGCCGCAAGGTGGTCGGCGAGGGCTTCCGCAACTGCCAGGTGTGCGACCGCTGCCACGCGGGCGAGACCACCCTGTGCACGGCGGGTTACGAGGAGACCGGCTTCACCCAGCCCGGCGCGATGGCGTCGACGCTGACCCTACCGGCCCGGCTGCTCCACGTCCTGCCCGAGGACGCCGACCTGACGGCCGCCGCGCTCCTGGAGCCGGCCGCCTGCATCGCGGCGGCGGCGCTGAAGGCGAACGCGCGGCCCGGCGAGCGGGTGGCCGTGGTCGGCACCGGCACCCTCGGGATGTTCGCGGTGCAGTTCCTGCACGCGGGTTCGCCCGCGGAGCTGCTCGTGGTCGGCACCCGCCGGGACCGGGAGGGGCTTTCGCGGGACTTCGGCGCCACCGGCTTCCGCACCCGGGACGAGGAACTGCCCGGCGACTTCGACGTCGTGATCGAGACCGCCGGGTCGGCGTCCGCCGCGCGCACCGCCGCCTCCCTGCTGCGGCGCGGCGGACGCCTGGTCCTCACCGGCATCCCGGCCCCGGGCGCCGAGGGCCTCGACCCCACCGATCTCGTCGTACGGCAGCTGGAGGTGCACACCGTGTTCGGGGCGCCGCCGGACGCCTGGGCGCACACGGTGCGGGTCTTCGGCGCCGGACTGCTCGACCCGCTGCCCCTGGTCACGCACGAGCTGCCGCTCGCCGAGTTCCCCCGGGCCATCGAGCTGGTGGGGTCCGGCGACCCGGAGGTCGGCAAGGTCCTGCTGCGTCCCTGAGCCGTACGCCGGTACGAAAGACCCTGACGCTTCGTACCGGCGTACACCCAATGCCACGAACTTCGTCCGAAATATCGAACCTGAAGGACAGCTTGTGACCGACGCTCCCCCTGCGGCGCCCCGTCGACCCGGCGAGCAGGCGCTCACCGCACTCGGCATGGCCGCGCCCGCCCTCTCCCCCGCCGACGCCTCTCCGCACACCTTCCCGGGCGGCGGCCGCTGGCGCACCGAGGTTCCCTCCGTCGAAGGGCCCGAGGCGCTCGCGGTGGTCCTCAAGGAGTCCTCGCGGCTCGACGTGCCGATCCACCGGATCAGCCAGGGCAGCGGCGTGTGGATGCTGACCGACGCCGAGATCACCGAGATGGTCGAGTCCACCGGTGAACGCGACATCGAACTGTGCCTGTTCACCGGCCCGCGCGGCACCTGGGACATCGGGGGCTCCGTGCGCACGGACTCCCGCGGCGGCGGGCTGCGCGCCCGGGGTCACGACGCGGTGGCCGGCTGCGTCGAGGACGCCGTCCGGGCGACGGAGCTGGGCGTCACGTGCCTGCTCGTCGCCGACGAGGGTGTGCTGTGGACGCTGCACCGGGCCCGCGGGGCCGGCCTCATCCCGGCGGACACCACCCTGAAGGTCTCGGCGCTGATCGGCCCGGTCAACCCGGCCGCGTACGCCGTGTACGAGCAGCTCGGCGCGGACTCCGTCAATGTGCCCAGCGACCTGACGCTCGACCACCTCACCGAGATCCGCCGGGCGTCCGCCGCCCCGATGGACATGTACATAGAGGCCCCGGACGATCTCGGCGGCTATGTGCGCATGTACGAGGTCGCCGAGCTGATCCGGCGCGGCGCCCCGCTCTACCTCAAGTTCGGCCTGTCCAAGGCGCCGGCGATCTACCCCTACGGCGCCCACCTGCGGGACGTGACGCTGGACACCGCCCGGGAGCGGGTGCGGCGCGGCCGGCTGGCCCTGGACCTGCTCGCGCGGCACGGCGCGGACGGCGACATGGCGCCGCTCGGGTCCCGGCTGCCCGGCCCGCTCAGGCGGTTCGCAACTCCGTCGTAACGTTCTGAACTCAGCCCTTCACAAAAGACCACGCAGCCGCACACAATCCCACACACCTCGTCTCGGTCGCTCCTCGCACCGCCCCCGTACCGCCCGACCGAGCCCCGCCCGGACATCAAGGAAGATGATCATGCGCAATCGCAGAGCAGTGCTCGCCTCCGTAGCCACCGCCGCCTCCCTCGCCCTCACCCTCTCGGCCTGCGGGCAGGACAGCGAGGGCGGCAGCGAGTCCAAGGACAAGAGCGCCAAGGGCTCCACCGTCGGCATCGCGATGCCGACCAAGTCCTCCGAGCGGTGGATAGCCGACGGCGCGAACGTCGAGAAGAACCTGAAGTCGGCCGGCTACAAGACGAAGCTGGTCTACGGCGAGGACGACCCCGACACCCAGGTCTCGCAGATCGAGAACATGATCACGCAGGGCGTCTCGGCCCTGATCGTCGCGGCGATCGACAACAAGTCGCTGGACAACGTGCTCCAGCAGGCGGCCGACGCGGACATCCCGGTGATCTCCTACGACCGCCTCATCCTCGGCACCAAGAACGTCGACTACTACGCCTCGTTCGACAACGAGAAGGTCGGCGAGCTCCAGGGCGGCTACATCGTCGACAAGCTGGGCCTGAAGGACGGCAGCAAGAAGGGCCCGTTCAACGTCGAGCTGTTCGCGGGCTCGAACGACGACAACAACACCAAGTACTTCTTCCAGGGCGCCATGAACGCCCTCCAGCCGTACATCGACAAGAAGCAGCTGGTCGTCAAGTCCGGCCAGACGAAGCTCAACCAGGTCACCACGCTGCGCTGGGACGGCGGCACCGCGCAGAAGCGCATGGACGACCTGCTGACCTCGGCGTACAAGAACGGCCGCGTGGACGCGGTGCTCTCGCCCTACGACGGCATCTCGATCGGCATCCTGTCCGCGCTCAAGTCGGACGACTACGGCAGCAAGAGCAAGCCGCTGCCGATCGTCACGGGCCAGGACGCCGAGGTCGCCTCGGTGAAGTCGATCATCGCCGGTGAGCAGACGCAGACCGTCTACAAGGACACCCGCAAGCTCGCGGAGGTGGCCGCGCAGATGGTGGACGCGGTGCTCAACGACAAGAAGCCCGAGGTCAACGACACCAAGACCTACGACAACGGCGCGAAGGTCGTGCCCGCCTACCTCCTCGACCCGGTGAACGTCGACAAGTCCAACTACAAGGAGACCGTCGTCGACTCCGGCTACATCAAGGAAAGCGACCTCAACTAACCGCCGCGTACTCAAGGATTGGTAGGCACGACCATGGCGGGACCCGTCCTGGAAATGCGCTCGATCGTCAAGACCTTTCCCGGCGTCAAGGCGCTGTCGGACGTCTCTCTGAGCGTCCGCCCGGGCGAGGTCCACGCCATCTGCGGGGAGAACGGCGCCGGCAAGTCGACCCTGATGAAGGTCCTCTCCGGCGTCCACCCGCACGGGACCTACGACGGGGAGGTCCTCTTCGAAGGGGAGACCTGCCGGTTCAAGGACATCCGGGCGAGCGAGCAGCAGGGCATCGTGATCATCCACCAGGAGCTTGCGCTGGTGCCGTATCTCTCCATCGCGGAGAACATCTTCCTCGGCAACGAACACGCCACGCGCGGGTTCATCAGCTGGAGCGAGACGCTGAAGCACGCGAGCGAACTGCTGCGGCGGGTCGGGCTGGCCGAACACCCCGACACGCGCGTCGCCGACATCGGTGTGGGCAAGCAGCAGCTCGTCGAGATCGCCAAGGCGCTCTCCAAGAAGGTGAAGCTGCTGATCCTCGACGAGCCGACGGCGGCTCTGAACGACGAGGACAGCGGCAAGCTGCTCGACCTCATCCTGGGTCTCAAGGACGAGGGCATCACCTCGATCATCATCTCGCACAAGCTCAACGAGATCGAGCGGGTCGCGGACTCGGTGACGATCCTGCGCGACGGGCGGTCCATCGAGACGCTCGACGTGAAGGCGCCGGAGACCACCGAGGACCGGATCATCAGCGGCATGGTCGGCCGCGACCTCGACCACCGCTTCCCGGAGCGCACCCCGCACCGGCCCGAGGCGGGCGCGGCACCGGCCCTGGAGATCCGCAACTGGACCGTGCACCACCCGATCGACCAGCAGCGCAAGGTGGTCGACGACGTGTCGATCTCCGTGCGGCGCGGGGAGATCGTCGGGATCGCGGGACTGATGGGCGCCGGGCGCACCGAGCTGGCGATGAGCGTCTTCGGGCGCACCTACGGCCGGTACGCGGGCGGCACGGTCCTCAAGGACGGCGCGGAGATCCGTACGAAGAGCGTGCCCGAGGCGGTGAAGCACGGCATCGCGTACGTGACCGAGGACCGCAAGCACTACGGCCTCAACCTCATCGACACGATCAACCGCAACATCTCGCTCAGCGCCCTCGGGAAGGTCTCCCGGCGCGGCATCGTGGACGAGCACGAGGAGCGTCAGGTCTCCGAGGGCTTCCGCAAGTCCATGAACATCAAGGCGCCCACCGTCTTCGAACCGGTGGGCAAGCTGTCGGGCGGCAACCAGCAGAAGGTCGTCCTCAGCAAGTGGATCTTCGCGGGCCCGGACGTGCTGATCCTCGACGAGCCGACCCGCGGGATCGACGTGGGCGCCAAGTTCGAGATCTACACGGTCATCGACAAGCTGGCCGCCGAGGGCAAGGCGGTCGTCTTCATCTCCTCCGAGCTGCCTGAGCTGCTCGGCATGTGCGACCGCATCTACACGATGGCGGCGGGCCGGCTGACCGGTGAGGTGTCGCGGGCCGAGGCCACGCAGGAAGTGCTGATGCGCCAGATGACGAAGGACAAGAGGTAAGAGGGATGAGCACGAATGTGACCGCCAAGAGCCCCGCGCCGGCTCCCGCCGGCAAGGGCGGACCGGCGGAGGGCGACGGCCTGCTGCAGCTGATCATGGACGGCATGCGCCGCAACATGCGGCAGTACGGGATGCTGATCGCTCTCGGACTGATCGTCGTCCTGTTCGCGGTGTGGACCGACGGAGACCTGCTGCTGCCGCGCAACGTCTCCAACCTGGTCCTGCAGAACAGCTACATCCTGATCCTCGCGATCGGCATGATGCTCGTCATCATCGCCGGCCACATCGACCTGTCGGTCGGCTCGCTCACGGCGTTCGTGGGCGCGGTGGCGGCGGTGCTGATGGTCGAGCACGACGTGGCCTGGCCGGTCGCCGTGGTGCTGTGCCTGGCGCTGGGCGCGGTCGCCGGGGCGGTGCAAGGGTTCTTCATCGCGTATCTCGGCATACCGTCGTTCATCGTCACCCTCGCCGGGATGCTGCTGTTCCGCGGTCTGACGGAGATCTTCCTGGAGGGCCAGACGCTCGGCCCGTTCCCCGACGGCCTCCAGAAGGTCGCCAACGGCTTCCTGCCCGAGGTCGGCCCGGACACCAACTACCACAACCTCACGCTGCTGCTCGGCTTCGCCGTGATCGCCTTCGTGGTGATCCAGGAGGTCCGTGACCGCAGGCGGCAGCAGGAGTTCGCGCTCGACGTGCCGCCCGCCAAGCTCTTCCTGCTGAAGCTCGTCGCGCTGGTCGCGGCGGTCCTCACGGTCACGATGATGCTGGCCAGCTACAAGGGCGCCCCCGTGGTGCTGATCATCCTCGGCGTCCTCGTCGTCGGCTTCGGCTACGTGATGCGCAACGCCGTCATCGGACGCCACGTGTACGCGATCGGCGGCAACCTTCCCGCGGCCAAGCTGTCCGGTGTGCGGGACAAGAAGGTCACCTTCCTGGTCTTCCTCAACATGGGCATGCTCGCGGCCCTGGCGGGCCTGGTCTTCGCGGCCCGCTTCAACGCGGCCTCTCCCAAGGCGGGCGTGAACTTCGAACTCGAAGCGATCGCCGCGTCGTTCATCGGCGGTGCGTCGATGAGCGGCGGTGTGGGCACGGTCCTCGGCGCGATCATCGGTGGCGTCGTCCTGGGCGTGCTGAACAACGGCATGAACCTCGTCGGCGTCGGCAGCGACTGGCAGCAGGTCATCAAGGGCCTGGTCCTGCTGGCCGCGGTCGGCTTCGACGTGTGGAACAAGCGCAAGGTCGGTTCGTAAGCAGGCGAGAGAGCCGAAGGGGCGCGTCGGTGCCGGGACGGCGAACGCGCGAAGGCCCGCAGGGCCGAGCACGGTCGTCGGCCCGGCACCGGCCGGGGCGCCCCGGAGGCGAACCGAGCCGCAACCAGAGGGAGCCGCACATGGAAGCAAGCAGACGCACCGTCATCGCGGCGGCCGCCGCCGCGGGACTCACCGCCGCCACGGCCGGCACGGCCCACGGCGCGGCCGGCCGGAAGCCGGTGAAGGAACTCTTCGGCAAGCTCGCCGACGGCACGAAGGTCCACCGCTGGTCGCTGGAGAACGGCGGCACGCGGCTGAAGGTCCTGTCGTACGGCGGCATCGTCCAGTCCCTGGAGATTCCCGACCGGCACGGCCGCCACAAGAACGTGTCCCTCGGCTTCGACAACATCGAGGACTACGTCGCCTCCAGTCCGTACTTCGGCGCGCTCATCGGCCGGTACGGCAACCGCATAGCCAAGGGCAGGTTCACGCTCGACGGCAAGGCGTACCAGCTGTCCGTCAACGACGGGGAGAACAGCCTGCACGGCGGGGCCAAGGGCTTCGACAAGCGGGTCTGGGACGTCGAGGGCTTCACCTCCGGCTCCGACGTGGGACTGGTGCTGCACCACACGAGCGTCGACGGCGAGATGGGCTACCCCGGCACGCTCCGCGTCAAGGTCACCTACACCCTGACCCGGCACGGCGACTGGCGGATCGACTACGCGGCCACCACCGACAAGGCCACCGTCGTCAACCTCACCAACCACGTGTACTGGAACCTGGCGGGCGAGGGCAGCGGCTCGGTCTACGACCACGAGCTGAGCATCGCCGCCTCCCGCTACACCCCCGTCGACTCGGGTCTGATCCCCACCGGCGAGCTGGCGAAGGTCGCCGGCACCCCCTTCGACTTCCGCCGGACCAAGACCGTCGGCGAGGACATCCGGGAGGCCGACCAGCAGCTGCTGTACGGCAAGGGCATCGACCACAACTGGGTGCTGGACAAGGGCAGCACGGCCAGGCCCGTGCAGGTCGCCGCCCTGCGGGACCCGTCCTCCGGCCGCACCCTGAAGATCGCGACGACGGAGCCGGGGCTCCAGTTCTACTCCGGCAACTTCCTGGACGGCACGCTCGTCGGCACCGGGGGCCGCATCTACCGGCAGGGCGACGCGCTGTGCCTGGAGACGCAGCACTTCCCGGACTCGCCGAACCAGCCGTCGTTCCCGTCCACGGTGCTGCGGCCCGGTCAGACGTACCGGACGACGACGGTGCACTCGTTCGGGGCCTGACGGTCCCCGCGACGCACCGCACCACGACGGCTCCCGGGCACCTGACGCCTCTCGAGGCCCTTCGGTTGCCCCGGGTGCCGGACTCTCACCGAACACACACGAGTTGAACAGCGCCACCTCCGTGTCCGTATGAGAGGGCGGCCCGTGCTCCCCCGCACGGGCCGCCCAAGACGGCGGGCCGGACCTCCCCACCGGGCCCGCCCCCTACGGAGGTTCCATGGCCGACAACGTCACCTCGCTGTTCCGCAGCACGGCGGCGCACAGCCCCTCGATGGCCGCGCTGACGCGTGAGGGCGACGGGGCCGGCCCGGTGGACTTCTGCATCCCGTGCAACCCGTACTTCCCCACACCGGCCATGTTCGACGAGCTGGCCGGGCGGCTGCGCGAGATCATCACGTACTACCCGAGCAGCGCGGACACCATCACGGCCGAGCTGTGCAGCCTGCTCAGGCTGCCGCCGCAGTGCGTGGCGATGGGCAACGGTTCGACGGAGCTCATCACCTGGATCGACCATCTGCTGGTGCGGGAGTCGCTCGCCATTCCCGTCCCCACCTTCGGCCGGTGGACCGACCAGCCGATGGAGACCGGCAAGCGCGTCGACATGTTCCCGTTGCAGGAGTCCAGCGGCTTCGCCCTCGACCTCGCCCAGTACGCGGAGTTCATCCGCGCCCGCGGCTCGCGCGTCGCCGTCATCTGCAACCCGAACAATCCCGACGGCGGCTTCCTGCCGCGGCATTCGGTCGTGCAGTTCATGGAC
The DNA here is from genome assembly GCF_056435845.1 of Streptomyces sp. NPDC043867. Taxonomy (NCBI): domain Bacteria; kingdom Bacillati; phylum Actinomycetota; class Actinomycetes; order Kitasatosporales; family Streptomycetaceae; genus Streptomyces; species Streptomyces sp. NPDC043867. The sequence goes on along the minus strand of NZ_JBWKDS010000036.1, from coordinate 46,301 downwards.
GCGATGGCCGACCTGGACCTGGTCATCATCGACGAGTCGTTCCTGGAGTTCGCCGACGCCGAGTCCGAGCCCAGCGTGGTCGAGGACGCCGTGATGCGGCCCAACGTCATCGTGCTGCGCAGCCTCGGCAAGAACTTCGGCCTGCACGGCATCCGCTTCGGCTACCTGGTCGCGAACCCGGCGCTCGCCGGCAAGGTCCGCACCATGCTGCCCAAGTGGAACCTGAACTCCTTCGCGGAGACGGTGGTGTTCATGCTCAAGGAGCACGGCGCCGAGTACCTGGAGAGCCTGCACATGGTCCGCCGGGACCGGCTCGACATGGCCCGCCACCTCTCCGCCCTGCCCGGCCTGACGGTCTACCCGTCGCAGGGCAACTTCCTCTTCGTGCGGCTGCCGGTGGGCGCGGAGGGCACCGTGGTCCGGGACCGGCTGCTCACCGAGCACCGCATCCTGGTCCGCGAGTGCGGCAACAAGATCGGCTCGTCCAGCCGCTTCCTGCGGCTCGTGGTGCGCCCCCAGGTGGACGTGCGTCGCCTGGTGTCCGGCCTGGAACAGGTGCTCTACGGGACCAGGAGGGGAGCCGCCGTGCCCGAGCAGGGCATCAGCTACAGCTCGGGCACGGCGGCGGTGGACCGGCTGGTCGGCGCCACGAACGGGGCGGGCACGCAGGGCCTTGCGGCGCAGGCCGACGCCTGGCCCGGACAGGCTCCCGGCGCCATGCCGGGCCTCGCACCGGCCCCGGCACCGGCCGCGGTGATGCCGGCCCCGGCGGCGGCGATGCCCGCGATGGCACCGGCGCCCGCCGGGGGTCTGACGGCCGTCGCCCAGACCGGCATGCCCGGCCCGGCCGCCGCCGCGCAGGCTCCGCAGTACGGCGGCACGGACACCTCGTACGGCGGCGCGGACACCTCGTACGGTGGCAGGGCGACGGGGCTGGGCGCCGCGGGAGGACTGACCGCCGCCCAGGTCAGGGGCTACACCCAGCCGCCGCCCGCCCAGCCGCCGCAGGCCCAGCCCCAGCCCGCCGGCTGGCCGGCGGCCGGCCCCGTGTACCACCAGGTCGGCTAGGGCCTGTCGTTTGGATCAGGCTGGCTATGACCGACGGTTCGTCCTGACCGACCCGAGCGGGGTCTGGCGCGTACAGCTGCAAGGCGGAGGAGGGAGTCGACGCGGAGCGTCGGCGACCGACGACAACGCCGCAGATGTGCGTGCCAGACCCCGCGACGCCGGCATGATCCAAACGACAGGCCCTAGCGACGGGGCGGGAGGCGACCACCGCCTTCCTCCCGCGCACGCTAAGCCGGGGTGAGTCTCCACTGCTGGCAGGTGTTCCCCAGCCACGACCACTGCCGTACGTCGGCGGCGTCGGCCGTGGAGCAGTCGGCGACGTCGGCGACCTTGCCGCCGGCCTGGTTCACGACCCGCACGAAGCCGCCGTCCGTGACGACGAACCGGAAGCGCTGGCAGGTGTTGTCGAGCCAGGACCACTGGCGCAGGTCGGCTCCGTCGGCGCTCGAACAGTCGGCGGTGTCGAGCACCTTCCCGGAGGCGACGTTGACCAGCCGGCTGGTGTCGTCCCCCTGGTCCTGGACGCGCCACTTCAGGTTGTTGCCGCCGCCGCACGTGTACTGCCGGACGTCGGCGCCGTCCGCGGTCGAACTCCCCTCCACCCCGAGGCACTTGCCGCTGTTGCGGTTGGTGAGGGTGTAGGCCGTCGCGGCGGACGACGGTTCCCCGGAGGGTCCCGTCAGGGCCGCGCCGAGCGCCACCGGCGTACCGAGGTCCGGCGAGCCGTCGGCGTTCCAGGTGAACTTCTGCGCCCGGGTCGTGCGCCCGTTGTCGCAGCCCTCGGAGGCGGAGTCGTTGGCGTGGTAGACGATCCAGCTCTCGGTGCCGTCGGGTGAGGTGAAGAAGCCGTTGTGCCCCGGGCCGTACACGCCGGCCGCGTCGTTGCGCTGGAAGAGCGGGGTCGTCTTCTTCGTCCAGGACGAGGCGGCGAGCGGGTCCGGGCCGGTGAGCGCGAGCTGACCGAGCTTGTAGTCGGCGGTCCAGCAGCCGCTCGCCGAGTAGACGAGGTACGTCCTGCCGTTGCGCTGGAGGATCTCCGGCCCCTCGTTCACCGGGCCGCCCGACTTCTCCCAGGAGTGGACCGGCGTGGAGATGGTGGAGAAGGAGCCGCTGACCGTGTACGGGTTGGACATCCGGGCCGCGACGATGTTCTGGGTCCCGCCGCCGTTCGCGCTGCCGAACAGATACAGACCGCCGTTGACGCTCGCCACCGTGGGGTCGAGCATCCAGGCGCTGTTCAGCCGGTTCTTGTAGGTGTACGGGCCCATGGGGTCGGCGCCCGCGCTCTCCAGGACGTGGGTGCGCTGGGTCGGCACGTAGTCGGAGACGTTCTGTCCCGCGACGTAGTACAGGTACCAGTGGCCGCCGGAGTAGTGGAGCTCCGGTGCCCAGATGTTGCAGCACCGCGAGGCGGCGTCGCCCTGCCAGACCTGCACGCTCGGCGCGGTCGCGAGCCCGGCCAGCGTCGCCGACCTGCGCATGGTGATGACGCTGCTCCAGCTCGTCGTCACCAGGTAGTAGTTGCCGTCGTGGTACGTGATCCAGGGGTCGGCCCCCTTGACCGCCTTGACGGGGTTGGTGAACGTGGCGGCGCTCGCCGGGGACTGCCCGAGGGACAGGGCGAGCAGGAGCGCCGCCAGCAGGGTCAGTAGGCGACGGGCCATCCGCTGCTCCAGTTCAGGAGGTTGACGCCGAGCTTGGGCGTCCCGTTGTCGTTGCCGTCGTAGTAGTGGTAGACGATCAGGTCGCCGTCCGAGTCCGCCATGACCGACTGGCCGCCGGGGCCGATGTACCGGCCGTGCGACTCCAGGACGGGGGTGCCGCCGTTGTTCGTCAGGGCGACGCCGTTCTTGTCGTAGTAGGGACCTGTGACACTGGTGGCCCGGCCGACCTTGACCTTGTACGTGGAGCCGGTGCCGTTGCAGCACGTGTCGTACGAGGCGAACAGGTAGTAGTAGCCGTTGCGTTTGACGACGAAGGGCGCCTCGACGGCCTTCGTGCCGGTGGGGCGGGACGCGATCGAGTAGCGGGTCGTGCTGCCTGCCAGCTGCTTGCCGGTCGCCGGGTCGATCCGGATCATCTTGAGGCCGGTCCACCAACTGCCGAACGAGAGCCACCACTTGCCGTCGTCGTCGACGAAGAGGTTCGGGTCGATGGCGTTGTAGTCGCTGGCGGTGGTGGAGGTGTAGACGGTCCCGTAGTCGGTCCAGGAGCCCGGCAGCCCGGTCGTCGAGGCGGCGAGGCCGATGGCCGACCTGTTCGACCCGAAGGTCGAGACGGCGTAGTACATCAGGTACTTGCCGCCGTGGTAGGAGATGTCGGGCGCCCAGGCCTCGGTGGCGTAGGACGACCACCAGCCGGGTTTGGTGGTGAAGGCGTCGGATCCCGAGCTGAACGCGACGCGGTCGGTGGAGCTCCGGAAGCCGAGCCCGCCTCCGGTGGCGTAGAGCAGGTAGCGGCCGGCAGAGGTGCGGACCATCGTCGGGTCGTGCACGACGACACTGCCGGTGACCGTGCCGGGGTTGGGGTAGGCCGAGGCCGTACTCGGGACGAGGGCGAGCAGGACCGCGGCGGGGAGGGAGAGGAGTGCGGTCCTGCGGGAGGTGCGGGAGGTGCGGCTCACGCTGACGCTCCTTGAGGTGGGGGACACGGCTATCCGTTCGCTATTTCGAACGGCGATCGTGACTTCGGACGGAACGTAGAATCGAACCCCTTGCGCGTCAATGGTTCACGCAGCAACGAACGTCAACGACTTCAACTTGCCTGTCCTGCAACGCACTTGACGAAGCGTCACTTTGCCGAACTGACAGCCCGCGGACAGCTTCCGCTTCTACGGTGCCGTGTTCATGACAGACACTTCGAGCACCAGCCCGATCGGGCGCCGGACCGTACTGATCGCCACCGGCGCCACGGCCGCCGCCCTGACCGTGGGCGCCGCCGCGCCCCGAACCCCCACGGCCGATGCGGCTCCCGCGGCCGCCGCGGCCGTCTGCACCCTCACGAAGGAGATGACCGAAGGCCCCTACTACCTCGACGGACAGCTCGTCCGCGCCGACGTCACCGAGGGCAAGGCGGGCGTCCCGCTCAAGCTGGCGCTCACCGTCGTCGACGACGACACCTGCGTCCCGCTCGGCAACGCGCTGGTCGAGATCTGGCACAGCGACGCCCTCGGCGAGTATTCCGGTTTCGTCGGCAACAACGGCCACGACGAACCGGACGACGGCACCTTCCTGCGCGGCGGCGTACTGACGAACTCCGCCGGCGTCGCGAACATCACCACGATCTACCCCGGCTGGTACCGGGGCCGCTGCGTGCACATCCACGTCAAGGTGCACACGAACGTCATGCTCACCTCGGACGGCTCGTTCACCGGAGGTCAGGAACTCCACACCGGTCAGCTGTTCTTCAGCGAGACGACCACCGCGAAGGTCGCCAGGGTCTCGCCGTACTCGACCAACACGGTCACTCGCACCACCCTCGCCCAGGACTCCGTCTACGACGACGGAGGCGCCTCGTCCGGCCTCCTGACCCTCACCGCCCTGGGCAGCTCCGCCTCCGCCGGTTACACCGGCACGCTCACGCTGGGCGTCGAGCGGAGCTGACGCGCCGCCCGCCGCCCGGCAGGTCGACCTCGGCCCGTACCGTCTTGCCGGGCGGCGGTTCCCGGTCCACCACCTCCCACCGGTCGGCGAGCGCGCCGACGAGCAGCAGACCGCGCCCCGCCTCGTCGAGCGGCCCCGGCGCCCGTACGTCGCCGGGGCCGGGCGGACGCGGGCCCGTACACGTGTCGGTGACCTCGACGCGGACGCTGCCGGGGACGAGCGAGAGCCGCAGCTCGAAGTCCCGGCCCGGCACGCGTCCGTGCGTCACCGCGTTGGCGGCCAGCTCCGCGACGATCACGGCCACGGCGTCCGAGGTGTCGCCGCCGTACGGGACACCCCAGGCGTGGAGTTGGTTCAGGGCGAGGTACCTGGCCAGCCGGGCACCCCGGGGCGTGGCGCTTAGCCGCTGGGTGAACATACGTACGGTGACCGGGCCTGGGCGCGTGGGCGGTGCGTTCATGCGCCCAATCTGGCGGGCCCGGGGCCCGCTTCACCAGGTCCGCGCCGCGTACGCCGCGCGAGCGTACGCGGTCACGGGCTGGACAGTACCGGTGACTGCCCGTGACCATAGGCGCGGGAGGTGACCGGTGGTGGTCGATGGAGCGGTGGGTGCGGGCGGGAGCGAGCCGGAGTCGTCCGACAGTCTGCGGACGTTCGGAGCGGTCGTCCAGGCGTTGCGCGAGCATGCGGGACTGAGCCGGGAGGAGTTCGCGGACCTGGTCCGGTTCTCCAAACACACGGTGGCGTCGGTGGAGTTGGGCCGCCGGATGCCGGACCCGGCGCTGGTCGACCGCGCGGAGGCGGTACTGGGCAACACGGGCGCGTTACGGAAGGCGGCGGGCCACCTGGCACGCCAGCCGGGACTGGCGGCGTGGTTCCGGCAGTGGGCACGACTGGAGGCCGTGGCAATCACACTGTGTACCTACGAGTGCCGGTTGATCCCCGGGTTGTTGCAGACGGAGGCGTACGCACGGCAGCTGTTCGACGATCAGCTGCCACCCCTGCACAACGAGCAGATCGATGTGCAGTGGGCGGCACGCGCGAACCGTCAACGGCTGCTCCTCGAACGGCCGAACACGACGTTCAGCTTCATCCTGGAGGAGCAGTTGTTCCTCCGGCGCACCGGTGGAGTGGAATGCACCCGCGAACTGCTCTTCCATGTCCTGGAGATGGCGGGCCTGCGGAACATCGAGATCCAGGTCATGCCCATACTGCGGGAGTCGCATGCGGGTTTGGCGGGACCCATCCAGCTGCTGGAGACGCCGGACGCCAGGTGGTACGCCTATAACGAGGGCCAGCGCGGCGGCCTGCTCTTCACCGACTCGAAAGAGGTCAGCGTCCTCCAGAGGAGGTATGCCAGGATGCGTTCGCAAGCTCTCACCTTCGAAGACTCCGTGAGCCTGTTACAGCGGATGCGAGGAGCCTTATGAGCACCAGCGAACCGACCTGGTTCAAGTCCAGCTACAGCAGCAGTGGTTCGGGGGATTGCGTCGAGGTCGCCATCGCATGGCGCAAGTCGACGTACAGCAGCAGCGGCGACGGCGACTGCGTAGAGGTCGCCCTCACCCCCGCCACCGTCCACGTCCGTGACTCCAAGGACCCGCAGGGGGCCCGGCTCGCGCTCTCCCCGGCCGCCTGGGCCGCCTTCGTGTCGCGGCCGGCGGAGTCCGCCTGACGTTGGCGGGCTCCGCCGGCCGGTGTCCGGGGGTCAGGCCAGCCGGATCACGTTCCAGGACAGCGGCTCCAGCACGGCGTGCAGCGTGCCGTCCCGAAGGGTCGTGCCCTCGACGGGGTGCGGCGCCACCCGCTCCGGGTCGGCGAGGGTGTTCCTGGCCTCCGGGTCGGCGTCCGCCAGCGCGCTGTGCTCGACAACCGAGGTCAACCGCAGTCCGTGCAGGGCGACTTCGAGGGGCAGTGGTTCGCGCTGGCTGCGGTTCACCGCGAAGACGGTGACGGAGCCGTCCTCGGCGCGCACCGCGGTGGCGTGCAGCAGGTCGGCCTCGCCGTACTTGCTCGTCTCGTACACCGGCGAGTCGACCCGGACGTCGAGGACCCGGCCGCGGCCGTACTTCGAGGCCTGGGCGAAGGGGAAGAACGTGGTCTGCCGCCAGGCCGGCCCGCCCGGCTCCGTCATGATCGGCGCGATGACGTTGACGAGCTGGGCGAGGCAGGCGACGGTCACCCGGTCCGCGTGCCGCAGCAGCGCGATGAGCAGGGAGCCGAAGACCACGGCGTCCGTGACGGTGTACCGGTCCTCCAGCAGGCGCGGCGCCTCGGCCCAGTCGGCCCGGCTGACCTCGGCGTCCGCCCGGGAGAGGTACCAGACGTTCCACTCGTCGAAGGAGAGGTTGATCCTCTTCTTCGACTTCAGGCGGGCGCCGACGTGGTCGCAGGTCGCCACCACGTTGTCGATGAAGGACTCCATGTCGACGGCCGACGCGAGGAACGAGTCGCGGTCGCCGTCGAGTTCCTCGTAGTAGGCGTGCAGGGATATGTAGTCGACCAGGTCGTACGTCTCCTGGAGCACGGTCGCCTCCCACGCGGCGAACGTCTCCATGCTCTGGCCCGAGGAGCCGCAGGCGACCAGTTCCACGTCCTTGTCGATCTGCCGCATCGCGCGGGCCGTCTCGGCGGCGAGGCGTCCGTACTCCTCGGCGGTCTTGTGCCCGGTCTGCCAGGGCCCGTCCATCTCGTTGCCGAGGCACCACATCCGGATGCCGAACGGGTCCTTGTCGCCGTGCGCCGCCCGCAGGTCGGACAGCGCGGTGCCCGCCGGGTGGTTGGCGTACTCCTGGAGTTCGAGTGCCTCGGCGACGCCGCGTGTGCCGAGGTTGACGGCCATCATCGGTTCGGCCTGCGGGCCGATCTTCTTGAGGAAGGCGATGTACTCGGACAGGCCGAAGCGGTTGGTCTCGGTGGAGCGCCAGGCGAGGTCGAGCCGGCGGGGCCGGTCCTCGACGGGGCCCACCGAGTCCTCCCACTTGTAGCCGGAGACGAAGTTGCCGCCGGGGTAGCGGATGGCGGTGACGCCGAGTTCCCGCACCAGGTCGAGGACGTCCTGGCGGAGGCCCGCCTCGTCGGCGGTGGGGTGCCCGGGCTCGTGGATGCCGGTGTAGACGCAGCGGCCGAGATGTTCCACGAACGAGCCGAAGATCCGGGGGTTCACCTCACCGACGGTGAAGGCGGGGTCGAGCGTGAAGCGTGCCGTGTCGTGCATGGTCGCCTTTCGGGACGGGTGTTCTTGTTTCGTCGGCGGGTGCGGGTGCGCCGTGGCTGAGCGCGCCGGGGCCGCACCTTGGTACGGCCCCCCTGCTGCTAGGTGACGCGGGGCCAGCCGTCTCCGGCCCAGCGCAGGCGGTTGAGGCCGAGCTTGGGAGTGCCGGCGTCCTCCGCGTCGTAGTAGTGGTACGCCAGCCAGTCCTGTCCCCGGTCGCGGAAGACGGACTGGCCGCCCGTGCCGACGTATCTGCCGTGGCCCTCCAGCACCAGGTCGCCGCCGCCTTCCAGGAGCGGGGTGCCCTCGCTGTCCAGGTACGGGCCGGTGACGCTCGTCGATCTGCCGACGCGGATCCTGTACGTGGAGTTCACGCCCGCGCAGCAGGTGTCGTAGGAGGCGAAGAGGTAGTAGTAGCGGCCGTGCCGGACGATGTCGGGGCCTTCCACGGCGTACGGGGCGTCGGGGCGGGTCGCCAGGTGGCGGACCGTGGCGCCGGGTACCGCCTTGCCCGTGCGCGGGTTCAGCTCGACCATGCGGATGCCCGTCCAGTACGAGCCGAACGTCATCCACAGCCGGCCGCGGGACCGCACGACCGCGGGGTCGATGGCGTTCCAGGAGTCGGTCGTCTCCGAGGCGAACACCTTGCCGTGGTCGGTCCAGGTGCCGGGGAGGCCGGAGCGGGAGGTGGCCACGCCGATCGCCGAGTGGTTGGTGCCCCAGGAGGAGACGGCGTAGTAGAGCCAGTAGCGGCCGGCCCGGTAGGAGAGGTCGGGGGCCCACGGGTCACCCGTGTCGTTGTACTCGTACCACCAGCCCGGCGGCTCGGCGAAGGCGTTGCCCTCGTCCGTCCAGTGCACCCGGTCCTTCGAGAGGCGGGCGCCGATGACGCCGCCGGTCGAGTACGCCACGTACTGGCCGGACTTCAGCCGCGCGACGGTCGGATCGTGGATGATCTCCTGGCCGTCCAGGGGCAGCGGGTCGGGGTAGTTGGCGGCGGCCTGCGCCGTGCCCGGCAGGAGGGCGAGGGCCGCCGCCGTCAGTACGGCGGTCAGCGCGGTGCGGATGCTCACTGGCCCGCCAGTCCCGTGTGGGCGACGCCCGCGACGATCTGGCGCTGGAAGAAGACGAAGACGAGGACGAGCGGGAGTCCGGCCATCAGACCGCCGGCCATGAGCTGGGCCCACTGGATGCCGTAGGAGTTCATGACGGTCGCGATGCCGTTCGGCATGGTCATCAGGTCGGGGTTGTTGGTCACCATGTACGGCCACAGGAAGTTGTTCCAGGACGCGATGAAGGTGAAGATGCCGACCGCGGAGAGGGACGGGCGCGACAGCGGCACGATGATGGTGAAGAAGACCCGCCAGCGGCCCGCCCCGTCGATGAACGCCGCTTCCTCCAGCTCGCGCGGGATGCCCTGGAAGAACTTGTAGAGGATGTAGACCATCGCGGCCGGCGCGCACTGCGGCAGGATCATGCCCCAGTAGGTGTCGACCATCCCCATCTGCTGGACGGTGGTGAACAGCGGCACGCCGAGAACGGCGGGCGACACCATGAGGCCCATCATGACGAGCCCCAGCAGCGGGCCCTTGAAGCGGAACTCGGTGCGCGCGAAGCCGTAGCCGGCGAGCGCGCTGACCAGCAGCACGACGGCCGTGACGCAGACGGACACGACGAGCGAGTTCACGAACCAGTTGGTGATGTTCCCGGTCTCGAAGATCGCCGACCACGCCTGGGTCGTCCACACCTCCGGCAGCCAGTGCGGCGGCACCTCGACGGCCTCGGTCTCCGACTTGAGCGAGGTGAACAGGGCCCAGGCCAGGGGGGCCGTCCACACCGCGGACAGGGCGACCCCGAGCAGGGTCAGGACGATCTGACTTGCGGTCCAGGGTTTCCTGATCCGGGAGTTGGCCCCGGCCCGTATCTGCGTTGCGGTCATCGCACGCCCTCCTCACGCTTGCGCAGCAGCCACATCCGGCCGACGGCGACGGACGCGATGATCACGAAGAAGATGATGGAGATCGCGGAGGCGTAGCCCACGCGGTAGCTGGTGAAGCCCTCTTCGAGGGTGTACTGGACGAAGGTGCGGGTGCTTTCCTCGGGCCCGGGGCCGAAGTCGTAGATCACGACGGCCTGGTCGAAGACCTGGAGCGAGGCGAGGATCTGGAGGGCGACGACGAGTCCGGTGATGTTGCGCAGCATCGGCAGGGTGATGTGCACCATGCGGTGCCAGGCGTTCGCGCCGTCCAGCTTCGCCGCTTCGTAGAGGTGCGCGGGGATGCCCTGGAGGGCGGCGAGGTAGAGCAGGAAACTGAAGCCGACGGTCCACCAGAGGGTGGTGATGACGACGGCGAGCATCGCCGTGGACTTCTCGGTGAGCCAGGGGGTGTCGGTGCCGAGGACGTGGTTGACCATGCCGGTGCCGGGGTTGAACAGCCACTGCCAGAGGTTCCCCGCGACCGTGGACGGCAGCAGGAACGGGGCGAAGAAGCACAGCCGCCACAGCCACTTGGCGCGCTCGATGTGGTGGGCGAGCATCGCCATCACGAAGGCGAGGACGGTGATGCAGGGCACCACCAGCAGGGTGAAGTAGGCGCTGTGGCCGAGGGAGTCCCACACCAGCGGGTCGCCGAAGGCCTCGCGGTAGTTGTCCCAGCCGACGAAACCCGCCCCGACGCCCGAGACGTTGGCGTCGGTGAAACTCAGGTAGACGCCCCGCAGGACCGGCCAGATCACGAACAGGGCGAACAGCGCGAGGAACGGCGCGACGAACCAGCCGCCGTGCTGGAGTCCCCGGCCGAAGCGGGCCCGGACGCTGTCCGTGTCCCCGGTGTCGGCGGAACGTACCGACTGCGGGGCGGGGGCGAGCGCGGCCCCGGCACTGGTCGTCGTCATGCGGTCCCTCCCTGCGCGGCGGTCCGGCCGTCCATCGGGTTCTTCATGGCCAGCAGCTGTTCGAGCACGTTCCTCATGCGGTGCGCGGCCGCGGCCGGTTTCGTGGAGCCGAGGTTGGAGGAGGCGACGACGGGCCCGATGCGGGCGGCGAGCGTGCCGGTGGAGCCCGCGAACCACGCCTTCGGCTCGGTGGCCTGGTGGTCCATGGCCGAGACGTACTCGCTCTGCGGGGTGAGCTTGCGGTAGGCGGCCGATTCGAGGGTCGGGGTGTAGGCGGGGATGTGGCCGCCCGCCGCCCAGGCGACGGCGTTCTTGACGATGTAGGCGGCCAGCTCGTGCGCGGCCTCGTTCGCGGAGCCGCCCCGGGCCGACTGGTGCGGCAGGACGAAGGCGTGCGACTCGGCGTGGGTGGCCTGCCTGCCGAAGACGGCGGGCAGCGGGCTCGCGCCGTACTCGATCTTCGCGCCGGAGTAGACGGGCACGGACCAGTTGCCCTCCCAGACGAACGGCGAGCCGTTCATGAACTGCTCGGCGTCGGCCGCCCCGGCGACGGCGTACCCGTCGGTGACGTGCCGGCGCAGGAACTCCAGGACCTCGGTCGCCCGGCCCTCGTCGAAGACGACGTCCGTCATCGCCGGATCGAAGTAGCTCCCGCCGAGCTGGGCGTAGAAGGTGACGAAGAACCACCAGGCGAAGTTCTGGTCGTTGGCGTGGATGCCGATGGTCTGCAGGCCCCGCCTGGTGGCCTTCTTCGCCGTCCTGAGCGCGTCGAACCACTCCTTCGTGGAGGTGATCGGCACGATCCGGCCGTCGTCGCCGAGGAGGCCCGCCTTCTTCAGGACGTCCTTGCGGTAGAAGGTCAGCTGGGCGTGGATGTCGAGCGGGAGCGCGTAGAGCTTTCCGTCGACGACGGCGCGTTTCCACAGCGCCGGGCTGAAGTCCTCCTCGCGGATGCCGTACCTGGCGAGCAGCTCCGTGTCCCAGGGGTCCAGGAGCCGGCCCGGTGCGAAGCCGGCGACGCGTCCCAGGTGCATGACGCTGAGGTCGGGTGCGCGGCTCCCGGAGGCCGCCATGGCGAGTTTGGTGTAGTAGGGATTGCCCCACTGGAGGGTGGAGTCCTTCACGTCGATGGCCGGATTCGCCTTACGGAAGGCGTCCAGCATCGCGATCATGTTGTACCCGTCGCCGCCGCTGAAGAGGTTCCAGTAGCGGACGCGTGTGCTCGCATCGGAGGCGAGTGCGTCCGCGCCGGTGCCGAGCGCGGCGAAGCCGAGGCTTCCCGCGACCGTCAGTCCGCCCAGTCCCGTCAGGATGTGCCTGCGATTCAGGCCAGGTCGTCCCATGCCCTGCCCTTACTGTTCGAGATTTCGTCAGGTGCTCGTAACTTCGAACGGGACCGTAAATTCGAAGCGCGTGCGCGTCAATGCTTTGCGCAGAACTTCCGAACAACGTGCGGGATACCGGACGTTGGGCCACGGCGGGGCGGGCGCGGAGCGGGTGCGGCGGGGCGGACGCCGGGCGGGCACACCGGGCATGCCGAAACCCCCGTCCGGACGGTGCCGGGCGGGGGCTTCGGGGCAGTCGGACCGGCCGGACTAGCCGGCGAACGCGGGCTGCGGCAGCCCCTTCCCGGCGCCGGGGACCACCAGCACCGAACCGCACAGCGGGTGCGGCGCCCGAAGTCCCGTACGGGCCGTGGTGATGTACAGGTCGGTCAGGCCCTCCCCGCCGAACGCGCAGGCGGTGGGACGCGGAACCGGCAGGTGCACGACCCGGTCCAGCTCGCCGGACGGCGTGTAGCGGCGCACCGCACCGCCGTCCCACAGGGCCACCCACACACAGCCGTCGGCGTCGACGGTGAGCCCGTCGGGGAAGCCTGCGCCCTCCTCGATCACCGCGAACGGCCTCCTGCCGCCGGGCAGTTGCCCGCCGTCCAGGTCGAAGACGTCGATCCTGCGGGTCGGCGAGTCCACGTAGTACATCAGCCGGCCGTCGGGGCTCCACCCGGTGCCGTTGCTGACGGCGACGTCGTCGAGGACGGTCCGCACGGTGCCGTCGGGGGCGATCCGGGACAGCGTGCCGCCGCCCGGTGCCTCGTCGTAGCGCATGGTGCCGGTCCACAGCGAGCCGTCGGGAGCGACGGCGGCGTCGTTGCCGCGGCGGCCGGGGACGGGCTCGCGGTGCAGCCAGCGGAAGCCCTCCCCGGTGCCCGGCGGCCCGTACAGCGCCACGCCGTCGCGGAGGTTGACCACCAGACCGCCGCCCGCCCGCGGCTTGGCGGCGCCCACGTGCTGCTCGGTGACCATGACCGTGGCACGGCCGGTCACCGGGTCGTACGTGTGGACCCGGGAGCCGAGGATGTCGACCCAGACCAGCCGCCGCGCGGCGGTGTCCCACGTCGGCCCCTCACCGAGGGCCGCGTACGCGCGGACGGCGACCTCGGCGCTCATCCCACGCTCCGGTGGCCGAGCCGCTCGGACAGCTCGGCGGCGCCCTTCGCGGCCAGCTGCTCCAGCTCGCCGAGACGGTCGTCGCTCCAGCGGATCATCGGGACGGAGATGGAGAGCGCGGCGACGACCTGCCCCGTGCGGTCCCGCACCGGGGCCGCGACACAGCTGACGTCCGGGTTGGACTCCCGGTTCTCCACGGCGACACCGCGCCGGCGGATCTCGGCGAGGGCCTCGCGCAGGACGGCGGGATCGGTGATGCTGTTCGGCGTCATCGCGGGCAGCGCCGAGTCGCCCGGGACGCGCGAGCTCAGTTCGGAATCGGGGAGCGAGGCGAGCAGCATCTTGCCGACGGAGGTGCAGTGCGCGGGCAGCCGGCGTCCGGCGGCGGAGACCATGCGCACGGCGTGCGTGGAGTCCACCTTCGCGATGTAGATGACGTCGGTGCCCTCCAGGATCGCCACGTGCACGGTCTCGTCGCAGGTCTCGGCGACGGAGCGGGCGACCTGCTGGCCCTCGGCCGCGAGGTCCAGCTGCTCGGCGTACCGGCTGCCGAGCTGGTACGGCCGCACCCCGAGCCGGTAGCGTCCGGGCTGGCCCGGCACCTGCACGATGTACGAGCGTGCGGCGAGCGTGGTGACCAGCTCGTGCACGGTGGTGCGCGGCAGCTGGAGTCTGCGCACGATGTCGGGCGCGGAGAGCGTGCCGTCTCCGTCCAGGAAGAGCTCGAGTATGTCGAGAGCGCGGGTCACGGCAGGTACGAGGCGTCCCACGAGCGGCCCCTCCCTTGTGTTCGATATTTCAACAGACGATCGGGATGACGAACACAGGCTAGTCATAATGGGGTGGGCCGGGCAATGGGCGGGGTGGGGGACGGGGCCCGGGCGGAGGCCCGGGCCGGTCGGGACCGTCACCGTCTGTCTCGCGGTGCCCCCACCTCGCCCCGTAACCGCTGGGCCCGCAGGACGAGTTCCAGTTCGAACCGGCGGTCCGGGTCGTCGACCTCGTCGCCCCACAGTTCCCTGATCTGGCGGAGGCGGTAGCGGACGGTCTGCGGATGGACCCCGAGCCGGGCGGCGACCTCGGGGGCGCCGCCGCGGGTCTCCAGCCACGCCAGCATCGTCTCCGCGAGGCGGCGGCCGTGCGTCGGACCGCAGTGCGCGAGGGGAGCCAGGCAGCGCAGCGCGAGGTCGTCGATGAGCTCCTCGGGCTGGAGGAGAACCAGCGCCTCGGTGTGCTCCGTGCAGTGCAGCACCTCGCCGCCCGGCAGCAGCCCCCGCTCCATCAGCCGTACCGCCGCCTCCGCCCAGCGCAGCGACTTCGCCGCGTCCACCAGCGGCACCGGCGGCCCGATCGCGCCCGCCCAGCCGGTGAGCGCGCGGTGCAGCAGCTCCGGCCGGCCCGCCGCGTCGGGCTCGGGCACGACCATGCGGGGCTGCTCGTACTCCATGTCGAGGAGGACACCCTGGCCCACGGCGGGGGCGACGGCCTCGCGGGCCGGGCGCACCAGCACCCCGACGGCCACCCTGGCGGGCAGCGGCCAGCCGATCCGGGCGGCGCGCTCGGCGAGCGCGTCGGTGGGGTCCCCCCGGCTGTGCTCGGCGAGGAGCAGCTCCATCAGCCGGCGCTGGAGCCGCAGGCGCTCCCCCGCCTGGCGGGCGGCGGCCTCGGCGTACCCGCGGACGGACTGGTCGACCAGCCCGTCGAGGTACTCGTAGCCCGCGTCGACCAGCTCGTACATCGCCGGCGGCGGGATCTCGACCCGCTGCCCGATCTCGGCGAACCGGCGCCAGGCGAGGCGCACCCCGAGCCGGTAGATCGCCTGGAGGGAGTCGAGGCTGCGGCCGTTCAGGCCCTCCCCGCGGCCGAACTCCTGGAAGACCTCGGGGTGGACGCGCGGGCGGCCCTCGGCGGTCTCCAGGTGCTGGACGAAGACCTCGATCGCGCGGCGGATGCCGATCAGCGCCATCGGTTCGCCGGAGTCGTCCAGGACGACGGGCAGCTGCGGGTACTCCCGGCGGATCTCGCGCAGGATCTCCTCGGCGAGCACCGGCGCCTCCGCCAACGCCAGGGCGGCGAACTGCCGTACCTTCAGGCGCGGAACGTCACGCCAGGCCGAGCGCGCGGTGACCGTTCCCGTTCCTGGGCGGGAGGTCACGGTCAGTGCTCCCGGGCGGCATGCTCGTACGTGATCAGCGGGCTGTTCGGCTGGTCCGGGGTCGCGTCGAGCAGCGCCACGATGCCGAGGGCGGCGCCCACGGCGAGGGCGGCGGCGGCCACGACGGTCAGCGCGGCGGCGAGCAGTCTGGACATCGCAGGGTCAGCCTCTCTGTCGGAGGTCGTCCCCACCCCGGTCGCCCGCACCGGCCAGGCCGTGCGGTCCTGCCCCACGCCGGCCCCGTCCGGCAAGTGCCCAGTCTCGACAATGCATTGACACTTCGTCAAGGGTGCGCCTACGGTTCCCGGCCCATACCGCACGTGCACTTTCCCTCCCGGTGTCGACGCACGCGTATCAGCGCGTATCACCCCGAACCACGCGTGTGCCGAGCCGAACCCGAGCCACTGGAGTGCCCGGATGCGCCGGACCGCCCGCCCGTCTGCCGACCGCCACCCCTCAAGGAGGTTCTTCGGGCCGCACCCGCCGGTCGCCGTCTCCCTGATCCTGCTGGGCCTCGGCACCTTCCTGCTGGTACTGGCCCCGATGCTCGCCTGGTACGTGCAGCCGCGCGCCGCCGTCAACCCCGTCGACATCGACACCACCGCGATCTACACCGGCACCGGCAGAGTCTTCGACGTCGAGAAGGTCAGGACCGTACCGGGCCGGCGGATCACCGTCACCCAGCGGGTGCGCGGCGACGTCGCCGACAGCGAGCGCAGCGGCAGGGCGGTCTGGGACGTGACGACGACGGTCGACACGGACCAGTCGCTGCCCGCGGCCGACCCGCACGACGCGCTGGAGTTCATGCCGCACCGGTGGGTCACCGACCGCAGGACCAACACGCCCGTGCACTGCTGCCGGGAGAAGCCGCGCATCGAGGGCGAGGCCTACCTCAAGTTCCCCTTCGACGTGCAGAAACGCGACTACCGCTGGTGGGACAACTCGCTCGGCGGGACCGTCACCCTGCACTACCGGGACACCAGGAAGGTCCAGGGGTACGAGGGTTACCGCTTCACCGGCACCGTGCCCGCGACCCGGACCGGGACCCGCCTCGTGCCGGGCGCCGTCGTGGGCCTGCCCGGGCGCAGCCAGGTCCTCGCCGAGGAGTGGTACGCCAACCACCTCGTCGAACTCGTCGTGGACCAGAGCACCGGCCGCGTGCTCTACGCGCAGGTCGGCCCGCGCAAGACGCTGCGCGCCCCCGGCGCCGCGAAGGACGCGGCGGTGCTCCTGGACAGCGAGAAGCTCGCGTTCACCCCGAGGACCCAGCGGGAGCAGGTGCGGCAGGCGAAGGACGAGAGCGGCCAACTGCGCATGCTGGGGCGGACGCTGCCGGCGGGTTCCGCGGTACTGGGCCTCCTGCTCGCCGCCACGGGTGCCGTTTTGGTGCTGCGCGGGCGAGCACGTCCCGATTCGCCCGGCTCCTCCCCTTCGACCCTCACGAAGTGATGTGCCGCCGGCTCCACAAACCCCGGAAATTGTCACGTCGGTGAGTAGCAGCATCGAACCGTCAGGCGAAAACTGTCCACCCCACCCGAACACAGCCCGCTCACACCCCACCACGGACCGCCCCCGCAATCCCCCACGAACCCGGCCGAACGCCAGAGCCCGACCCGCAGAACCGAGACAGGCACCCGCTCCACCCAGCTCCCCCCACGCTGAGTTCCGCACCCTGAGACGAGTTGGAGCACCCATGCCCCAGCACGTACCTTCCTCGCTGCGCGACGCGTTCCCGCGTTCCGCGCAGTACCCTCCGGCGCTCCCCCCACACCCGCGCCGCATCGTCTTCCTCGCCCATCGCGACCTCGGGAATCCCGCGGCCGGCGGCTCCGAACTCCTCGTCGACCGGCTGGCCGAGGGACTCACCCGGCTCGGCCACCAGGTCACGCTGCTGTGCGGAGGCCCCGCCTCCCCCGCTCCCGGCTCCGCCCGAGCGGGTGGGGTCCCCTACCGCGGCTACCGGGTCGTCTCGGCGGGCGGCGACCTCGGCCACTATCTGCACGCCCGCTCCGCCTTCCGGCGTCAGGTCGGTGACTGCGACCTGCTGGTGGAGGTGTGCAACGGAATGCCGTACCTGGCCCCGCTGTGGCACCGCGGCCCCACGCTGTGCCTCGTCAACCACGTCCACACCGATCTGTGGCGGATGCGGTTCGGCGGGGCGCTGGCACCGGCCGCACGGCTCGGCCGACGACTCGAGCACTGGGCGCTGACCGGCGCGCAGCGCCGCAACCTGGTGGTCGCCGTCTCCCCGTCGACGGCACAGGCGCTGCGTGCGATCGGCGTCGAGCGGGCCCGGATCCGGGTCGTGCACAACGGGGTCGAGGAGCCGGGACCGCCGGCCCCCCGCTCGCCCGAGCCGCTGTTCCTGGCGATGGGCCGCCTCGTCGAGTACAAGCGCATCGACCTGCTGCTGCGGCTGTGGGAACGGGTGCGCCCGGTCACCGGCGGCCGGCTGGTGATCGTCGGCGAGGGCCCGGAGCGGGAGGGGCTGGAACGGCTCGCCGGGCCGGGCGTCGAGTTCGCCGGGCGGGTCTCCGAGGCCGAGAAGCACCGGCTGCTGTGCGCGGCGTGGCTGCTGCTGCACCCCTCCGCGGTCGAGGGCTGGGGCCTGGTGGTCACCGAGGCGGCGACCCGGCAGACCCCGGCGATCGCCTTCGACGTACCGGGTCTGCGCGACTCCGTGGTGGACGGCGAGACGGGCGTGCTGGCCCGCGGCGAGTCCTCCTTCGCCGCCGCCTGGTGCACGCTCGCGCTCAGCGGCGACCGGCGCGCCCTGATGGGCGGGGCCGCCCGCGACCACGCCGCCCGGTACCGCTGGAACCACACGGTGCGCCGGTTCGGAGCGGTGGCCGCGGAGGCGGTGAGGGGCTGGACGCCATGAGAGCCTCCGGCGGAGCAGCGCGCCGTACCGGCGGACGGAGCACCGGTACCGGCAGCGGCAACGGTACGGGCACTGGCAGCGGTACTGGCACTGGCACCGGCGTCGGCGCCGGCAGCGGTACGGGCACTGGCACTGGCACCGGCGTCGGCGCCGGCAGCGGTACGGGCACTGGCACCGGCGCCGGCGCCGGCAGCGGTACAGGTACCGGCACCGGCACCGGCACCGGCACCCGCAGCGGTACAGGCCTCAAGGACCCCTCCGTACGCCGCTCCCTCGCCCTCTTCCGGGCCTTCCTGCACGAGCAGGACGACCCCGCCGCCTGCTACTCGCTGCTCGCCCGCGACGCCGCCGACCAGGTCGAGGCGTACGGCGCCCTCCAGGGCCGTACCGTCGTGGACGTCGGCGGCGGGGGCGGCTACTTCACCGCGGAGTTCCGGCGGCGCGGCGCCCAGGCGTACCTCTTCGAGCCCGACGCCGCGGAACTGGGCGAGAAGCCGCCGGAGGGCGCCGTCGTCGCCGACGGGTATCTGCTGCCGCTGGCCGACGGGATCGCCGACGTCTGCTTCTCGTCCAACGTCCTGGAGCACGTGGCCGACCCGCAGACCTTCCTCAGCGAGCTGGTGCGGGTCACCCGGCCCGGCGGGCTGATCTACGTGTCCTTCACCAACTGGTACTCCCCGTGGGGCGGTCACGAGTGGGCGCCCTGGCACTACCTCGGCGCCGAACGGGCGCGTGCCCGCTACCGCCGCCGTACCGGGAAGGCGCCCAAGCACACCCTCGGCGAGAACCTCTTCGCCGTGCACATCGGATCCACCCTGCGGCAGGTCCGCGCCCGCGACGACGTCACCGTCGTCTCGGCGCGCTCCCGCTACTGGCCGTTCCTCGCGTCCGCCGTCGCGAAGGCGCCGGGACTGCGTGAGTTCGCCACCTGGAACCTTCTCCTCATCCTCCGGCGGTGTCCACCATGACGAGCACGGTCCAGGCTCCACCCCCGGCGGACGTCCGCCCCGCCACCACCGCGGCGGGCCCCCCGCGGGGCCCGCGGTCGCGGCGGTGGCTGCTGGGGTTCTGGGCCGTGGTGTTCGTGCTGTTCCTGGCCGTGCACCCCGGCCGGACGACCTTCGACACCAAGCTCGGAGTCGCACTCGACCCCTGGCAGTTCCTCTCCGACCTGGGTCAGCTGTGGCACGACCGGGGCGGCTTCGGCGGCCTCCAGGACCAGTACGTCGGCTACGCCTGGCCGATGCTGCCGTTCTACGGCCTGTGCGAACTGGTCCACCTCCCGGTGTGGCTGGCCGAGCGGCTGTGGCTGTCCGTCGTGGTGTCCGTCGCGTTCTGGGGCGCGCTGCGCCTCGCCGAGCGGCTGCGCGTCGGCACGCCCGCGTCCCGGCTGCTCGCCGCGACGGCGTACGCGCTGTGGCCGGTCTTCACCATCGTCGTCGGCTCCACCTCGGCCGCCGCGCTCCCCGGCGCCTTCCTGCCGTGGGTGCTGCTGCCGCTGGCCGACGAGCGGTACGCGGCCCGGGTCGCCGCTCTGCGCTCGGCGCTGGTCATCCCGTTCATGGGCGGGGTGAACGCGGCGGCGACGCTCGCCTCCCTGCTGCCCGTCGGCCTGTATCTCCTCTCGCGCCCGCGCGGGCCGCGGCGGCGCGGGCTGATCGCCTGGTGGGTGCCGGGGGTGCTCCTGGCGACGGCCTGGTGGGTGGTGCCGCTGCTGCTGCTCGGCCTCTACGGCGAGAACTTCCTCCCCTACGTGGAGACTTCGCAGACCACGACCGCCACCATGTCCGCGACCGAGACCCTGCGCGGCGCCGGGAACTGGGTCGCCTATCTGCACTTCGGCGAGGCCTGGCTGCCGGCCGGCTGGAGTGTCGTCTCCTCGGTGCTCGTGGTGCTCTGCTCGGCCCTCGCGGCGGGTCTCGGCCTCGCCGGACTCGCGCGACGGGACATGCCCGAGCGCCGGTGGCTGGTGCTGACCGTGCTGACGGTCGCCCTCATCACGCTGGCCGGGTACGGCGGTTCGTTCGGCGCGCCCTTCCACGGCGTCGTCCAGGACTGGCTGAACGGCGGGCTCGTCCCCTTCCGCAACATCTACAAGTTCCAGACGGGGCTCGCGCTCGCGCTCGTCCTCGGGCTGGCCCATCTGGCGGGCGTCGCCTCCTCGGAACACGGGGCCCGGCGGGTGCGCGGACGCCGTCTCGCCCCGCTGGCCGCGGCGGTCCTGGTGCTGCCGGGGCTCGTCCTGCCGTATCTCAACGGGTCGATCCTGAACCCGGGTTCGTTCCGGGAACTGCCCCGGTACTGGCAGAGCACCGCCGACTGGCTGGAGAAGTACTCCCCGGACTCCCGCGCCCTCGTCGTCCCGGCCACCGCGCACGGCATCTACACCTGGGGCTCCCCCATCGACCAGCCGCTCGACGTCCTCGCCGGCTCCCGCTGGGCGCAGCGGGACTACGTCCCCTTCGGCACCCCGGGCAACCGGCGCGCCATGGACGCGGTCGAGCAGTCCCTGGCGACGGGCGCCGAAGTCCCGGGCCTCGCCGACTTCCTGAGCCGGGCCGGGCTGCACTACGTCGTCGTCCGCAACGACCTCGACCCCGACCAGCTCGGCTACGTCCCCACCGCGACGGTCAAGCGGACCCTGGAGCAGTCCGGGTACCGGAAGGTCACCGGGCTGGGACCCGTGATGACCGGCGGCCGGATCGCGGAGAACACCCCGTTGCAGGTCGAGGGCCTGTATCCGCGCCAGCGCGCCGTGGAGATCTACGAGCCGGCCGACCGGGACGTGCCGCGGCCCGGGCAGGCCGGACTCAGGGCGGTCGCCGACACCGCCGTCGTCTCCGGCGGCCCCGAGGCGCTGCTGCCGCTGTCCGCCGACCCCGCGATGCGCAACCGGGCCACCGTGCTGACCGGTGACAACCACCCCGGTCTCGGCACCCCGCCGGTGCAGGTCACCGGCGACGGGCTGCGGCGGGCCGACACCCGGTTCGGCCTGGTCGGCTCCAACACCTCGTACACGTACACCCGCGACCAGCGCAACGACAGCGACAGCGCGCAGGACGCGGGTGAGGAACCGCACCAGATCCTGCCGACGCGGGGCCTGGACCACCAGACGGTGGCCGAACTGCGCGGCGCCCGCTCGGTGACCGCCTCGTCGAGCGGCAACTGGCTGTTCCACCTCCCCCAGTACGACCCCGTCAACGCCTTCGACGGCAATCCGGACACCGCCTGGGCGGAGGGAGCGGCGGGCTCGGCCGACGGGCAGTGGCTGCGGATCGGCTTCACCGGCTCCGTCGACGTGCCGTCGTCCTTCGGGGTGACCCCGCTGCCGCAGGACGGGGTGCGGTCGGCGGCGACCCGGGTGCGGGTGGAGACGGAGCAGGGGTCACGCACCAGTTTCCTCGAACCCGACGGCACCACCCAGCGCGTCAGGGCCCGCGCCGGGGCCACGCGCTGGCTGAAGATCACGATCGTCGACTCCACCCGGCGGCACTCCGGGCTCACCGGCGCCGGCTTCTCCGAGATCGACCTGCCCGAGGTGCAGGTGACCCGGCTGCTGCGGCTCCCGACGGACGCGGCCGGCTCGGACGCCGCCGCCGGGATCGTCTCGCTGCACCGCACGTCCGACCCGGCCGGGCTGTCCCCGACGGGCACCGAGGCGGGCCTGCACCGGCGCTTCACGACCTCGGCCGCGGGCACGTACGAGGTACGGGCGAGCGCGGTCCCGGTGCCCGGCGAGGAACTCGACAGGCTGCTCTACGAGGTGGCACCCGGGCAGCGGAGCCGGATCACCGCCACGGCGGACTCGACGGCCCGGCTCGGTGCGGGCCTGTCGGCGCGCAACCTGACCGACGGCGACCTGACGACGGCGTGGATCGCGGGCGAGCGCCCCGTCATCCACCTGAGCTGGCCCGGGAAGCAGGCGGTCGGCTCGATCGTGCTGGCCCCGGCCGGCGGTCTGTCCACCCGGCCCACGAAGATCAGCATCAGCTCGCCGGACGGCGCGGCGACGGTCGGCGTCGACGAGAACGGCTGGGCCCGCTTCGACCCGATCACCACCGACCGGCTCGACATCACCGTCACGGAGACCGCGCCGCTCACCGTCCACAACCCGGTCGCGGACGACGACCTGCAACTGCCGGTCGGCCTCACGGAGGCGTACGTCCCGGCGCTCGACCGGTACCGCACCCGGCAGCCCGCACCGTCCCGGACGTTCTCGCTCCCCTGCGGGAAGGGGCCGGTGCTCGCGGTCGACGGCAAGCTGTACGAGACGGGCGCGAAGGGCACGGTACGGGATCTGACCGAGCGCCGCCCGGTCGAGCTGACGCTCTGCCGGGAGGGTGACGCGGATCCGGCGCTGCGACTGGGCGGCGGCGCCCACCGGGTGGAGGCCGGGGACGCCGGGCCGCTCACCGTGACGGACGTGACGCTGACCCACGGGACGGTCGCGGAGGCGTCCACCGCCGGCCGCCGGCTGCGTGTCAGCGACTGGCTCGGCGACCGCCGCGAGGTGCGCGTCGGCTCCGGCGCGGCCTCGTACCTGACGACGTACGAGAACTTCAACGACGGCTGGAAGGCGACGCTGGACGGCCGGGAACTCACGCCGGTACGGCTCGACGGCTGGCAGCAGGGCTGGCGGATCCCGTCCGGCGCGGGCGGCACCGTCCAGCTGTCGTACGGGCCCTCGACGGTCTACGAGGCCGGGCTGATCGGCGGCGGGGCCGCCGTGGCGCTGCTCGCCGGGCTCGTCCTGTGGCGCCGGAGCGCACCCAACCCGGACGAGCCGCAGCCCGTGCCGCCGAACCCGGGGCCCTGGCTGGGCCTGGTGGCGCTCACGCTGGTGGGCATCGTGATCGCCGGGTTCTTCGCACTCCTGGTCCCGCTGCTGGCGCTGCTCGCGGTGAAGCGGCGCGCCCTGCTCGTGCCGGTCGCCTTCCTCGCCCTCGCGGGGGCCGGGATCACCGCGGCCACGGATGCCGGGGCGCCGCCCGGTGCGGACGGGGGCGCGTTCCATCCCGTGGCCCAACTGCTGGCGCTGATAGGCCTGTTCGCGGCGCTGGTGAGCGTGCGGGAGTCCACGCCGGGGGCTGCGGGGCCGGCCCTGCACGGGGAGGCGCCACCGGCGTCGGAGGCCCCCACGGCACCGCTCCCCCGACGCCGGAAGGGCGAGAACGCCGGCCCGGGAAGGGACCCCGGGGCCCGGCGCACCGACGGTGACCCGCCGCCGCCGCCCGCACCGTGGGCCCCGGCCGACCCGCCGGTAGCCGGGCCGACCGTGTCAGCGCGGGGACCCGGGGCGGCCGACTCCGCGCGGGGACCCGGGCAGGCCGATTCCGCGCGGGGACCCGGGCAGGCCGATTCCGCGCGGGGACCCGGGCAGGCGGAGTCCGATCCGCCCACCGCGCCCGTCGGGTTCCGCAAGCCGCGGTCGCGGGACACGCCGGCCGAGGACGCGGGCCGCCAGGACGACCCGGGGAAGGGCGAGGCCACATGACAGCCGTGGAGCATCCGGCACGGGACGGCACGAACGGCCCGCGGCGGCCTCCCGTACGCGTGCCCTTCCCGGTGGTGGACGAGGTCGCCCGGCACTGCCATCAGGAGGAGGAGCCGGAGACCGTCCACATCGAGGTCCACCTCCCCGGCCGGCTCGAAAGGGCCCGTCTCACGGCGGCGTTCACCGAGGCCCTGCGCCGGCACCCGCGGAGCCTGATGCGCGAGGCGGCGGGCCCCTGGTACCGGCGCCGCTACGAGTGGGAGCTGACCGCCGACCCGGACGTCGAGGCGGTGGCCTTCCCGCCGCCGGACCGGAACGCCCTCACGCGCGCCCGCGACCGGGCCCTCGGCAGCGCCCCGCCCCTGTCGGCCTCTCCCCCCGTCCGCCTCGAGGCCGTCGAGGTGAACGACGGCACCGCGAGCACCGGCACCGGCACCGGCACCGTTCTCTTCCTCACCATCAACCACACGGCACTGGACGGCCCCGCCTGCCTGCGCATCCTCGCCACCGCGGCGGAGCTGTACGGCGGCCGGGACAACGCCCCCGCCGCGCCGCCGGTGCGCGCTCCCGACGCCTCGCCCGCCGGCCGCCAGGAGGCTCCCTCCGGCTGGGCCCCGCCCGCCAGGGTCGCCCCCGGCTCCCCCGAGCCCGAGCCCGGCAACGGCCTGCTCGTCACCGAACTCGGCGTCCCGCGCCGGCCCCGGGGCGCCGCCTACACGGTGAACGACCAGCTGATGGCCGCCACCGCCCTGATGATCGCCCACTGGAACCGGGAGCACGGCGCCCGCCCCCGCCCGATGCGCCTCACCATGCCGGTCGACGACCGCCCGCGCGGCACGGACATGCCGATCGGGAACGGCACCCGGCTGGTGGAGGTGCCGTTCGCGCCGCAGGAGCTGGACCCGGGCCGGATGCGCGAGCTGCTCGGCCGCACCGCGGACCGCACCCGCGCCCTCAAGTCCCTCCCCCGCCCCCAACTCGGCCACGGCGCCGCCCTGCTGACCGCTCCCGTGGTGCCCGTCGCCTGGCGGGCCGCCGTCACCCGGGGGCTGCGCAGGGCGGCCGCCCCCTGGACGTCGACCACCCTCCTGAGCAACATCGGCCGCATCCCGTACTCCCTGGACTTCGGGGAGGAGGCCGGCCGAGCCCACGCCGTGTGGTTCTCGGCGCCGGCCCGGATGCCCCGCGGCCTGACCGTCACGACCGCGTCCACCACGGGCCGCCTCCACGTCGCCCTGCGCTGGTCCCGCTCCCTGCTCGGCCACGACGACGGCGCCCACCTGCGCGACCTCTTCGAGCACTACCTGCACGCGACGCAGGAGGGCACATGACGACCACCGCCCCCGCCCGCGGCGGCCTGCGGGACTTCTACGAGGACCCGGCCGTCCCCGTCGCCTCCGGCACCCCCCGCAGCCTGCGCCAGGCCCGCATGCTGGCCGCCGCGCTCGGGCCGGCCACCGGGGGCGCGCGCACCGTCCTCGACATCGGCTGCGGCGACGGCACCGCCGCGGCCACCGCCGCGCCCCTCCTCGCCGGCCACCGGCTCGTCGGCGTCGACTGGTCCCAGGACGCCCTCCGGCGCGCCCACGCCCGGCTGCCGTACGCCGTGCGCGGCGAACTCACCGACGGGGGGCTGCCGTTCGCCGCCGGGTCGGCCGACGCGGTCCTGTTCAGCGAGGTGATCGAGCACCTCGTCGACCCGGACGCCGCGCTCGACGAGATCCGCCGGGTGCTGCGCCCCGGCGGACACCTGATGCTCTCCACCCCGAACCTCGCCGCCTGGTACAACCGCGCCCTGCTCCTGGCGGGCGTGCAGCCCGTGTTCTCGGAGGTGAGCCTGCGGGCGGTCCACGGCCGCCCCGGCCGGGAGGTCGTCGGCCATCTGCGGCTGTACACGGCGCGGGCGCTGCGGGAGTTCGTGGCCGCGTCGGGCTTCGACGTCGTGGCGCTGCGGGGTGCGCCCTTCCACGGCGTACCCCGTCCGCTGCGGCCGCTTGACCGGCTCGCCTGCGCGGTCCCCTCGGCGTCCTCGATCCTCCTGCTGCACGCACGAAGGACATAGCCGATGTGGTGGGGAGTGGCCGCGGCCCTGCTGGCGAACGTCCTCTACAGCACCGGATTCGTCCTGGAGAAACGGGCACTGGCGGCCCTGCCGGAGGTGAACGTCCGCCGCCCCGCCCGCCTGCTGCGCCTGGTCGTCGGCAGCCCGCTGTGGATCGGCGGCTCGCTGTCCCTGGCCGCCGGGTTCGGCGCGCAGCTGGCCGTCTACCGCACGCTGCCGATCGCCGCCGCGCAGGGCATCTTCGTCTCCGGTCTCGTGCTGCTGGTGCTGCTCTCGGCCCGGCTGCTCGGGGAGGAGACGACCGGCCGGGAGCGGTACGCGCTCGGCGCGATCCTCGCCGCGCTGCTGATGGTCGTGCTGTCGCTGAGCGAGGACTCGGACACCGTCGGCCGCAGCGCGCCGGCCCCGCTGATCCTGCTGGTCTGCGTGCCGTCGCTGGCCGCGGGGATCTGGCTGTACGGCGCCGCCGAACGGCGCAGCCGCCACCGGCACCGGATGCCGAGCACCGGGGTCGAGTACGGCGTCGCGGTCGGCCTGCTGTACGGCGTCAGCTCGCTCGCGATCAAGGGCGTGTCGAACTACCTGACCACGCGCGGGCTCGGCTCGGCGGCCCTGGGCCTGCTGCGCTCGCCGTACCCCTATCTCCTGCTGTTCACCGGCGTGTTCGGCCTGATCATGTCGCAGGCGGCGCTCCAGCGCTGCCGCGCCTCGCTGATCGTGCCGGTGTGCACGACCGTGACCAGCCTGTTCACCGCGGTGCTCGGCACGCTGGCGTTCGGCGAGGCGCTGCCGCACGAACCGGTGCGGCTCGCGCTGCGGCTGGCGGGCACGGCGCTCGCGGTCTGCGTCCTGCTGGTCATGCCCAAGCACGACACCGCTCCCCAACCCGTATCCGACGCCCAGGAGTTGACCCCATGAACCCGGACGACCCGCTGCTGAGGATCCTGGCGTGCCCGCTCGACAAGGGCCCGCTGCATCTGCTCGCCGCGGACGAGTCGGCGGCCCCGGCGACGGACGAGGCGCTCTACAACCCGCGTCTGCGCCGCCGCTACCCGATCGTCGACGGCATCCCGCAACTGCTTCCGTCCTCCGGGGAGCAGGTCACGGAGGACGAGCACGAGGATCTCCTCAAGCGGATGGTCCGATGACCACGCTCGCCGCCCGGCTCGCTCCGTTCCTGCCGGTGCGGCTGGTCGCCGCGGCCGCCCGGCTGGTCTATCCCCGCTTCGAGCCCGAGCTGGCCCGTCTGGCCGAGCTGTGTCCTGCGGACTGCGACACGGCGGTGGACGTCGGCGGCTGGTACGGGCCCTGGACCCGGCGGCTGTCCCGCCGGGCCCGCCGGGTGGTGACCGTGGAGCCGGTCCCGCACCTGGCCAGGCTGGTGTCCGCGGCCGGCTACCGGAACGTCCGCGTGATCACGGCCGCCGCCGCCGACCGGCCGGGCACCGCCCGGCTGTGGCTGCCCGCGGGCGACGCCGGCGACCGGGGCGTGTCCTCGCTGGTCCGCAGGGACATCCACGCCCGCGCCGTGGAGGTCCCCTGCGTCACCCTGGACAGCCTGGAGCTGCGCGGCGTCGGCTTCGTGAAGATCGACGTGGACGGCAGCGAACTGGCGGTGCTGCGGGGCGCGGACACACTGCTGGCCCGCGACCGGCCGGCCCTCTTCGTCGAGCTGGAGGCCCGCATCCAGCCGGTCGCCCCGGTCGTCGCCCACCTCGCCGAGCGGGGGTACGAGGGCTGGGTGCTGCCCGGTGACACCTGGCGCCCGCTCGCCGGCTTCCCGCTGGAGGAGCACCAGGCCCGCACCGCGCACGTGGTCTCCCACGGCCTGCTGCGCCGGGTGCTGCCGTGGCGCGGGCCCCGATACGTCAACTCGGTGCTGTTCCTCCCCGACGGCCGGCGTCCGGACGGCGACCGCGTACGCGACGATGGACCGCATGCCGGCCAACCGCCCCGTGACCCCGTTCACCCCCGTCGACTTCCAGCTGGTCCTGCTGCGCCGCATGGCCGACCACAACCCTGACCTGGTCGAGGACGCCCGGCACGAGCTGGGCGCCTCCCCCGCCGACCTGCGCGAGGCGAACCGCCGCTGGCAGGCGATGCTGCGCTCCCCGCGCTCCCGGGGCGCCGCCGCCCGGTACCGCTCCGTCCTCGGTGCCCCGGAGTCCATCGAGGAGCGCCGGATCGGCGACCTCGACTGCGAGGCCCTGCTGTGGCCCGTCCCGCTCTGGCCGGACCTGCGTTTCGAGGTGCTGCTCGCCCCGAAAGGCGTGGCCTGGAACGAGTGGCTGGTCCGGGCGCCCGGCGCCGCCGGTCCCGAGCTGCGCACGCTGGACGACCTGCGCCCCTGGTCCTGCACGGTCGACGAGGCGGTCCGCGCCTTCGCCCCGGCCCGCCCGCTGGAGGGCAGCGCGCCGACCCGCTGGGGGCTCGCGTTCACCGCCCCGGACGGATCGGGCGTACCGCGGCCGTGCGCCGCCGAGTTCACCTGGGGGCTGCTCCAGCGGGTGGCCGTCAGCGAGCGGCCCGGATGACCGCCTCGGCGACCACGTGCAGCGACTGCGGGTGCAGCCAGAGGAACAGGTTGGGCTCGACCAGTTCCAGTTCCATGACGCGCGGCTCTCCGTCGTCGCCGTCGACGAGGTCGACCCGGGCGTACAGCAGGCCGGGGTCGCCGGAGCCGCCCGCCGCCGCCACCGCGTCCGGGACGGCGGCCAGCGCCCGCTCGGCCACGACGAGTTCGGCGGGGGTCACCTCCCAGTCCTGGAGCCGGGGGTGCGACACCTTTGTTCCGTCGTACGGCGCCCCGGGTTCGAGGACGGCGCCCTTGCGGCTGGCGTGCAGGAAGCGCCCCCCGAAGAACTGCAGCGCCCGCTCCCCGGTGACGTCGACGTTGCGCAGGTAGGGCTGCACCATCGCGGTCAGCCCCTCCGCGTGCATCCGGGCGAGCTGCCGCTCGGCCGTCTCCCGCTCGCCGGGGGTGTAGCGGGCGGCGAGGCGGGCGCCCGCGCCGGTGGTGGGCTTCACCACGAACTCGTGGTCGCCGGGGAGTTCGACGGTGTCGCCGGGGGCGACGTAGCGGGTCGGGACCACCGGGACGCCGGCCGCGGCCAGGTCCCCGAGGTAGCGCTTGTCGGTGTTCCAGCGCACGACGTCCGCCGGGTTGGCGAGCCGCGTCAGCTTCCCGCACAGCTCGGCCCACGCCACGAACTCCGCCACGCGCCGGCTGTAGTCCCAGGTGGACCGGATCAGGACGAGGTCGAAGGCGGCCCAGTCGACCTCCGGGTCGTCCCAGTACGCGACGACGGCCTGCGCCCCGGCGTCCTCCAGGGCCTCCTGGAGCGCGGGCAGGTCCCGGTCGACGATGGCCACCTCGCCGAGCCGGTAGGTGACGAGTGCGACACGGGCACGGACTGTGGTGCGGGCCACGGCGGCTCCATCCTCGAGGGTTCCGGCGGTCGAGCCGCAGGCTAACAAGGTCCCCGCCAGCGGAAACCGGCGGTTGTCGCTCCGCCACCGGGTGCCCTCCGGTCAGGAAGCCACCCCTGGGCCCTGCGCTCAGGAAGCCACCCCCGGGTGCCCTCCGGTCAGGAGGCCGGCACACCCGCCGTCGCGCCGTTCGCGCGCTCGCGGACCGCCCGGACGTCGTCCGTCCTGCGCAGGGTCCGGGACACGGCCTCGATCTCCGCCAGCAGGTCCTCGACGTCGGGGCTGCCGAGGGAGCGCCCGACGTCGTCGGCACGCGCGCTCCTTCTGGCCCCGACGGCGTCCTGGACCGTCACGACATGGGCGAGCAGCCGCGCCTCGGCCGCCCCGAACCCCTGGTCGAGAGCCGCGTCGTGGGCGCGGCGGCGCAGGTCCTCGTCCAGGTACCGGGCGAGGTGGAGCAGCGCGTCCCGGATGAACGTCTCGCGGCGCGTCAGGCGCAGCTCGGGCGTCGCCCGCAGCTTGAACGCGACGCGCCCGCCGGTGACGGTCCGCAGCAGCCGGTACAGGGGCCGCAGGCGCCAGTGGCTGAGCCGGGTGCGCGTGCGGCGCTGGAGGTACTGGCCGCTGTGGGGCAGCACGAAGCCCGCCGCGATCAGGACCGCGGAGACGCAGGCGACGGGGGGTGCCAGGTCCGTGCTCAGCCAGTCCAGGTCGCGGCCGGTCCACCGGGCGAGCACGGCGGACAGCTTCGCGCCGTCGTAGAGCAGGTTCATGGCGTAGCCGACGCCCATGAACCGCAGGCCGGCGCGCAGCCATCCGTCGAGTCCGCCGGCGCGGATCCAGTTCCGGATCACCCGGTAGGTGATGAGGCAGGCGGCGGTGTGCGCGAGCAGGTAGAGCAGGATCTCCTCGCGCATGAAGGCCGTGGTGGCGTAGTAGGTGTCGAGGTCCCGCACCCGCTCGACGGGGACGTCGGCGAGCGCGAACAGCGCCCACAGCGCGACGATCACGGCCGTGTAGACGCTGACGACGCGTCCGGTGGTCCGCCGGGTCGTCGGTGAGTGCCCGGACAGGCCGTTGCGCCAGGCCAGGGTCAGCAGCAGGCAGGAGCCGCAGAACGCGGTGAGCAGGGTGTAGACCAGGGGCGCCGAGATGTTCGGTACGCCGGTGACGCGGTTGGTCCAGGCGATGGTCGGCGGCGCGGCGAAGACGAAGACCGCGCAGGCGAGCAGGAGCAGGCCGCCGACGGCCCGCAGCAGCGGGTCCTGCCAGAGCTTGATGATGCTGGGCAGCCTGATGGCGAGCGTGACGGCCAGGACGGCCAGCGGGATCCAGAACGAGATGTACATCCCGTCGAAGAAGCCGGCCGGGTTCATCGCTGCTCGGTCCTCGGGTCGCGGTAGCCCAGGGACGCCTGGATGGGGCTGCCGGCCGCGGGTCCTGTGGTGCCGGGGCGGGTCACCCAGGACCGGAAGGCGCTGGCCAGGTGCAGACCGAACTCCTCGGCCTCCGCCTCCTCGGCCTCGTGGGAGCCGTTGCGGGCGGCGACGGTGAGGGCGATCCCCGGCCAGCCGGGGGTGCCTGGCACGGCCCGCACGCGGGGGGTGCCGTCGGCCCCGGGCGACGCGGGTCCCCCGGAACGGCCGGGCGACGCGGGTTCGCCGGAACGGCCGGGCGACGCGGGCCCGTCGGGACGGCCGGGCGTCCCGGGGGATACGATCCGGCCGGGTTCGCCGGACAGGGCACGTGCCGCGGCGGCGGCGCCGACCACGTGGTGGTCGTGGTGCCCCTCCTTCAGATGCCACAACTCATGGCCCAAAATCACCAGTTGCTGCACCGTCTCGGCGCGCTCCTCGACGATCACGAGGTCGAAGTCCTGGAACTGCAGCCAGAGTCCGGTGACCTCGATCTCGTCCGGAAAACGCTCGAAGCGCAGCTCGACGGGGCGCCCGTCCCGCCGCCGGCTCATCTCCGCGCACAGGGCGCGGGCCAGCTCCCGCACGTCGACCGGCGGTTGGAGCCGGCCGCGCAGCGCACGGGTGAGCTCCGCCGCCAGGGCGCGCATCTCGGAGTCGGCCCTGGGCGGGAACAGCGCGGTGACCGCGCCCGCCGCCCTGCGGACCCGGGCGGCGAACTCCCTTCGCCCGCGGGGGAGTCTCACCGTCGCCCCCACCTCACGGCTCGGCGTCCCGTCGGGCCCGGGGACGGCCGCCCGTCCGGGCACGCCGTGGCGCTCCGGCGTCCCGGGAGGGGACGGCAGGGACTCACTCACTCATGGGCTCCCGGCAGTTGACCCGTCAAGTGTCGTTGAACGCCGAGACTACGGGCACCGTCCGGCCCGCGCCACGTTTCCCGGGACGATCACGTGCCGGACATGGCCGGAACGGGCACGTGCCGCCCCGGCGGACGCACCCGGTCTCCGGCGGCCCACCGCGGTGAAAGGGGCCGGGACGGTCCTCGGCGGGTGGCGCGATCGCTCTCCCGGGCGAGGCGGGACGGCCTCCGAAGGGGCACGATCGTCTCCATGGCGATCTCAGGAACGGACGCGTACGACCACTTCGCTGAGCCCCTGCCCCCGCTCGTCGGGCGGGCCGTCGCCGCCGCGCGGCGCCATGGCTTCACGCACTCCTGCCGGCCCGAACAGGGGCGGCTGCTCCAGCTGCTGGCGAGCGGCGCCCGGAGCCGCATCGGGGAGACGGGCACGGGCTGCGGGGTGGGCATGGCGTGGCTGGCGTCGGGGGCGCGGGCGGGGGTCGAGCTGTTCAGCGTGGAACGGGACGCCCAGCGGGCCCGGGTCGCCGCCGAGGTCTTCGCCGGCCGGCCCGAGGTGCGGATCGTCCACGGCCGGTGGCAGCGGATCGGTGAGCACGGCCCGTACGACCTGCTGGTCCTGGACGGCGGCGGGCACGGCAAGAAGCACGACGACGGCA
Organism: Streptomyces sp. NPDC043867; assembly: GCF_056435845.1. NCBI lineage: Bacteria > Bacillati > Actinomycetota > Actinomycetes > Kitasatosporales > Streptomycetaceae > Streptomyces > Streptomyces sp. NPDC043867. The sequence continues at coordinate 14,121 of NZ_JBWKDS010000036.1, read as the reverse complement.
CGGCGGGCCTGTTCCCCCTCCTGTCCCCCGGCGGCACGATCGTCGTCGACGACTTCACACCGGCCACCAGCTGGCCGCCCCTGCACCACGGCGTCCTCGACCGGGCCCGGCTGCACTGGCTGAACCACCCGCTGCTGCACGCCACGGAGGTCCGGCTGGCCGAGGACCTGTGCACGGTAATCGGCACCCGCAGACCGCCGGCCGCCGACCGGCTGCACGCGCTGGAACGCGGCCAGATCTGCCGGGGCGTCGTCACGCACACCCCCCGCTTCGGCGTGTTCGTCGACCTCGACGGCATCGAGGGGTTCGTCCGCATCCCCGAACTGACCTGGCGGCACATCGACTCCGTCGACGAGGTGGTCCGGGTCGGGCAGGAGGTGACCGCCCAGGTGCTGGACATCGACGCGGAGCGGCAGCAGGTGCAGCTCTCCCTCAAGGCGCTCCAGCCGGACCCGATGGCCGCGCTCGGCCGGGACGGGCTCGGGCGGGTGGTGCGCGGGACCGTCACCCAGGTCGCCCCGTTCGGGGTGTTCGTCGAGGTCGCCGACGGCCTGCGCGGACTGGTGCACAACGACGCGCTCGCCGGCCTGCCCGGACCGCCCCGCGCGGGCGACGAACTCAGCGTCGAGATCGTCGGCATCAACCTGGTACTGCGGCGGATCTCGCTGGCCCTGGTGTAGGAACGAGCACGAAGACGAGCCCCTGCGACCTAGGAGTACGCCGCGTGTCCTCCCTCTTTCCGGCCCTGACGGGCGGCTCGGCCGCCGCACGGCCCGCGCTGCGCTTCGGCGACCGTGCCCTGACGTACGCGCAGCTCGCCGCCGCGGCGGGCGCCCTGGCCCCGCGGATCCGTGACGCCGGCCGGGTCGCCGTGTGGGCGACGCCGGCCCTGGAGACCGCGGTCGCCGTCGTGGCCGCCCTCCAGGCCGGTGTGCCCGTCGTGCCGCTCAACCCGAAGTCCGGGGAGGGCGAGCTGGGGCACATCCTGGCCGACAGCGCCCCGTCGGCGGTGCTGGCCGCCGGCGGCGACCGGCTGCCGCCCGCGCTGGGCGCCCTGGCGCGGGTGGACGTCGGCGTGTCGGGCACCGGCGCGGCCGGGCCGCCCGTGGACGCGGATCCCGCGGCGCCCGCCCTCGTCGTCTACACCTCGGGCACCACCGGCCCGCCCAAGGGCGCCGTGATCCCGCGCCGCGCGGTCGCCTCGACGCTGGACGCGCTGGCCGACGCCTGGAAGTGGACCGGCGACGACGTACTGGTGCACGGGCTGCCGCTCTTCCATGTGCACGGGCTGGTCCTGGGCGTCCTCGGTCCGCTGCGCCGCGGTGGTTCCGTGCGCCACCTGGGCCGTTTCAGCACGGAGGGCGTGGCGCGCGAGCTGGGTGACGGCGCGACGATGCTGTTCGGGGTGCCGACGATGTACCACCGGATCGCGGAGGCGCTTCCCGGCGACCGCGCGCTCGCCGGGGCGCTCGGCCGGGCCCGGCTGCTGGTGTCCGGCTCCGCCGCGCTGCCCGTGCACGACCACGAACGCATCGCGGCCGCCACCGGGCGCCGGGTGATCGAGCGGTACGGAATGACGGAGACCCTGATGATCACGAGTGTGCGGGCGGACGGAGAGGCCCGGGCGGGCACGGTCGGGGTGCCGCTGCCCGGCGTCGACGTGCGGCTCGTCGAGGAGGACGGCACCGTCATCGGCGGCTACGACAGCGACGGGACGCCCGTCGGCTCGACGGACGGGGAGCGGATCGGCGAGATCCAGGTGCGGGGGCCCAACCTGTTCTCCGCGTACCTGAACCGGCCCGACGCGCACGCCGCCGCGTTCACCGAGGACGGCTGGTTCCGCACCGGCGACATGGCGGTGCGCGACCCCGACGGCTACGTCCGCATCGTCGGCCGCAAGGCCACCGACCTGATCAAGAGCGGCGGTTACAAGATCGGCGCGGGCGAGATCGAGAACGCGCTGCTGGAACACCCGGCCGTACGCGAGGCCGCGGTCACCGGCGAGCCCGACGCCGACCTGGGCGAGCGGATCGTGGCCTGGGTCGTGCCCGAAGGGCCCGCGGGGCCCGCCCTGGAAACCGAGCTGGCGGACCACGTGGCCGGCCGGCTCGCCCCGCACAAGCGCCCGCGCGCCGTGCGCTTCCTGGACTCGCTGCCCCGCAACGACATGGGCAAGATCATGAAGCGGGCGCTGACGCGTGACTGACCGCCCCTCGGCCCGCGAGGCCCTCGCCCTGGCCACCGGCGGCGCCGCCTTCACCGAACTCGACGTCCCCGAGGGGGAGTTCGCGCCCGACGGCCCGCTGGAGTGGCAGGGTTACGGCGCCGCACGCGCCCGGGCCGCCGAGCGCACCGGCGAGACGGAGTCCGTCGTCGTCGGGCACGCGAGCGTCGGCGGCACCGACGCCGTGTTCGTCTCCTTCGAGTTCGGGTTCCTCGGCGGCTCGCTGGGCGAGCGCACCGGCGGCCGGCTGGAGGCGGCGCACGTCCACGCCCGCGCGCACGGTCTTCCGGTCGTCTCGCTCGTCGCGACCGGCGGCAGCCGGATGCAGGAGGGCATGCTCGCCCTCACCCAGCTCCAGCGGGTGGCACGGCAGTCGGCGCTCACCCGGGACGCCGGGCTGCCGCAGCTGGCGGTGGTACGGGATCCGACGACGGGCGGCGGCTGGGCGACGCTGGGGGCCGGCGCCGACGTGATCCTCGCGCTGCCCGGCGCCCAGGTGGGGTTCGCGGGCTCCCGGGTGCGTCCGCCGGACGCGGATCCGGCGGCGTACACGGCCGAGGCCCAGCTGGCGGCGGGCGCGGTCGACGCCGTCGTACGGCCCGAGGACCTGAGCGGGACGCTGGCCACGTGGCTCTCGCTGCTGACCTCGCCGTCGAAGGAGCCCGCCCCGCCGGCGCCGTCCCCGGCCGCACCCGGCGAACTCCCCGCCACCGGCTGGGACGCCGTCCTGCGCGCCCGTTCCCCCGAACGGCCGCGCGCCGAGGCCTACTTGGACGCCTATTTCACCCGGCGCGCGGCGCTCGGCGGCGACCGGTGCGGCGGCACCGACGACGGGATGCGGTGCGGGTTCGGCGAGCACGGGGGACGGACCGTCGCGTACGCCGCCCAGTGCGGGACGGCGACCCGTCCCGCCGGGTACCGCACCGCCGCCCGGCTGATCCGCCTCGCGGGCCGGCTCGGCATCCCCGTCCTGACGCTGGTGGACACGCCGGGCGCCGCGAACGACGCGGAGGCCGAACGGCAGGGCGCGGGGGCCGCGATCGCCGACGTCTTCGCCGCGGTCGCCGGCGCCCGCACCCCGGTCACCACCGTCGTCGTCGGCGAGGGCGGCTCCGGAGGCGCTCTCGCCCTGGCGGCGCCCGGCAACACGTGGGCGGCGCCCGACAGTTACTTCTCGGTCATCGCCCCGGAACTGGCCGCCGCGATCCTCAAGCGCCCCCCGGACCAGGTGCGCGCGACGGCCGGCCAGCTCCGCGTACGCCCCCAGGACCTGGTCGCCCTGGGGGTCGTCCGCGGCATCGTGAGCGCGAAGGGGCCGGGCCCCGTCTGACCGTTCCCGTCCGGTCCCGGCCGACGACGGGAATGGCCGGACCGGCACTACCGCACCCCCACCGCCCTGATGATCTCCTGGCGCACCGAGCCGCCCCGGTCGTCGTGCGCCGAGGCGCGCAGCGAGATGTACCGGGCGTCGGGGGGGGGGGGGGGGGGGGGCCAGCCAGACGGACGAGCGGCGGGGGGAGGGAACAACCCAAAGAGCAC
>NZ_JBWKDS010000036.1:0-10348 GCF_056435845.1 Streptomyces sp. NPDC043867 | reverse complement strand
CCTCCTGGGTCGTCTCTGGGCAAACGGAGCCGCCTGGTTTGTGGGGGGCGGAGGCACGAGGGGGGGGGTAGGGGGTGTGGGGGGCCATGGCCGCTCTCCCCCCCCAGGCCGCCGCGCTGCCGGAGAGCCGCACCGCCCGCCAGGTCCTCCCGTCGTCGTACGACACCTCCAGCTTCCCGCCGCCGATGCTGCCGGTGCCGGCCGCCCCGGCGACGTACTCGGCGTGGATGCCGACCGGCACCCGGCCGCCTCGGACGTCGCCCGTGAGGTCGGTGTCGAGGTCGTAGCCGACGTTGAGCAGGGGCAGCAGGGTCCAGTGGTCCTCGGGAGTGGCCGCCGACCTGAAGGTCCACTCGGAGCGGCCCCTCGTCGACAGCTTCCAGCGGTCCGCGTCCAGGGCCGTGGTCGTGACGACCCGGTAGCCGTGTTCGTCGGCGGGCGCGTCCCAGACGTACGTGCCGGAGCCGGTCCGCCGGTCGACGAGGACGCCGTCCTGGTGGACCTCGGTGACCTGGGTCATGCCGGTGCCCTCGCTCCACGCGTCGCCGAAGCCGGTGTGGTCGGGACCGGAGTCGCCCCAGCCCGGGGTGTTGAACTGCAACTGGTTGCCCGCGCGCTGCTGGCCCCAGCCGAGTCCGGTGCCGAGCCACGGGTGCCAGACGGGCTTGAACCAGTCGAGCACGGTGTGCGTCCCGCCCCGGTAGCGGAGCACTCCGCTGCGCTCCTCCAGCGCGCCGTCCGCCGTCGTCACCGACTCGTGCCACTGCTGGCCGGTCGCGGTGGAGACGTAGTCCATGCGCTCGGCGGGGAGGTCGATCCGCTCCCGGAAGCCGATGCCGACGGGGAAGGTGTCGGTGAGCGAGTAGCGGAACTCGCCGCCGCCCGCCGGCTTCACCGCGTGGAACCGGGCGTCCAGGACGGCGAGTTCACTCCGGCCGGGAGCGTACGTCAGGTCCCCGCGGGGGACGGCGCCGCGATGCCCCTCGGACAGGTCGTACACGTACGGCGTGTTGCGCGTGCCGGTCATGTCGACCCGCCCCGCCGCGCGCAGCCGGGCCGCGTCGGCCGCGTTCACGGTGGCGATCTGCAGCGGCCGGTCCGCGTTGTCGTCCGTGCCGAACCAGGCGCTGAGCCGGCCCGGCGCGTCGTCCGTCACGAAGAGGGCCGCGGCGCCGGCGTCCTGGGCCGCGGCGGCGAGCGCCGCGGGTTCGGTCCCGTCGGCCTTCCGCGCGAGGACGGCCTTGCCGCGGACGCCGGTGAGGACGCCGCCCTCGAAGGTTCCCGCGTCGACGAGCGGCAGCCTGCTGCGCCCCTCGGTCAGCGTGCCGCCCGGCTGGACGACGGCCTCGCCGATCCCCTCGACCTCCAGCAGCGGTTTCCCGAGCCGCCACACGGTCCGGTACTCGAAGCCGCCCTCGGTGACCTTCCCGGTGGGCGCCGCGAAGACGCTGTCGTAGGTGACGGGCACCTGCACGGCGCCGAACAGGTCCGAGCCGCCCCCGCTGCGGTCGTACTCCATCAGGAGCTGCCGGGTCTCGGTGCGCCGGTCGACCTTCGCGTCGATCTCCCGCAACGCCCGCCCGTCCAGGGTGACTTCGCGGTCGCGGTCGAGGGTGATCTCGGGTGCGGCGAGGAAGCCGAGCCCGAGGGAGTCGCGGCCGTGGCTGCCGCGCACGTCGAGGAAGGAGGTCAGGCTGTACGTGCCCGGCTTCAGGCGCAGCTCCAGGGTCCCGGAGTCACCGACCGCCGCCGGCGAGGGGTCGGTGTCCCGCGCGAGTCGCTGCACCGTCAGGTCGGCGGCCGCCGGGGCCCCGTCGCGGTCCTTGACGTGCACGGTGAGGGTGTACCGCTCCTCCTCCTTGACCAGCCCGAACACGGTGTGGGCGACCGGTTCGCCGCCCGCGCTCGCCACGACCTGCCCGGAGGTGTTCCCGACCGGTGCCTTCGCCCCGTCGCCCGTGAGGGTGGTGGACGCGGTCCCGTGCGCGGGCACGGTGAGCGCGGAGTCGGCGAGGGTGGCGACACCGTCCGCAGCGCCCCGCACGGCGAGGCTCAACTCGGCCTCGGAACCGGAGGAGTTGGAGTAGGTGATCGTCCTGTGCACCGGCTGGTTCACGTCGTACGGCCAGCTGTAGTACCCGAGGTCGGCGCCGCCGGTGGCGGTGATCTCCGCCGTCACCGCGTCCGGCACGTCCGCCCGTCCCGCGCCGAGCACGTAGGCGGACGCCTCGAGGGGCGCGGACGTCGACATGAGCGCGTCCTTGAGCCGGGCGCCGGTCCAGTCGGGGTGCGCCTGGGCGAGGAGTGCGGCGACGCCTGCGACATGCGGGGTCGCCATCGACGTACCGCTCATGGAGGTGTAGGCGCCGCTGCCCTCGGTGAGGGAGGAGCGGGCGGCGAGGATGCCGACACCCGGCGCGGACAGGTCCGGCTTGAGGGCGTTGTCGCCGGAGCGGGGTCCCGCGCTGGTGAAGTACGCGGCCTTGTCGGCGGAGTCGACCGCGCCGACGGTCAGGGCGGAGTCCGCGGCGCCGGGCGAGCCGATCGACGACGGGGCTCCGGTGTTGCCCGCGGCGACGACGAACAGCGCGCCGGTCTCCTCCGAGAGGGCGTCGACGGCCGCCGCCATCGGGTCGGTGCCGTCGCTCGGTTCGGACGACCCGAGGCTCATGGACACCACGTCCGCGCCCACGTCCCGCGCCGCCCACTCCATCCCGGCGATGATCTGCGACTCGCTGCCGGCCCCCTGGTCGCTGAGCACCTTGCCGACGGCGAGAACGGCATCCGGTGCGACGCCCCGCTCCCTGCCGCCGGAGGCGGCGCCGCTGCCGCCGACGGTCGACGTGACGTGCGTGCCGTGCCCGTTGCGGTCGGCGGCCTCCTCCCCCTCGATGAAGCTGCGGGTCTCGGCGACCCGTCCGGCCAGGTCGGGGTGGCCGGTGTCGACGCCCGTGTCGAGGACGGCGACGGTGACGCCCTTGCCCGTGAGGCCGGCCTCCCACGCCTTCGGCGTGCCGATCTGCGCGTTGCTCTCGGCCATGTCGGCCCGGACGCGCCCGTCGAGCCACACCTTGCCGACGCCCTGCTGCCGGGTCAGGGCCCGCCAGAAGGTCCGCCCCTCGGCGGCGTCGACGGCGAGCGCGCGGATGCTGGGGAGCGCCCGGGTCCGGTCGGCGCCGCGCGGGGTCACCACCCGGGTGTCCTTGTCGTACGTCACGATCAGCGGCAGCGTGCCGGTCCGCCGGTCGCCGAACCCCTGCCGTATCAGCCCGCTCACGTCGAACAGCCGCCGGTCCAGGGTGCCCGCCCGCAGGTACGGCAGCGCCTCGTCCGGTATCACGGTGACGGTGCCGTCGGCGACCTGGGTGCGCACGGCACCCGTCGCGCCCGTCGGCCGCTCGACGGTGACGGTCTGCCGGCCGCCGCCCAGGCCGGTGACGGTGACCTTGTCGCCGGTGACGAGTGTGACGGTGCGGGCGGCGTCCGCGGCCCGTGTCGCGGCGGTGGCGCCTGCGTCCCCCGCGGTCCCGGCGTCCCCGGCGGACGCGGGCCCCCCGGGCAGCAGCGCCAGCACGAGGCCGGCCGAAAGCAGCGTCGCCCCCCGTCCGGCTCTTCCTCTGGTCATCGAAGCCTCTCCGCCTCTCGTCGTCGACCGCGCCGGCGGCACGCCGCCCGTGCGGGGCCGTGCCCGCGTGCTGCGACGAGTGTCGGGCCCCGGAGTCGCGGGGGAGCCGGCGGGACCTGGCGGGAAGCTGCCCTGGCGGTTTTCCGCCAGCGCCGCCGGACGCCTCCGTCCGGACCACCGCCCGCGGCGCCCGGGAACCACCCGTCCAGCCGCACCCCGCCCGGCCCTCCCCAACGGGCGACGCCCCGTCAGGTCCCGCACGATGCCAGTGAGGACCGCCGCCCGGCGGAGCCCCACGGTCTGTGCTCTCGGGAGGAACCGCCATGACCGGCAGTCTGGACCAGTTGCGCCGCTGTCATTTCGCCGTCGACCTCGGAGCGGCACGGACCCGTGTGTACGTGAAGGGCGCCGGGCTCGTCGTCGACCAGCCGAGCGCCGCGGCCATCAACACCAGGACCGGCGCCCTGATCGCGGTCGGCGAGTTCGCCGAGAAGATGACCGGCCGCACACCCGACTACATCCGGGTGGTCCGGCCGGTGTCCGGCGGCACGGTCGTCGACATCGAGATGGCCCAGCGCATGCTGCGCCAGCTGCTCGGTGACAAGGTCCGCCGCGCCCTGCGCCGCAAGCCCCGGCTGCGGGCCGCCGCCTGCACCCCGCACGACGCCGACCCGCTGGCCCAGCGCGCCACCATCGAGACGCTGGTGGGGCTCGGGGCGCGGCGCGTCGAACTCGTCGACACGCTCATCGCCGCCGCCGTCGGCTGCGGGCTGCCCGTGGAGCAGCCCGAGGCCACCATGGTCATGGTCTGCGGCGCGGCGGCCACCCAGGTGGCGGTGCTGTCGCTCGGCTCGATCGTCACCGCCGAGCGGATCCCAGTGGGCGGCGAGGCCGTCGACCACGCGATCGTGCAACACCTGCGCCACCAGCACGAACTGATGCTGCCCAGCCAGTCCGTACGGCCGCTGCAGCTCGCCCTCTCCGGCAACGGGCTCACCCCGCACGGCCCCGCCTCCACCGAGATCCACGGCCGGGACGTCGCCACCGGCCTCGCCCGTTCCGTGCACGTCGACACCGCCGCCGTGCGCAACGCGATCCAGACGCCGCTCACCGCGGTGCTCGACGGCATCGGCAAGGTGCTCCGCGTCTGCCCGCCCGACCTGGTGGCCGACCTCGCCGACCGCGGGATCATGATGGTCGGCGGCAGCGCCCTGCTCCCCGGTCTCGACCAGATGCTGCGGGAGGCGACGGGCATGCCGGTCCACATCGCCGAGCGGCCCGACGTGTGCGCGGTCCAGGGCCTCGGCTACATGCTGGAGGGCAGGGTCGAGCCCCTGGTACTGGACCCGCTGGCGGGCTGACCCGCGGCGATGACCGATCCCGTCCCCCGTCTCCGCTCCCTCCTGGAGGCGGTCCTGAGCGTCGGGACCGACCTGGAGCTGCGGGCCACGCTCCAGCACATCGTGGACGGCGCCGCGGAGCTGACCGGCGCCCGGTGCGCGGCGCTCGCCATGGTCGATCCGGAGCACGACGGTCCCGTGGAGATCCGTACCGCGGGTCTGGCCGCGGGCGACCGCAGCCCGGTCGGCCGGACGGACGACTTCCTGGCGGTCCCCATCCGCGTCGACGACGAGGTGTTCGGCAACCTTCACCTGGTCGACAAGCCCCGGGGCCCCTTCACGGACGAGGACGAGCAGCTGCTGCGCGTCCTGGCCACCCAGGCCGGCATCGCGATCGGCAACGCCCGGCTGTACGAGACGGCACGCCAGCGCGAGCGCTGGATCGAGGGAGCGGCGGCCGTCACGAACGCGCTGCTCACCGGGGAGGCCGCCGCCGACGCCCTGATGACGGTCGCCGAACGGGCCCGGATCCTCGCCGACGCGTCCGCCGGGGTCATCCTGCAGCCCACCGAGGAGGGCGGCATGGAGATCGTCACCGCGTCCACCCTCGACGACCCCGGGGACATCATCGGCGCCATGATCGAACCGGGCAGCCCGGTCCTCGAACAACTCCTGGGCGGCCGGCCGGTGTTCGTGGAGGACTCGGCCACGGACACCCGGATGACGACGCATGTGCGCCACCGGTTCGGGCCCAGCATGCTGCTCCCCCTCCAGACGGCGGGCCGGCTCATCGGCACCCTCGCCCTGCCCCGGCGCCGCGGCGGCCGCCCGTACACGCCGGTGGAGCGGCTGCTCGCCACCCAGTTCGCCTCCCAGGCCGCGGTGGCCCTCGTCCTCGCCGACACCCGGCAGCGCCGGGCGCGGCTCGCCGTTCTGGAGGACCGCGACCGGATCGCCCGCGACCTGCACGACCTGGTCGTCCAGCGGCTGTTCGCGACGGGCATGATGATGGAGTCGGCCCAGCGCCGCACCGGGGGCGGCGACGTGCACGACACGCTCGGCAGGGCCGTGGACGAGCTGCAGTCCACCGTCCAGGAGGTCCGTACGGCGATCTTCGCGCTCCAGCAGCCGCCCGCCGACGCCCCCACCACCTTCCGCGGCAGGGTACTGCGGGAGACCGCGGGGGCCGCGGCGCTCCTCGGTTTCCAGCCGTCCACGCGCTTCACCGGCGCCGTCGAGAACCGTGTTCCCGAACCCGTCGCCGCCCATCTGCTCACCGCGCTGCGCCGCGCCCTCGCCGCCGCGGCCCGGCGCACCGGGGTCTCCCGGGTGGAGGTGGCCGTCGACGCGACGGCCGAACTGCCGGACGGGCGGGCGGGAGTACGCCTGACGGTGTACGACGACGGGACGGCGGACGAGGGCACACCGGGCACGACGTTGACGTGGCAGTCACCCCTGTGAGCTGCCCGTGCGCCTCGAACGCACGTCGCCGGGCCGGTGTCCCGACGCTAGTGTGGAAGGGACGGCCTCGACTGCGAAGGTGGTTCTCGTGACCAGGATCGGCGTCACCGGGCACCGAGGGATCCCCGCCGCCGCGCTTCCGTCCGTCCGCTCCGGCATCAGAGCCGAACTCCGCTGCTGCGGTGGCACGGAGGCCCTCAGCAGTCTCGCGGCCGGCGCCGACCAGCTCTTCGCGGAGCTCGCCCTGGACCACGGCATCCCGGTCACCGCCGTGATCCCCGGCATGGACTACGAGGCCCATCTCGGCGGCGACGAGGTGCGGGCCGCGTACCAGCGCCTGCTGAAGTCCTGCTCCTCCCGCGTCAGACTGCCCGTCGAGCCGACGCACGAGGAGGCGTACTACGCGGCCGGCCGCTGGATCGTCGACCACACGGACCGCCTGGTCGCCGTCTGGGACGGGTGTCCGGCGCGGGGGCTGGGCGGCACCGCCGACGTGGTGGCCTACGCGCGCCGCAGCGGTGTCCCCGTCCGGGTGCTGTGGCGGCCGGGAGTGGTCCGGCACTGACCCGGGTGCGGGATCCCCGGGCGAGCGGCACGAGGGGACCGAACCCCGTTGCACGCGACGATTCCTGAGGGGGACTCAGCTGCCGAAGCGCACCAGCCAGTCCGTGTGCTGCGGGCTCACCAGCCGCTCCGCCTCGGCGACCGCGTCGGCCCAGCCGTCCTCGGTGACCGTCGTCGCCATCCCGATCCGCGCGGTCTCCAGGTCCTGCTCTATCAGCGAGTGCGCGTACGTGAGCGGGCGGTGCCTGCGCACCTCCTGCCAGGCCACGCCACCCGCCGCCGCGGCGCTCAGCACGCCCGTCAGGTCCCAGTCGCCGAGCGCGCCCATCGCCCGCAGCACGGCCGCGAGCAGCGCCAGCAGGGTCAGTACGGCCGTGACCGTCGACCAGCGTGCGGCGGCGCGGCGGGCCCGGGCGGCCCGGTTGCCGTACCAGACGAGCTGTTCCACGACCCGGTCGCGCAGATAGAAGTCCCGGCGCACCTCGAAGGGCTTGGCCCGCATCGTCCGCATGGCGGGCGTGATCTGGCCGACGGCGAGACCGGTCGCGGCGTGCTCGTCCTCCCAGCCCACCTTCCGCAGTTCCCGCAGCCGGTCGTCCAGCCGTTCCGTGAACATCCCGTCGGGGTCGACGAGCCGGGAGTGGAAGGGGCCGCCGTGCACCATGTACTGCCAGGCGAGCGACTTCACGGTCTCGGCGACGGCCCGGTGCGCCTGCCAGTGCGCACGCGCGCGCCGCCGGGAGGCGTGCACTCCGATCACGATGGTGAGGGCGTACAGGACCGCGGCGGCCGCTGCGACGGCGTGGTCGTTCACGTGTTCCGCCAGCGTGGCGGCGCAGGTGGCGAGCAGCAGGACCACCAGCTGGGCGCGAACGGCGAGAAACGACTCACTCTGCCGGGTGAGCGCCTGCTGATCGCTCGCACGGAACAGCGGGGGCAGGTCACTCACGTTCACAGTGGTGCTCGGTACGGGAGTCCCGTCCCCCATCGCCCGCCCCCCAGTGAGAAAAGGTGTGACTCGCCATCGTCGCGCCGAACGCGGGACAGGACCAGTACTGTCTCGGCCGTGCGAGGCACGGTCCGCGCGCGCAGCCGACCGGGCCCGGCGCACCCTCTCGACCACCCCGGTGCGGTGCCGGAACGACGACTTTCAGCCGCCCCGCTCCCCGAGTCCCGCCGGCAACCGGCGTCCGCCCCGGTCGCGTTCTTGCCCGTCCGGCCGATGTGCCCGACCGTGAACCGACAGTGACGGACGCCGTACGGGCCGGCCGGCCGTGGACCGAGGGGAACCACCACGATGCGACGTGAGCTCAGCCGGCTCCGCGACACCCTCGCGGAGCTGGGCGTGCCCCGCGGCGGAGTCCTTCTCGCGCACGCCTCCCTCGGCGGCAGCGGACTGCGTGCCCGCGACGTGCGGGACGCGCTCCTGGACGTGCTGGGACCGGGCGGCACCCTGGTCGTCCCGGCCTTCACCCCGGAGAACTCCGACACCTCGCCCGCGTACCGGCGCCACGTCCGCGGCATGACCGAGCGGGAGCGTGCCGACTTCCGGGCGTCGATGCCGCCCTTCGTCCCGGACACCACCCCCTGCCCGGCGATGGGCGTGCTGGCCGAAGCCGTCCGCACCACTCCCGGGGCGCGGCGCAGCGCGCACCCCCAGACGTCGTTCGCCGGACTCGGGCCGCGCGCCGCCGAGTTGCTCGAAGGACACGACCCGCACTGTCATTTCGGGGAGCGTTCACCGCTGGCCCGGCTGTACGAGGCGGGCGCCCGCGTCCTGCTGTTCCGCGTCGGGTTCGGGGTGTGCAGCGCGTTCCATCTCGCCGAGTACCGGACAACCCCGCCGTCGCCGCCGCGGACCTACCGCTGCGTGGTGCCGGACCCGGGCGGGAGCGGCGGCGGGGGCACGTGGATCTCGTACGAGGACATCGAGCTGGACGACGGCGACTTCGCCGCCGTGGGCGCGGGGCTGCCCCGGTCGCTGCTGCGGGAGCGGGACGTGGCGGGGCGCCCCGTGGTGCTGCTGGCGCTGCGGGACGCCGTCGACCACGCGGCCGTCCGGCTGTCCGCGTCCCGGCGGGGTGCGAGCCGTCCGGGTGATCCCCTTGACGACGCATCACCCGCTCCGTAGCGTCACGCTTCGTACGTACATGTGATTGCTATTCACATCCAGGGACGAGTGCGCGCACGAGGGCGAGGGCGAGAACTGATGGCCATGATCCAGCGACGTGTGGTGGTGTCCGGCGGAGGTACCGGGATCGGACTGGCGACGGCGGAGGCGTTCGCCGCGGAGGGGGACCGGGTGGTGCTGCTCGGCCGCCGCGAGGACGTACTGCGCGAGGCGGCCGAGCGGCTCGACGACCGCCACGGCGCGTCCACGGCGACCTGGTACGCGGCGGACCTCTCGGACCCCGACCAGGTGGCCGCGGCGACCGCCTTCATCACCGCGGACGAGACCCCGCTCGACGTGGTGGTCGCCAACGCGGGCGGCAACGTGGCCCCGGCGCACGACGGCACGCTCGCCTCCATCGCCGACAGCTACCGGCGCAACTTCGACGCCAACGTCCTGACCGCCGTCCTGCTCACCGAGGCTTTGCTGCCCCACATGCGCCGTCCCGGCGGCCGGATCGTGCAGCTGTCCTCCATCGCCGCCCTGCGCGGCCCCGGGTCCTACGGCGGTTCGAAGGGCTGGATCAACACCTACACGTTCGACCTGGCCCAGCGTCTCGGCCCCGAGGGCATCACGGTGAACGCGGTCGCGCCGGGCTTCGTCGGCGACACGGAGTTCTTCGGCGACCGCGCGACCCCGGAGTTCGTCGAGTCCCGCGTGGCCCAGACCCTGACCCGCCGCGCGGGCCGCCCCGCGGAGATCGCCGCGGCGATCAAGTACGTCAGCTCCCCGGAGGCGGCGAACCTGACGGGCCAGCTCCTGCACATCAACGGCGGTGCAGCCCTGGGCCGCTGACGGGGCGTCGCGGGTCGTGCCGCCGAGTCCGCTGACGGAGCGTCGCGCTTCGTGCCGCGAGTCCGGCTCGGCGGCTGATGCCGCGCTGGGAGCAACCTGTCAACGAGCCCAGCATTTCGCCTCGAAAAGAAAGAACACGTCAGGCGCGTAGCCGCCGGACCTGGCGAGGGATGGCCCGCGTCGCCGCCGGTGTCGTCCTCGTCGGTGGCGGTTTCGGGGGGGGGGAAAACACCCAAACAACAAGACACACAAAAAAAAAAAACACCCACCCCCCCCCCCCCGTTGCCGCGTCCTCCTCCGGGATGGGCTAGGGCTCAGAAAGGGTCGGGGCGTTCGGCCATTTCCCTGATCCGCTCAACGACCGTTCGGCAGTCGCCGAGTGCCCGGTGACCT
>NZ_JBWKDS010000035.1:67436-88832 GCF_056435845.1 Streptomyces sp. NPDC043867 | reverse complement strand
CCGGCCCACAACCTGACATCAGCAAGGTCCCCACCCATAACCACAACAACGACCGAGCTGGCCAACAGTCACGGCAAGCACCGTTGCAGTACTAACCCGCGGGGAGGCGGAGCGCGAGGAGGGCCACGTCGTCGGTGGAGTTGGCCGCCAGTCCCGTGACCAGTTCGTCGCACAGGACGTCCAGGGGCTGACTGTGGAGGGCCGCGGCGTGCTGGCGCAGTCTGGTCAGTCCGTTGTCGAGGTTCTCGCCCCGCCGTTCGAGGAGACCGTCGGTGTAGAGCAGGATCGTGCTGCCCGGATGCAGCAGGCGCTCGGCGTCGGTCCGCGGTTCGGTGGGGCGGACGCCGAGCAGCAGACCCTGGACGTCATCGAGGTAGCGGGTGTCGCCGTCCTGGGTGATGAGCAGCGGCGGCGGATGTCCGGCGATGGCCCAGTGCAGGTGCCACGGCCCGCCGGGAGGTCCCTTGAGGAGGCTGTAGATGCAGGTCGCGGTCGTGTGCTCGGCCAGCGCGTTCACCGCCATGTCGAAGCGGTGCAGGATCTTGGCGGGGGGTTCCTGCCGGTCGCAGGCGATGCCGCGGAGCATGTTGCGCAACTGGCTCATGGTGACGGCGGCACGCAGGTCGTGGCCGGTGACATCGCCGATGATCAGCGTCGTGTCACCCTGCGGCAGCACGAAACTGTCGTACCAGTCGCCGCCGACGTCGGCGCTCGCGGCAGCCGGCGCGTAGCGCGCGGTGAGCTCAAGACCGGGGACGACGGGCAGGTCCGGGAGGAGGGAGCGCTGGAGGCGCTCGGCGATCCTCTGGGTCTCCCTGTACAGACGGGCGTTGTCCAGGGCCAGTGCGATCCGGTGCGTGAGGTCCTCCACCAGGGCCAGGTCGGCTTCCTGCAAGGGCGGGCGGCCCGCGTGGCGCACGAACGTGAAGGCGCCGAGGACCCGGCGCCGGGCACGGAGGGGCGCGACGATGAGGCTGTCCCCGCCCAGCCGGGCGAAGAGCTCGAGGTTCACCGCGTGCAGCGGGTCGTCGGCCTGATCGGCGGCCGGGACGTCCTCGGCCGACAGCAGGAGTGGTCCGGCTCCGAGCAGCACGCGGGACAGCGGGCCGGACGCGACGGCAGGCACGGCGGGAAGCGCGCCGGTCAGGCCGGTCAGGGGGACGTCCGGGTCGTGATGCGTCAGGCAGATCCGCTCCAGGCGGCCCTTCTCGTCGAGCAGGTCCGCCATCACCCAGTCGGCCAGCTGCGGCACGACGATCCGGCAGACCCGGCGCAGCCCCTCCACCGCGTCCAGCGTGCTCGACAGCGCGTCGGCGATGTCGTTCAGGAGGGTGAGGCGGTCCAGGGCCTGCTGCAACGCCTCATCCACGTCGAAGTCGTCCACCCGCCCAGCCTTCCCGTCCGGGAAGAATCCGTATCAACCACCTCAAGACTCTCACCGTCACGGGAATCACGAGGTGCGTCGACGGCACCGCCCGTTGCATCCTGGGTGCGCCCCCTATCGCGCCCACGGCGGGTGGGCGGCGTGGGCCAGCCGGGCCGGTGCGTGTCCGGCCTCCCGGGAGAGCCGACGGCAGAGCGCGGGGACGGTCGGCATTCGTGAGGCATAGGAGGCGTGATCCGGGGAAGGAGAGCCCCGGCTCCGTCAGCAGGTGAGAGGGAGCCAGGCCGTTGGGACAACAGCGGCCGACTGCAGTCATGACCGGCATTGCCGGTCGGAAAGTGACGGGTGTGCGCCGGGAGACAGTACGGCGACTGCAGATCCGCCAGGCCGCACAGGGGCCCGGCGGTATCTTGCTGTGCGTCTCGGGCGAGCTGGACGTGAGCACCGGCCCCCAGCTGCGGGAGGCCATCGGGCGTGTCGTCCCCGAGCTCACCACCGGGGAGCTGGAGGTCGACCTTTCGGAGGTCGCCGCCTGTGACCCGGCCGGCCTCTACACGCTCCTCGGGGTCAGCGAAGGCCTGCACATGATCGGCGTCGAGATACGCATCATCCGCACCAGCCGCTGCGTCGACGCGATCCTGGACACGACGGACCGCCTCGCCCGGCTGCCCCTGCACGACTCGGCACGCGGCGGGCCGGGGGCACCGGAGGGGCCGGGTGGGCGGGGTCAAACAGGTCGGCCAGGCACACCAGCTGACCCGGATGCACCGGGCGACCCGGGTGCAGGTGGTGCACCTGGTGCAGGTGGTGCGCTCAGTGAAGGAGGCGGGCCGGCTGCTGGGCGCGGCAGGCGGGCCGAGCGCGGCGGGCCGGACTTCTCCACGCACTGAAGAAACCTTTCTGGCCCGGCCGGACGAGGGGCCCGGACCCGCGCCGGCTTCAGGACGCCCTGCCGAGCAGCGCGGCGGGTCCGATCGCGTCGGGGCCGAACTTGTCGCGGATGCGGTCACTCACCTCCTCCGCGACCAGGCGGGCCTCGCGGGCCTCGTCGAGACTGATCTGTTCGGCGACCTGGTCGGCGTCGACGAGGTCCTCCGCCCGGAGAGCGATCGCGGTGAGGCGTCCGCGCTGGAGTCCGGCGGCGTCGATGAGCCGGTAGGCGAGCGCGCGCAGGTCCTCGTCGTGGGCCGAGGCCGCCGTGAGCCGACGGGTCTTCTCCCACGCCGTGCCGCCGGCGAAGCGCAGCGACAGCGTCAGACCACGGGCGGCCTGGTCCCGGCGGCGCAGCCGGTGGCCGAGCTCGACGACGAGGTCCAGCAGGGCGGCGCGGACCGCGGCACCGTCGAGCGTGTGCTGGGTGAAGCTGCGCTCGACGCGGGCCGAGGCGGGGAGGGAGCGGGGCGCCACCGGGCGGGGGTCGACGCCCCGCGCCCGGTCGGCGGCGAGCCGTCCCGCACGGCCGCCGAGGACGCGCTGCACGGTCGCCGGCGGGACCGAGGCCAGGAGGCCCACGCAGTGCACGCCGTACTCCCGCAGCGCGGCTGCCTGACGCGGCCCGATGCCGTGGAGGGCCTCGACGGGCAGGGGTCCCAGCCACGCCGTCACCTGCTCGGGCGCGACGGTGAGGACGCCCCCGGGGGCGGCGACCCGGCCGGACGCGGTGGCCGCGACCGTGATCGTCGGCCCGATGCCGACGCGGACATCGACGCCGAGCCGGGAGATGGTCCGGACGCGCAGCATCTCCCCCAGCCTGCGGGCGTCCACGCCGTGGTAGCGCAGCGCGCCCTTCAGTTCCACGAGGGCGGCGGTCGGCGGCAGGGCCTGCACGACGGGAGAGAGCTCCGACAGCTGTTCCAGGACCTGCCGGTAGGCCTCCTCCGGCAGGGCGTCCGGGCAACGCACATGCATCACGCTCGGCACCCCGGGCGCCGGGCGTGCGTTCGTACCAGCGGTCATGACACCCACCTCCTGCACCCACATTATCGAACGACTATTCGAACACGCGAGTCAGGTGCTCGGGACCCCTGCGCGCCCGAGCTGCGACTCGCAACAGCGACGGCGCACCGCGCACTCCGCGGTATCCCGGTTCGCGTGCCGATGACGGGAGGGAGAGCAAGTGCGAAGTTCCACCCGATGCCGAGCAGGATGAGAGCGAGGCTGAGCATGACGGTCCGCACGGACTGCCCCGGAAGGGCGGGGCGGTGTCAGCGAGCCGACACGGGGACCGGTGAGGTCGGCAGGTCGTAGGCGTCAGCGATGAGTTGCGCGGAGTGCAGGAGCGCCCGAGGGCTGTGGCCCACCCCGGCGATCATGAGCTCGTCGGGGTGAGCTGCCTCGTGCAGGCGGTTGAGGTGCGCGGTGACCTGATCGGGCGTGCCGTGCAGGACGCTTTTGGTCCAGCGGTCGAGCACCTGCTGCTCGGAGGCGGTATAGGGGTGGGAGGCGGCCTCGTCGGGCGTGGGTACGAGGTAGGACTTGCCGTGGAGCATGCGCATCATGCTGTGGGCGTAGCTGCGCGTCTGGCGCAGGGCCTCGTGCTCGTCGTCGGCGGCCATGACGGCGAAACTGGCCAGTGCGTACGGCTCGGCGAGGACGGCCGAGGGGGTGAACCGGTCGCGGTAGAGCTGGAGCGCGGCGGCGACGTGATCGGGAGAGAAGTGCGCGGCGAAGGCGAAGGGCAGGCCCAGGCGGGCGGCCAGCTGGGCGGAGTACCCGGAGGAGCCCAGCAGCCAGACCGAGGGCCGTCCGCTCGTCCCCGAAAGTCCGTTCTCCTTGTCCTGGCCGGGCCCGGGCACGGCGTAGACACGCTCGCGGTAGGGGTGCTCTCGGGGGAAGTCGTCGTCGAGGAAGTGCAGCAGCTCGACGACCTGTTGCGGGAAGTCGTCGTCGTCCGAACGCCCGCGACGCAGGGCTGCGGCCGTGGCCTGGTCGGTACCGGGAGCACGGCCGAGACCAAGATCGATCCGGTCCGGGGCGAGGGCCTGGAGCAAGCCGTACTGCTCGGCGACGATCAGCGGGGGGTGGTTGGGCAGCATCACTCCGCCCGCCCCGAGCCGCAGCCTCGTGGTGTGGGCGGTCAGCCGGGCCAGCAGGACGGCGGGGCTCGATGAGGACACGCCGGGCATGGAGTGGTGTTCGGTCACCCAGTAGCGGGTGAAGCCGCGCCTCTCGGCGAGTTCAGCCAGGGCGATGCTGCCGCACAGGGCGTCGGCGGCGCTGATGCCGCGGCCGGCCAGGGCGGTGTCGAGGACGGACAGCGGCGCGGGAGCAGATCCGCGGGCCATGCCCTTGATCGGGTGGTTCATGGAGATTCTTTCTGCGGTACGCGGGACCGGTACGGGATGGCCGGGCCGGGGGATCGGCCGCTGCGCTGCTCTCGTGGCACACCGCAGCGGCCGGGGTGTTCGGGGTCAGGCCAGCTCCACGCGGTCGATCAATCCGGCGGTGGTGAAGGCGTCCACGAGCTGCTCGCGGCCCTCGGTGAAGTGGGCCCAGCTGTCGAAGTGGACGGGCACGATGCGGCGGGCGCCCAGGATGCGGGCGGCCTCGGCGGCCTGAGCGCTGTCGAGGGTGAGCAGCGCGCGGTCCAGGACGGGAGTGCGGACCGCGCCGGCGAACAGCACAGCGGTGTCCACCGGGCCGAAACGGTCGGCGATCTCGCGCACCAGGGAGAGCTGGGCGTTGTCGCCGCTGACGTAGACGGTGGGCAGGCCGTCACCGCTCAGGACGAAGCCGACGACCTCGCCGACGACGGGTTCGAGGTCCTCGCGCGCGCCGGGACCGTGCAGGGCCGGGACGCCGGTGACGGTGATCGTGCCGCCGCCGGGGCGGTCGAGCTCGATGGACTCCCAGTCCTTCAGGGGGCGTGCGGTGCCGCCCAGCCTGCCCGCGCCGCTGGGCGTGGTCAGGGTCAGGGGGACGTCGGCGAGCAGCGTCCGGCCCGAGGCATCGAGGTTGTCGTCGTGCTCGTCGTGCGACAGGAGCACCACATCGATGCGGCCCAGGTCGGCGGGCGCGGCGGCGGCGGGCGCGGTCTTGGCCAGCCCCGACGGGTAGGTGCCGGGGGCGTCGAAGGTCGGGTCGGTCAGGAACCGCAGCCCGCCGTACTCGATGAGTGCGGTCGGACCACCGAAGACACGGACGGGGACCTGCTCGCTGGACGCGCCGGTTGCAGTCATGACGAAGCTTCCTCACGGATAGATTGGCTTACATCCGTGACCATAAGCGTTTGTCACGGATGAAGGCAAGCTGTAACGTGAGACACGTGAGTGAGACCGATACCGCCACGACCGACGAAACCGTCGACCCCGGGTTGCCGTCGGCGCCTGGCGCTGAGCACTACCCCGCGCTCGACCTCGCCAACAGCGCCCTCGCCCTGCCGGGCGGCCAGTTCCTCGACGCGCTGGGCACCCCGTCCGGCGCCAACCAGTGGCTGGTCGACCACAACCTGGCCCCCGCGGACGCCGGCTTGCAGGAGATCTGCGCGGCACGCCTGCGCTCCCTGCGCGAACAGGTACGCGCCTTGCTCGCCGCCCAAGTCGGCGGACACCCCGCCCCCGCCACCGCACTGGCCGCCGTCAACGACGCCCTCACCCGGGTCCCCACCGCCTCCCCGCTCGGCTGGGACTCCGTCCGCGGCATGCACCGCACCGCCCCGCACCCCATCGACCAGATCGTCGACCAAGCTCTCGGCCTCCTCGCCGCCGACGCCGCCGACCTGCTCACCGGACCCGACGCCGGACGGCTGACGGCCTGCCCCTCCACGCCCTGCAACCGCTACCTGCTCCGCGCCGGCCGCCGCCACTGGTGCTCGGTCCGCTGCGGCGACCGCGCCCGCGCCGCCCGCGCCTACGCTCGCCGCACGCAGACCACCGCCGACTGAGTTCGGTCACCCGCCCCGGCGCCGGTTCACCGGACCCGCGCCGGGCGCGGGTTTCGCACACCCTTGAGCCCCCAGCCCGGATGCCCACCTCGCTCTCCATCCGGCCATTCCCCACGACCGACGCAGCGCTCCACCGGGCGCGGGTGAGCACGACGGTCCCTTCGGCGGTGTCCGCGACGGGGAGATGTCGCCTGCCGCGGTCGTACGAGGGTTAAGATCAACCGCCGCATCTCCGGCGAAGGACAAGGCAGTTGGCGCCTGGGGGGCGACGTGGTGGAGGACAGCAGGCCTGCGCGCAGGACACGGGGAGCCGTGACCGGGAGGGCATTGCTTGTCGTGGCGGCCGGGCTGGTCGTCGGACTCGCGGTGGCCTTCCACTGGTTCGGCTGGACCTCGATACCGGGCAACGAGTGCGGCGACGGTTTCGCGCCCTGCCCCGAAGGCACCGTCCCCACCATCCTGCTGGCGTTCCTGTGCAGCTTCGCGGGGATGGCCCTCGTCACCTGGCGAGTCGCCGAACTGATCAAGGTCAGGCCCGGCAAGGCCCTGCCCGTCGTGCTCGTCGTGACGGGCGTGCTCCTCGCCCTCTGGCCGGGGTGGCTGGCGTACGCGTGGATGCGCGGCCCCGTCCTCGACCGGGCCTGGGACGCGCCGGTCGACCGGCCGAGCAACGTCAGGGGCGTGGGCAACTGGACCCTCGACGGCGCCGTCGTCCGTGCCCGCACCGACGGTCTGACCAGCTACGACCTCGCCGACGGGCACGAGCGCTGGAACGTGGACGCGCCCATGCGCGGATCGGCGTGCGCGATGAGCGACACCGTGGTCGACGGCACCGGTGTGATCGCCTTCGGCCGCGAGGACCAGCCGTGCGACACCGTGTGGGGGGTGGACACCAGAAGCGGCCGCAAGCTCTGGGAGCGGAAGATCACGGGCGGCGCCGGGTTCGGGTCCGCCACCGACGGCAGAGTGGCCGCGGACAGCGGCGTCGCCGTCGCCCTGGAGGACACCGCCGTACGGGGTTTCGTCCTGCGCACGGGCGTTCCGCGCTGGAAACTGGCCCTCGGCGAGGGCTGCTCGCCGGTCGTCGCCTCAGCCGCGGCAGGCCGTACCCGGGTGGTCGTCCAGTGCTTGACCAGCGGCTCCGCGTTCCGCTCGCTGCAACTGGTTTCGCTCGACACCTCGACCGGCACACACGTACGCCGTACCGCGCTGCCGGCGGAGAGCCGCTGGGAGGCGGCCATGGTCCTGTCCGCCCGGCCGTTCGTGCTCTGGCTCAAGGAGAAGGACGACCGCGGGACCGACGCCGTGCTCGCCTTCGACGACCAGGACCGCCCGCGCGGGACGGTGGAGGTCTCGAAGGGCGAGGAAGATTTGCGCATCACCGCGGACGACGGACAGGGTTTCGACGCCCGGCCCGCGCTCCGCGCCGCGGTCGTCGGAGACGTTCTGGTGACCGCGGTGACGAAGCCGGGCGAGGCCGTCCCCGGTGCCGTGTCCGGATACGAGCTCGGCAGCGGGCGACGTCTGTGGCACGCCGGTGCGGGCGGGCAGGTCACGGCCCTGACGCGGCTACCCGGGAACCGGCTCGCGGTCCTCGCCGACGGGCGGATCGGCTCCCTCGACGCGCGCACCGGACACCTCGCCGAAGGACCGCTGATCCGCGACGGCCTCGACGACGTCGCCGAGGCCGCTCAACTCGTGCCCGGCCGCGACGGCGGCTGGCTCCTCGTGAACCCCGACGGAACCGGAGTCACACCACCCCTCATCAGGGTCAGCCGCTGACCCTCGCTCGCGACAGCCGCGCAGCACCGATGCGAACAGCCGCTCCGGCACGGCGGCAGAGCAACAGCCCGGGCGGCGTGAGCAGGCGGTCAGCCCGGCCGAGGCGCCGTGTCCTGCGCCGCGCCGACCGCGGCCCGGCGTAGAGGGCGAATCCGCCGGGGTCCGGGCGAGCACGTCCATGCTGCGGCTGACGACGTGGCCCGGAGCCCCGGTCCGATGTCCTCGGCGGTCCTGGTCGCAGAGGTCCAGCGGGTGTCGCACGGAGAGGACGCGGATGCGTAGGATCGCCGGGTGACGCAGAGCGCGACCCTGGCCGGGGTCTTCGACGACCTCGCCCCCAGCTACGACCACGAGCACCACGAGGAGATCGCGCGGGCCCTGCTGGCCCTGGTCGGTCCCGGCCCGATGGACGCCGTCGCCGACGTGGCCTGCGGAGCGGGCGCCGTGGCCCTGCAACTCGCGCGGAGCCGCCCCGCCGCCGCGCCGCCCGTCCTCGCCGTCGACATGTCGCCCGGCATGATCGAGGCGGGCCGGGCGCGGGCCGCGTCACCGGAGCTGAGCGCGGCGGTCGACTGGCGCCTCGCGGACGCCGTGCCGCTGCCGGTCGCCGACCACTCCCTCGACGTCGTCCTCTGCGCCTCCTCGCTGCACTTCCTGGGCGGCCGGGCGGTGGCCGACTGGCGACGCGCGCTGCGCCCGGGCGGACGGGTGGGGTTCACGCTGCCGCTGGCCACCCGCTTCCGGCCGTCCGAACGCTTCTCCGCGCTCCTCGCGGCGGACGTCCCGCTCCCGGGCAGCGCCGAGGAGGCCGACGCCTGGGCCACCGCGAGCGGCTTCACCGACGCCGTCTCCCGCGTCCACGTCCTCGGCACCCGCGGCGTGGTGGTGACCTCGGCCGTCACGCCCTGCGGCCGCTGAACCCGTGCGCCGTCCCGGGCGCCGGTGGTCGCCGCCCGGTCTGCTGCCCGGCCCGGCTCTGGTCCGGGGGCTCCAGGTAGCCGGCGCGGTCCGCGTCCCAGGACCGGCGCAGTGGGTCCCGCACCGCGCGGACGCACCATCCGATCGGAGTCAGCACCCCGAAGTACAGCGCGGCCAGGCCCAGTCCGCCCAGGCGCTCAGTCCATCGGGATCGCGGCACGCCAGTCCCCCTCCTCCCGCCACGCGGGCTGGTCCCGCTTGTCCAGCAGGAAGTCGCCCAGCACCAGCAAGTCGATCCGGGTGCGCATGAAGCAGGCGTACGCCTCCCCGGGGTCGCGGACGATCGGTTCGCCGCGCACGTTGAAGGAGGTGTTCACCAGCACCGGGCAGCCCGTCCGGTCCCGGAACGCGGTCAGCAGCGCGTGGAAGCGGGCGTTTCGCTCGGCGGTGACGGTCTGCACCCGGGCCGACCCGTCCACGTGCGTCACCGCCGGGATCGTCGAGCGCGGCACCCGCAGCAGGTCCAGACCGGCCAGTCCCTCCGCCTCCGGTCCGCACGCCCGGCGTCGTGCCGCCGCGACCCGCGCGGTCAGCAGCATGTACGGGCTCTCCCCGGCGAGGTCGAACCAGTCCTTGGCGTCCTCGGCGAGCACTGCCGGGGCGAAGGGCCGGAAGGACTCCCGGAACTTGGTCTTCAAGTTGAGCGTGGACTGCGTACCCGGATCGCGCGGATCGGCCAGGATCGACCGGTTGCCCAGCGCGCGCGGACCGAACTCCATGCGCCCCTGGAACCAGCCCACCACCTTCCCCGCCGCCAACTCGGCGGCCACCCGCTCGACCAGTTCCGGCTCCGGCAGGCGTACGGCGGGACAGCCGCCCCGGTCCAGGAACTCAGCGACCTCTTCGGCGCCGTACGCGGGCCCGAGCAGTGCGCCCGCCATCGCGTCCATGCCGCGCCGCACATGGGCGCGCGGCGCACCCCGGCCGTGCGACTCCGCCAGGGCCGCGCCCAGCGCGCCGCCGGCGTCCCCGGCGGCCGGCTGCACCCACAGCTCGTCGCAGACACCCGCGTCCACGAGCCGTCCGTTGGCCACGCAGTTCAGCGCCACACCGCCGGCCAGGCACAGCCGTCGCTCGCCCGTGCGCTCCAGCACCGTGCGGGCCAGCCGCAGTACCACCTCCTCGGTCACCGCCTGGACCGAGGCGGCGAGATCGAACTCCCGCTCCGTGAGCGGTCCTTCGGGGGTGCGTCGCGGCCCGCCGAACAGTTCCTCGAAGGCCCGGCCGGTCATGGTGCTGCCGTACTGGAAGGCGAAGTGGCGCAGGTCGAGGCGGAACGAGCCGTCCGCCTTGACGTCGATCAGCCGCTCCCTGATGAGGGGGGCCCAGCGCGGCGTGCCGTACGGGGCGAGGCCCATCAGCTTGTACTCGCCCGAGTCGACCTTGAAGCCGCAGAAGTGGGTGAACGCCGAGTACAGCATGCCCAGCGAGTGCGGGAAGCGCAGCTCGGCGAGCGGGACGAGCTCGGTGCCCCGGCCGTGCCACAGCGTCGTCGTCGCCCACTCGCCGACGCCGTCGACGCACAGCACCGCCGCCGACGGGTACGGGCTGGGCAGGAACGCGGACGCGGCGTGCGAGGCGTGGTGCCGGTGCGCCACCACCGGCGGCAGCGGCCGCCCGTCGGCCAGCGCGCGCAGCCGCGCGCGCACGTCGTCCAGGGCGTGCCGCTTCCAGCCTGCCCACTGCGGGAAGGCGCGGCGGAAGACGGGGAAGCCGTGCGGCGCCGTCGCGAGCCATGTGGCCATCACCCGGCGGAACTTCAGCGCCGGGTCCTCGTAGAACGCCACGGCCGCCAGCTCGTCCAGGCGCAGACCCGCCTCCCGCAGGCAGTAGGCGACGGCCTGGGCCGGGAAGCCGGCGTCGTGGCGGCGCCTGCTGAACCGCTCCTCCTGGGCGGCGGCCACCGGAACACCGTCGGACACCAGGGCCGCCGCGCTGTCGTGGTAGTAGGCGGAGATTCCCAGTACCGGACCGTCCCGGCCCGCGCTGTCGAGCCGGCCCGCGCTGTCGATCCGCCCCCCGCCGCTCCGCGTCCTCACGTCAGAACAACGGGTAGACGGACGCGTCGTCTTCCGGCTGCGGGCGCAACCGCGACGGCGGCGGGGGCCGTTCGGCTGTCCGGTCCGCCGCAGGCGCGGCCGGGGACTCGACCGGGTCCGGGGCGTCGGCGGACCGCTCGCTGCGGCTCCGGGCGCGCAGCCAGGACGCGAGGCGGCGGGCCGCTGCCGCCGGGGACCGACCGGCCTCGTGTTCCCCGCCGTCGCCGGGCCCCCTCACGCCAGGTCCAGACGGTCCGCCAGCTGCCGGGCCACCAGGTCGTAGCCCAGGTCCGTGCAGTGCACCCGGTCGATGAACAGCCAGTCCTCGGGCGCGGCGGCCTCGCCCAGCGCCACGTTCATGTCCAGGAACGGCACGTCCAGCGCGGCGCATCCGACGGCGAGCCGCTCCGCGTAGGAGCGGCCGACCGCCATGGTGGAGATGTCGTTGTGGAACCGGCGGAAGTTGGACACCTCGTCCAGTTCCTCGAAGAGCAGCTTCTCGCGTGGCAGCGGCTCCTCGCGCACCCACGGCGCGAGCGGCTGCAGGACGAACGTCAGCCGCGCCCCGAGCCCGTCCGCGAGCACCTTCCAGCCGCGGAGGTGGCGCAGCGTCAGGTCCGTCGCGTGCGCGACCCTCCGGTCCGGCGGCGGCACGACGTCCGGGGCGGGACCGCAGTCGAAGAACGCGCCGTGGCGGCCCTGCTTCTCCTCGGGCAACCGGCTCAGCACCAGGTTGTTCACCCCCGACAGCAGCACGATGTCCTCGACGGGCGGCAGTTCGTGCTGGAACAGGGTGAACAGCAGCAGTTCCTGCGCCGAGTTGTGGCTCTGGCCGGCGAAGTTCAGCCATGGCAGCCGGGGCGCGTACGCGTTCCACAGGCGCGCGCTGATGGTGGCGGCGTCCCCGGTGGCCCCCACTCCGAAGACGGCGGAACTGCCCGCCAGCACCCGCGCGGGTCCCTCGGGCCGCTCGTCGCCGACGGTGGCCCGCTGCCCGCCGGGGCCGGGCGTGATCCGGAAGCCGTGCCGGTCGGTGCTGTGGACGGGCGTCTTCTCACCGCCGTACTGGAAGTACCCCAGGTAGGGCTGGTCCTCCAGGACGAAGGTGTAGTGCTCCATGTGCGGCGTGTACGCGGCGCGGGGTGACGTCATCGCTGCGGGGCTCCCGTCGGTGTGCGCGGTGGAGGGCGGGCTGCTGTCAGGGCGCCGGGGCGGGAGGCGGCGGCGCGGGCAGGGAGCCGGGCCGGTCCTCGCGGATCAGGTCGGTGTTGATGGCCATGGCCGCCAGTCCGCCGCTCGCCGCGGCCATCGCCGCCTGGTGCATGGTGCGTCCCAGGTCGCCGGCCACGTACAGGCGGGGGACGCTGGTGCGGCCCCGGTCGTCGGTCTGCACCGTTTCCAGGTCCGGGGCGTCGACCCAGGGGCGCAGGGGCTCCACCCGGGGCTCCATGTCGAGATGCAGGAACAGCGCGCCGTAGCTCGCGCCGTCCCCGTCCTCGAACTCGACCCGCACGCCCTCCGGGTGCGGCTTCAGCGCCGTCACCTTGTCCGCGCGGACCGGCACCCCGGCCGCGGTGAGCCGGTCCCGCTCGTCCACGGGCAGCTCCCGCCGGTCGGAGAGGTAGGTGATGTCGTCGGACCATGCCGTGAGGATCGACGCCAGGCATTCGCCGGGCTCCGCGCCGCCGTACACGGCGATGGTCCGCTCGCGGACCTCCCAGCCGTGGCAGTACGGGCACTCGAACACCTTCTTGCCCCACAGGTCCGCGATCCCGGGCACCGGCGGCAGGAGGGAGCGCACGCCCGCCGCGTACAGCAGGGTGCGGGCTCGGAAGGTGCCCGACTCCTTGGTGGCGACCACCACGTGGTCGCCCTCCCCGGCCGCGGACACCACCTCGTCGTCGCGGAACGACACGTCGTACTCGGCGAGTTCGGCGCGGGATCGGGTTCGGAAGTCGGCGATGCCCACGCCGTCGTTGGTGAGCACGTTGTGCATCACCCCGGCCGCCATGTTGCGCGCGTCGCCGGAGTCGATCAGCAGTACCCGGCGGCGCGAACGGCCCAAATACAGGGCGCCGTTCAGGCCGGCCGGGCCGCCCCCGACGATCACCGTGTCGTAGAGCTGCGTGTCCAATGGTCACCCCTTGTCGAGAAGGTCTGTGTGCGGATCGGGACGCGGATGCTCCCCGGGCCCGGCCGGGGAGCCGCGCAGGAGGGTGAGCAGCAGCAGGGCACCCGCGGCCAGGACGGTGCCGCAGACGACGAACACGGCCGGAACGGAGAGGATTTCGGCGAGCAGCCCGCCGAGGAGCGCCCCGAGCGGCATGGTGCCCCAGGAGCACAGCCGGGACACGCTCATCACCCGGCCCTGGAGGTTCTCCGGTGTCAGCCGCTGGCGCAGTGACATCACCGGGATGTTCCAGCCCATCATGAAGACGCCGTTCGCGGCCAGCGCCAGCCCGGCGAGCACGGGGTCGGGTGCCGTGCCCAGCAGGACGTACGCGGCCCCGGACGCCACCAGGGACCAGAAGGCCAGCCGTACGGCGGGCAGCCGGTCGGCGGCCCGGGGCGCCAGCCAGCTGCCCACGACGGCGCCCAGCGACCCGGCGGCCAGCAGCAGTCCGTACCCGGTGCCGCTCAGCCCCAGAGTGCGGTCGCTGAGCAGGACCAGCATCGAGAAGGTCGCCGAGAAGACCAGTCCGTACAGGGTGCTCGCGGCCAGCGTGAGCCGCAGGGTGCGGTGGCGCAGGACGAAGCCGACGCCCTCCCGGATGTCCCGGAGCACACCGCCGCGCCCTCCTCCGCGCGGCTCCGCGGAGCGGGCCCCGTCCGGTTGCGGTGCGCGCTCGGTCCGGGCGAGCGGGGCGAGGCCCAGCAGGAGCAGCGCGGCCAGCGCGTACAGCGCCCCGCCCGCGGCCAGCGCCGCCGCGGCGGTCAGCCCCGCGAGGAGACCCGCCACGGGCGGTCCGGCCGTCTCGTTGAGGACGATCTGCGCCGCCGACAGACGCCCGTTGGCCCGCTCCAGCTGCCGCTCGTCCACGAGACGCGGCAGCATCGCGGGGGCGGCGGTGTCGGCCAGTGTCTCGGCGATGCCCAGCACGAACGCAAGCGCGTACAACAGGCCCAGCGGCCGGTCCTGCGCGAGCACGAACGCCGCTGCGGCGAGCGCCGCGGCCCGGACCGCGTTGCTGCCGAGCACGATGCGTCGCCGGTCCGCCCGGTCCACCAGGACGCCCGCGGGGAGCGCGAAGAGCAGCCACGGCAACATGTTCACGGCGGTCAGGCCGGCGACCGCCGCCGGATCGGGGTGGTGCGCGACGACCAGCAGCGGCAGCAGCGTCCGCGTGATGCCGTCGCCCGCGTTGGAGGCCGCTGCCGAGGCCAGCAGCCAGCGGAACGGACGGCCCAGGTCCGTCCGTCCGGTGGCGCGTGTCCCCGGTGACGCGGTGCTAGCCAACGACGCTCCCTTCGTGCCACCCGCGCAGTCCCAGCAGCCGCTCGCCCAGCTCCGTCAGCCGCGCCGCCCCGTACAGCTCCGCCTCCTCCTTGCGTACCCCGCCCTCCGACGGGTGCGGCGGGACGCGGTCTCGCCAGAACCGCACCCGGGCCTCGCGCAGTTCGGTGTTGTCCTCCCAGGCGGGCGCCATGGTCAGGTACTGCGCCATGCGCACCCGCCGCTCGGAGACGTTCGGGTGCACGCCGTGCGGCAGCAGGCTGTTGAAGATGATCAGGTCGCCGGGCGCCACCTCCGGGGTGGTGATCGAGTAGCCGGTGATGTCCGGTGTGAACGGGTCCCGGTCGGCGGGCTGCCGGCTCACCCACTTCTCCCACTCGGCGAAGATCTCCGGCACGCACTGGAAGCCGCCGATGTCCTCGTCGCCCGCGGTGAGCGAGAGCACTGCCTGACAGCTCACCGGCAGCGGGTCGGCGGAGGTGTCCACATCCCAGTGGACGAACCCGCCGAAGGCCCGCTCGCCCCGGTTGGGCGGGTTGACGTTGGCGAAGTCGATGGTCACCCACAGCTCGTCCTGGTCCCAGATGTCGGTGAACGCCTCGTACACGCGCGGTGTCTGGCGCACGTCCCACTGGGCCTGGTGGTTGTACATCTCGACCAGTCCGCTGTGGCCGGGCAGCCGGTCGTTGCCGGTGTGCGGCGACGTCCAGGTCGAGGGGTCGTCGGGGCGCATTTCGAGGAAGGACCGCAGCCCGTCCGCGAGTGCGGCGACCGTCTCGGGCGCCACCGCCTGACGGACGATCACATAGCCTTGCTCGGTCCACCGGGCCCAGTCGGCGGGTGACAGGACACGCAGCGGCTGCGTCTTGCGGATGTCGCGCAGTTGGGTTGCGGGCACGTGCACTCTCCAGGGGAACGACGCCTGTACAGGATCGGGTGGGCGGGCCCGGACCGGCACCGCCGTTTTCGGCCGATTGCCGCCCGCCGGAACGGGCGGAGAAGCCGCCGGGGGCGGGCGGGGATCACTCGACGATCAGGCGGCGCCCGGGCAGCACCACGGCGTCCAGTTCCGTCTCCGCCAGCAGGTCCAGGGCCTGGTCGAGGTGGTTGAGGATGGGCATGCCGCCTCCGTTGGCACTGGTGTTGATGAGGACGGGCAGCCCGGTGCGGTCGCCGACCGCGTGGCACAGCCGGTGCAGCAGCGGGTGGGTGTCCCGCCGTACGGTCTGCAGGCGGGCCGTGCCGTCGATGTGCCGCGCCTCGGCGAGCCGGTGGGACTCCTCGGGCCGCACCCGCACCGCGAACAGCATGCTCTCGGTGTGGTCCAGGGGGCCGGTGAAGTAGCGGTCCGCGACCTCCTCCGGGCAGATCGGCGCGACCGGCCGGAACCATTCGCGCCCCTTGATGGTCTGGGACACGTGCCGGCGGGCGCCGTTCCAGTGCGCCGACACCAGCAGCGAGCGGTGTCCGAGCGCCCTCGGCCCCGTCTCCATGCCGCCGTCCAGCCAGGCCAGGCAGCGCCGCTCGGCCAGCAGGTCCGCGACCGCCCGCACCAGTTCGTCGTCGTCGGCGAGTCCACGCGCGGACAGCCCACGGACGCTTAGCCGCGCGGCCAGGCCGCTGACCGGGTCCGCACTCGCTCCGCCCTCGGACGCGGCCTCGGGCCCACGGGCCGGCGACGGCTCCTGCGGCTCTGGCTCGTCCAGCCCCTCCAACGGCGGCCCGGCGTACGCCAGCCGCGCCCACCCCGTGCGGCCCGCCAGGGCCGGACGGTCGGACGGCTCCGCTACGGCCAGGGCCGCGCCCAGCGCGATGCCCGAGTCGTCGCAGCAGGTCGGGACGGACACCCGGGTGAACTGTCCGGACTCGGCGAGGCGGCTGTTCGCGGTGATGTTGAGTGCGCAGCCGCCCGCGTAGCAGAGCGTGGAGTAACTCGGGAAGCGCCGGCTGATGCCGGTCGCCAGCCGGGTGAGGTCCCGCTCCACGGCGGACTGCAGGGTGGCGGCGAGATCCCTGCAGACCCGCTCGTCGGGCGAGGTCCCCACCACGGTCGTACGGCCGCCCGGGGTGCGGATCTCGTCGGGGAACACGGAACCGAAGGAGTGCACCACGTCGTCGTCCGAGGAGTCGGCGAGGCCCACGTCCAGATAGCCGCCGCTGACCGGGTCGTACTCCCACCAGGTGTCGGCGTATCGCAGCGCCGACCCGGTCAGCCGGCCCTCGTCCAGCTGCTCGTACAGGTCGGGCGCGGCGCGCCGGGCGGACTGCGGGACCAGCATGGCGCGCAGCACCGGCAACAGTGAGGGGTCGCTCTCGCCGGTCGCGGCCAGGCCGAGCAGCTTGCCGGTGTCGAACTGGCTGCCGTGCACCCGGCGAGCCAGCGCCTCGTAGACCAGGCCGAAGCGCGGGCCGCCGCGGTTGGTGAACGACATCACCGGGGTGAGCTGGTCTCCGTCGCCGAGGCAGACCATGCCGCATTCGGCGTAGTTGCCGGTCCCGTCGAGGGCCAGGACGAGGGCCTTGCGGGCACCGGAGGTGTAGTACGCGAGCGCGGCGTGTGCGTAGTGGTGGCGTACGGCGACGAGCGAGATGTCGCCGAGCCCTTCGGCGAGCGGCCAGTCCACCGGCTTGATCACCCGGGTCACCGCGTCGGCGAGTCCGATCCCGCCCGTGGCCGTCCAGCGCGCGTCCTCGTTGACCAGTTCGACGAGCGCCGGCGGCAGGACCTGGCACACGGGGGTGTACCAGTCGGCCACCGCGACCCGGGTCACCCGGCTCGCCGCCCGCTCCCGCAGCTCCGCCAGCCAGCCCGCCGCTGCCTGTGGGAAGTCGCCGTTGCCCCCGCACACGTGGCGCAGCCGCAGCCGGCGTTCCGCCTCGATGATCAGGTAGCCGTCCGCGTCGGTCAGGGCGGCGCCCGCGTCGTGGCCGAAGTGCATACCGATCGTTGCCATGGAACCTGTCACCTTCTCCTCAGCCGGCTGCGGGGGACCCGTGGACCGGCGGCCCGCCGTGGGCGGGACGCCGGGGACATCTCCGGGGTCCGCTTACGACAGCGCGGCGAGGCTCTGCACGTGGTGCCGCTCCAGGAGGCCCTGCACCACCTCGCGCATGTAGGCGCAGTAGCCGGGAGACATCACCTGGATCGAGCCGTTCTCCTCCTCCAGTCCGCCCGCCGAACCGCCCGAGCAGGTCCCCTGCAGCTCGCAGCCCTGGCAGCCCGGTCCGTTGGTGTAGGCGCGCATGCCGTAGTCCTGGTAGGCGGGGGAGGCGAAGATGCCCCGCCAGTCGTCGATGGTGCCCAGCACGCGGGCGGTGGCCTTGCAGGCGAAGACGCTGCCGTTGGGTTCGATGGAGAGCTGCCGGCCGACCGCAGGACACGTCTTGTAGTCGGCCTGCTCAGCCCACTTGGCCTCGTCGATGATCATCTGGAAGGTCTGGTACCAGTAGCCGCTGAGCTGCACCCCGCGCTCGCGCCCGTAGTCGACCGCGGCCAGCAGCCGCTGTGCCACGTCGTGCGGGCTGTGCTGCTGGAAGAACTCCCTGGCCTGGAAGGAGACGATGACGTCCAGGGAGTCCAGACCCGCCTCGGCGACGAAATCGATCAACGGGTTGCCCCACTTCTCCCAGGTGTACTGGGAGAGGACCGTGGTGATGTTGACCGGGACGCCCGCGGCCTTCATGTCGAGGATCGCCTTGCGGACCACCGGCCAAGGGGTGCGCTGCTGCTGTCCGCCGCGGAACTCGCCGGTCTCCGGCACCAGGTAGTCGATGGAGACCGTGGTGTCGACCCGGTGCTCGGCGAGTGCGGCCAGCAGCTCGTCGTCGATGCGGGAGCCGTTGCTCGTCAGGTCGTAGGACAGGGTGACCCCGTCGTGGCTGTCGCCGAACGTGCGCAGCACGTGCAGGATCGTCCCCCGGGCCAGTGTGGGCTCGCCGCCGAAGAAGGACACGGTCAGATGGCCACCGCCGTTGGCCTTGCGCAGCGCGATGGCCTCCTTGATCGTCTTCTCGGCCACCTCGCGCGACATGTGCATCGACGGGTTGCGGCCGGTGTCCGAGCCGTGGTTCCAGTCGCCGCTCGCCAGCGTGGGCCCCGAGTCCTGGCGGGCCGGACCGGAACCGTCCTCGCGGGAGCGGCGCAGCTCCACGAGCACGGGGCCGGGCTTCACGGACTCGCCGGAGGTGTTGCGCTCCTCCACACCGCCGTCGAAGTTGTACGCGAAGCAGCCTTGGCAGGAGAAGTTGCAGGCGTTGGTGAGCACGAGCTGGATGGAGGAGTGGAACACCCCGGTGCCCAGCACGTCCTGGCGGCTCTTCAGCAGGCCGTCGATCTCCTCGGCCTCGTCGTGCCCCGCCTCGACAAGGAACCGCGCCTCCACGAGATCCCGCAGGGAATCGTCGTCGATCCGCTCCCGCAGCCGGTCCACGCTGAGGCCCTGGGAGGCGTCCCGCAGGAGTTCGACCACATCCTTGTCGATGAGCCGCGCATTTCCGTACAGCGAATGGAACGCCATGGTCCGCACGTCGTCCTCATAGGAATTGAGGCGTCCTCCGAAAGACGTGAAATCCCGGTCACCCGCGGCACGCAGAGTGCGGACATAACGCGAGGACTGATACACCGAATTCTGCATGCTGAAAACTTCTCCCTGCGTCTCACGGCTTTCAGTAAGGTGCGTGGCGCGGCCGTGTTCCGCGGCCCGGCCGTGGAGCACGGCGGGCGCGAAGTACGGCCTCGGCGAAGGGGATTTCGGGCGGGCGGCCCTCGGGACGCGGACCGACCCTGTCCTCAGGTTCGGTCCGCGCGACGGCCCGGGGCCCGGCCAACCGGACGGAGCCCGGATCAGCCTCGGCGCCTAGGCAGAGGTGGGCTCTTTCCGCTGCTCGACAGGGGCGGTGTCGGCCTCCGCGTGCTTGCGGACGGGCGTGATGGTCGGCGCGTTGCCCTTGTCCGGCGAGACGAACGCGCAGGGCCGCGACGACGCGGTGACCGCGGGTCGGACGACCTTCCTGACTTCGGCCATGTGGCCTCCTCCATAGGTACGGGACACAACGCGTTCTACTGAAGCAGAAGAAAACAGGGGCGATAAGTCCTGATCAGGACATGCTCGAATCAGCGGGATACCGCACGGCTTATCACGCGGAATCGATCTCCCGCCGCACGAGGGCGCCCTGGTCGATCCGGCGTTCAGCCCGGTACTTTTTCTTGATCGGAATTCCCACAAGGGGGCCGGTTGATCTTTTCGGGCATCTCCCGTACGACTCGGAGCGAGACGGATTCCGGCCAGAAGCGGGAGCGCGGCCGGGAGCGCTCCCGGATGATCACGGCATCAGGCGGGCGGGGCGGAGACGCGCGCGAGCTCGGGCGCTGCGGCTGTTCCCACGGATCGGCTGTTCCGGGAGGCCGTGAGAACGGCGGCGTCCTCAGCTCGGCGGCGCGCAGCGCGGCGGACCGGGCGCGCTCACTGCCAGGTCACCGGTCTGGGTGGTACGAGCGGTGCGCGCCCGGGCTCCGCAGCCGGCCCTGAGTACCGAGTAGGAGAACTCACGCGCGCCAGGACGCGGGCCGGGTCTCGCCGCCTCCCGGACACCCTGCACCCGATGTCGGACGCGGAACTGGAGACGCTGATGCGGGACACGGTGATCGACGGGACGCTCGGCCGCAGCGGAGAACAGCCAGGCCGGTCGGACGGTGGTTGGCCAAACCGGGCTGCCACGCGTCACAATCGGATGTATGTTCGATGACCTGCCGCCCGACCTGGGGCGCCTGCTGACCCTGCGGGTCTGGCACGCCATGTGGCTGGAGCGCATCGACCGCAAGATCGCGGCTGTCCGCCGAAAGGAGGCCGAGCAGGAACAGGGGCGCCGGAACCGCCCTCCGGCCCCGGACTGGATCGTCGAGCTGGGCATCGGCGACGGACGGCTGCCCGTAGAGCTCCACGCAGGTGACTGTTACGCGGCCGGCAAGCGGCGCCGTCCCGTCAGCCGCGAGGAGGCGCGTCATCTGCTCGCCTCGGGCCTGCGTGCCTGCACCCACTGCGAACCCGAGCACCGGCTCGGCATCCTCGACTGACGCCGCTCCGCGCGGGAGTCGCAGACCACGGCCGCACACGACCAGGCCCGCGAAGCCGGCCGATGACGACGGCTCCGGGGCACCGAGGGCGGCGGAACCGGCCCGGGGCGCCCCGCGGAGTTCGTATGCCGTCGTCGGCCTGACCATCGGCGTCGCCCGGGCGTCGGGCGGCTCACCCCCGGTGAGGAGGGGAGACCCCGCGGGGCAGCGGTGCTCCAGTGCCGGAGGCGAGAAAAGTGAGGCGTGAGGGAGAGCGGCCGGGGTAAACGGGCTGTGCCCCCACCGCGGAACCGCCTGTCCAGGCGCCGTTGAGAAGGAGAACGCCATGCTGATGGCCCACCCCGCCGTTCTGGCCGACCTCATCTCCCAGCACGAAGCCCTCAGCGCACTCCACGCCGAGGACGGCAACGAGGAGGCGCGCCGACGCCTCGACGATGTCACCTACACCCTGTGCGTCGCCACCGGCACGCGCGACATCGACTCCGCCCTCGTCGCCGCCCGGAACCGGCTGCTCGGGGCCCGCACGTTCGACGACTCCCGCGCCACGCCCGCCGCCTACGACACGGCGGACGCGTACACCGCCGACCACGGGCAGCTGGCCGCTCTCTAGCCCCCTGGACCTCGCAGCATCCCGGCGGGGCACACGGCGCTGACTGCGGAACACCCCCGAAGAGGTGGGGGGGGGGGGGGGGGGGGGCCCCTTCCCCCCCCCCTCCCTGGCCCCGGGCCCGCCCACTGTCGGGCCCGGGGGGGGGGGGGGCCGGCCCCCAAAAAGACCCCCTTCCCCCACCCCCCCCACGTCAC
>NZ_JBWKDS010000035.1:0-67426 GCF_056435845.1 Streptomyces sp. NPDC043867 | reverse complement strand
CTTTCTCGATCCTTGTCGATCGCAGGCCTTCTGGGGGGAACCGGGTGTGTGGGGGAAAAAACACCCAGGGGGGGGGGGGGGGGGACCGGGCCCCCCCCCCCCCCCCCCCACCTCTTTCTCGCGCACGGCGCCGAGCAGTTGCCGGTACCGGGGCGGCAGCGTCCGGCACCCGAAGGGCCCCGTTTCACCACCACTCCCCCGGGTACTGCGACACCCCGTTCCGTAGCAGCGTGTACGGCCGGGGCGGCGGCGGCTCGCAACAGGCACCGCAGCATGTCGTTCACGGCCCCGAGGAGGCAGCAATGAGTGCGCCCACCCCTTCCCCCGCCAGGACGGCGATCGTCACCGGCGCCGATTCGGGTATCGGCCGGGCCACCGCCGTCCGACTGGCCGAGGCGGGCATGGACGTCGGCATCACCTGGCACAGCGACGAAGCAGGCGCCGAGCGGACGGCCGCCGAGGTGCGCGACCACGGCCGACGCGCGGAAGTGGCACAGCTCGACCTCACCCGGCTGCCCGAGGCCGCCGACACGATCGACGAGCTGGCCGCCCGGCTCGGCCGCCTCGACGTCCTGGTGAACAACGCGGGCACCGGCACCGCCACGCCGTTCCTCGACCTGAAGCTTCAGGACGTACGCCGTGTCCTCGACGTCGACCTGGTGGGCCCCTTCCTGTGCGGCCAGCGCGCGGCCCGCCTCATGATCGGGCAGGGTGACGGCGGCCGTATCGTCAACGTCACCTCCGTGCACGAGCACCAGCCCCGGGTCGGCGCCGCTCCCTACTGCGCGGCCAAGGGCGGCCTCGGGCTGCTCACCCAGGTGATGGCACTGGAACTCGGTGAGTACGGCATCACCGTCAACGCGGTGGCGCCCGGGGAGATCGCCACACCCATGACCGGGCAGGAGGACACCGACGTGCACACCGAGCGCCGCCCCGGCATCCCCCTCGGCCGCCCCGGAGACGCGCGCGAGGTGGCCGCGGTGATCGCCTTCCTCGCCGGACCCGACGCCTCGTACGTCACCGGCGCGTCCTGGGTCGCGGACGGCGGGATGGTACGCATGGGCCCACAGGCCGGCTCGCACCTCGAGAGCGACGACTGGCGGCGTCCCTGAGGCCTGACGGCCGGCCGCGCTCTGCGGCCGGATGAGCCCGCAGGCGCTTGAGGTCTCCGACTGCGCGTCACCGGGAGAGCCGTCACTCCTGTCCTTCAACTCCCTTGCTATAAAAGGTACTTGGTGTCGTCTTCTCGGCCGGCAAGCATGGGCGCATCTTTCCCCCTGCCGACTTCAGCGGTGTCGGCACACCCGGTGACTTCGGCCGCCGACCGGGGGAAGGTGCGTTTTTCGCATGTCCCCGCCCCGAGTGTGGGAATGCCGCTTCGTCATGGGTACTTCTGTTCACCTCGGGCAGTCAGTGACCCCATGTTCGTCCCACCGCGCGCTTTGCGAACGGAATATGACCGACTGCCCCGCAGAATGCCTGACTTCGCAGGTCAGAGCGGCACATGGGAGGGTGGGGCGAGTCGGCCCACTCCGCCGGCGGCGACCTCACGTACCGCCGTCGCCACCCGGCTTTGCGGGCACCGCGAATCGAGTTGGGCATCCCTCGACAGGAACATTCGGTTCCAGTCATGCGTACTATCTCTAGGCCGGTAGTAGCCGCAGTAGTTGCGACTGCAGCCGATCCAGTCACCGCAAACGGGAGACATCCTCCGTCCCTTCGCGAGCCAGGCGCACTTCCTTTCACCGCCGCGGCCGCGAATTCGAGAAAGGCCGCTGACATGCCTGACACCCAAGCTCCCTCCACCGAACTGACCTCGCAGTACGTCGCCCAGGTGACGAGCGACCTCGAGCGCAACGCCAAGGAGCAGGAGCGCATCAGCACCGAGATCGAGGCGCTGCAGGAGCAACTGCGCGCGCTGCAGCACGACCACACCGTGCTGGTGACGATGCAGCAGGCGCTGAGTGCCGGAAACATCGCGGCGGCCGAGTCGACCGCGCAGCTGGACATCAAGGCGACACCGACCGTGCCTCACCAGGCCACGGCCGCCGAGGCGAAGCCGGGCAAGTCCGCGCCGAAACAGAGCAAGGCGAAGAAGGCCGTCTCCGCGAGCGCCAGGAAGACGACGGCCAGGAAGCCCGCCACCAAGGCGACCACGGCCACCAAGTCCACCGCGGCCACCGCGGCCACCGCGGGCAAGAAGACGGACGCGGCCGAGAAGACGGCCTCCGCCACGAAGACCTCCTCGGCCGCGAAGCCGGCCGCCAAGCCCGCCGCCAAGCCGGCCGCCCAGAGCGCGGCATCCGCTCCCGAGAAGACCGACAAGGGTGCCGCGAAGCCGACCCTCGTCGAGCTGATCCGTGGCCACCTCGAGGAGCAGAACGAGCCGCGCTCCGCCGCCGAGATCACCTCCGCGCTCACGCAGGCCCACCCCGACCGCAACATCAAGACCACGGTCGTCCGCACCACCCTCGAAGGCCTTGTCGCCAAGAGCCATGCCCACCGCAGCAAGCAGGGTTCGTCCGTCTTCTACACCGCCACGACCACGTCCGAGCCCACCAAGAAGGACGACGCGCAGCAGGAGCCCGCTGCCGGCTGAGTGTCCGCCGGCGGCTCACCGCCGCTTCGACGAAGGAGCGGCCCGCCGGGAGGCGGACGGATTGCTCGTCGAGGGGCCCTGTTCCGGCACAGGTGCCCCTCGGGGTAACGGGCGACAGAAGTGCCGGAGAAGCAGGGGAAAGCCGGACGCCGTCAGTGAGGATGCCTTCCCCGTGAGTCGGGAGGCCGAACTCCCGCCCGTCACCCCGGGCGGTGGTTGTCCTCGCACCGGCGCACCCGTGTCCGCGATGCCGTACGCACGGCTACGCCGGCGCGCCTGCCAGGGCGATGCGTACCTTGACCCGCTTTCCGACCGGTTCGCGCCGGACGTCTATCGCGCCGCACAGCGCCGTCACGATCTCCAGGCCGTGCCGCCCGACCCGGCCGGGGTCGGGAGCCTGGGCGACCGGCACGTCGAAGCTGCTGTCCCACACCCTGATCTCCAGGGAACGGTCGATCAGGACCAGGTCGAGGGCGCAGGGCCCCGGCGCGTGCTTGCAGACGTTCGTGACCAGCTCGCTGACGACGAGCTGCACCGCACCGAGCACCTTGGTGGACACGACGAGGCGGTACGCCCGCTGCAACCGCTCCATGAAATCGGCGGTGAAGTGCCGGGCCTCCCCGACCGACTCGGAGGCGCCGTCATAGACGGCTCCGGCCCACGGCAACGCTCCCGGAAGAACCATGTCCGCGTCACCCTCGCCAGCTACAGCTTCCACCATCACGGTCCCCTTGCCCGGACCGTCACCTTCGGTCCGACTCCGCGCGTCTACCCGCGATACGCGGCGGAACACTCGGGGCGGTCGGGCGGGGAGTGACGACTCCGGGGATAAACCACCGGCCCGCGACCGGCCCGACGTGACGGCCCGGACCGGGGCGAACCGCAGGGCGCCGGCCACGGCGGCCCGGCTCACCCCCCGTACGCGCGGGCATGTCGCCTGGTCAGGTCGTGACCGGGCGTTTGGCGGGTACAAGGAGTCGGAGGCCCGATCAGGGGCCAGGGGAGAGGAGCATTGCCTTGAGTCTGATGGATCAGAGATCTCAGGCCGCGGACGAGGCGGCCGAGCGAGCCGCGCAGAGCCGGCAGAACGGGAACGACTCCGACACCGGGGAGTCGGAGCAGGAGCGCGTCAACCGGCGGTGGAACGAGATCCTGCAGGAGACGCGGGTCGCGCAGACCGGCGTGCAGATCCTGTTCGGCTTCCTGCTGAGCGTCGCCTTCACGTCGCTGTTCAAGGAGCTGGGCACGTTCGACCGCACGGTCTACGTCGTCACCGTGATCCTGGGCGCCGCCGCGACCGGCGCCCTCATCGCACCGGTCTCGATCCACCGCTTCCTCTCGGGCCAGCGGATGAAGGACGAACTCGTCGTCGCCGCAGGGCGCCTGATGATGTGCGGCATCGTCTTCCTGGCGCTCACCATCAGCTGCACCGTGCTCCTCATTCTGCATGTGGTGCTGCCCAGCCTGCTCGCCGAATTCCTCGCGGGCGCCGTCATGCTGTGGTTCGCGTTCTGCTGGTACCTCCTGCCCTGGATACTCAGGCGACGTTCCAACAGGACCGAGGGCAGCGCACGGTGACGGGACGTCAGGGGCGCATCGGCGTTCTCTGCGCGTGGCTCCGCGGCCCGCTGCCGACGGGCCCGGGCCGCTGAGCTCCAGCCCCCGGGACACCGCTCCACGGTGATGTCCCGGGGCTGTTGCGGGAGGGCGGGCTCAGTGCTCGTCCCTGGGGAGGGGAAGGTCCATGGCCGCCTGCAGAGTGTCGGCCAGCACGAAGAAGCCCGCGGTCCCCGTCACGTCGAAGAGCCTGCTGACGGTCTCGCTGAAGGGGCCCGCCACGACCATGAGCATGCCGCGGGCCCGGTGGGCGCGCTGTGCCGCGAGCAGAACGTGCAGGATCGACGAGTCGGCGAAATCCGTGCCGGAGAGATCGACGATCGCGCGTGGGGCATCCACTCGGTGCGCGAGGTCCAGGGCTTCCTCGAGCCTGGACGCGCTCGCGTAGTCGATGTCACCGCCCACCCGCACGACGAAAGAGTCCTGGGCCGAACCGTGCGTGACGGTGGCCTCCAACTCGTCGGACATCGGCACACTCTTTCCGTTCTTGTGGCGCTCGGGCACTTCTCCGGGCGGGCACCGGGACATCAGCTGGCCCGTGTTCCTTCCGGACGGACACCGGGACATCAGGCGGCCCGTGTTCCTTCCGGGCCTGGAGGGTGCACGGATGCGTCGCCCCGGACGAAGCCCGGTGCCGGTCAGGCCGGCTGCCTGGGCGGCAGGCTCTCGTAGTAGCTGCCCACCCGGCCCAGGTATCCGGGGTCCAGGGTCTCCCGGTCGGTCTTGAACAGGGGGGCGGACTTGACCTCGTCCCTGGTGCACGCCACGGTGATCTTCTGCGCCTGGGTGTCGATCCCGGTGACGATACCGGCCGGCACCAGGACGCTCTTCCCGAACACCCACACACCGGTGTCCACGATCAGATGCCGCATCCCGGAGTCGTCTGCCTGCCGGTCCACGTGCCCTATCGTCCCGTCGGTCGCCTCGACGACGTATCCCGTGAGTTCGTACCCCTCCGAGTGACCGCACTGCGGCGGGTACGACCAGATTCTGTCGATGATCACGCTGCTCCTCTCTGCCCGCACCCTCGGTGCGGTCGGCCAACGAGCCTTCTCCGGTGCGGAATTGCCCGGCGGGCGAGACGCGGAACGAGGACTGTTTCCTTCCGGCAACCTTCTCCTGTCGGGCCTCGCCTCTGCAAGTCACACCGGGCAACTCGTCCCACGACAGGGTCAATGGCCACCGTGCGTGCGGTCACTGGCCAACGCATGCGCGAACTTCGGTCCCGGGAGCCCCCGATGAACGGCTGTCGGACCTCGCGCACAGCAAAACGGCGGAGCACGGCGTCACCGCCGCGCTCCGCCGCCTCGCCACATCAGCGTCTGCGGCTCGACCAGCCGCTGCCGATCCCCGCGACGTGCAGGGCGAGCAGCGCGAGTCCGATGAGCATGAAGTTGGTCGAGGTGAACACGTCGTTCGTCGAGATGTCAGCCGCGTTGATCAGAAATGCGATGAAGAACAGGACCGCTGCCACGATGCCGAGCATGAGATCTCCTTTGTCGATGTGGTGAAGTCCGCATGCCCCCAAGTCGACGGCCGACACGGCCCAATGAGAGAGCGTGCGGACGGCCTCGCGCATTTCCCTGAAACGCCCCTACGGATGCGGGCCCGAACGGCCGTGGGGAGGCGGCGCGACGGACACGAGGGCAGGGTTGGGCCACGCCGGCCGTGGCCCGCGCCGTCTCAGCCGCGGCCACCGCACCCCGTCGGCCGCGGTCACCGCCAGCGCCCCGAGCAGGGCGAGGGCGGCGGCGGGGGCGAGGACCGCCCAGGGGGCACGCTCGGCGTACGGCTGGTTCTCGGCGAGCAGCAGGCCCCATTCGGGAGCGGGGGGTTGGGCCCCGAGGCCCAGGAAGCCCAGTGCGGCCAGGGCGAGAGCGACGCCGGGCAGGCGCAGCAGCGCGTGGCGGATGACGGGCGGCAGGACGGCGGGCAGCAGTTCGTGCCGCAGCAGGAAGAGCGGTCCCGCGCCGAGGCTCCGGGTCGCCAGCAGGTGAAGGGTGGCCCGCTCCTGCCGTATCAGGGCGGTGGTGTGCGCCGCGAGCGGAGCCCAGGCGACGGCGGCCACCGCGAGTGCGGGTGCCGCGCGCCCGCCGCCCGCCGCACCGGCGACCAGGAGTCCGGCGAGGACGGGCGGGACGGCGTTCACGGTGTCGACGAGCGGCCCGGACAGCCGGGGCAGCAGCCCGAGCAGCACTCCGGTCAGCAGGGCTGCGGCGCTGATGAGCAGGGCGAGGGCGAGGGTGGCGACGGCACCGTGCGCGACGCGCGCCAGGAGGTCGCGGCCCAGTGCGTCGGTGCCGAACGGGTGCGCCCAGGAGGGGGGCTGGAGGCGGTGAGCGGTGTTCAGGGCGAGTGGGTCGCGGGGCGTGCCGAGTGCGATGACGGCGAGGAGTGCGGCTGCGTACAGCAGGGGGAGTCGACGTGGGGCGGAACGGCCGGCGCCGGGCAGGGCCGGCAGTGCGCCGTCCCGTAGCGCGGGGCCGGTCAGGAGACGGACGGCCGTCCGGACGAGCACACCGGCGGCCGCAGCGAGCAGGACGAGGGCGAGGGTGCCGGCCTGGAGGACGGGAAGGTCCTGGGCAAGCGCGGCCTGGAGCGTGCTGCGGCCGAGCCCGGGGATGTCGAAGATCTGCTCCACGGCCACCGAGCCTCCGGTCAGTCCGACCACGAACAGTCCCGCGTTCGGCAGCAGCCCTGGAATGCTGCGGCGCAGCGCCTGCCGGGCGATGCGGCGGCCCGGTATGCCCCGGGCGGCGGCCGCCAGGGCCCACGGTTCGGCGAAGGCGCCGGGCAGCATGTCGTCGAGCAGTCGGCCCAGCAGCGCACCGGCGGGCAGGCCGAGAGCGAGTGCGGGCAGCACCATGCACTGCGGCCCGTACCAGCCGAGGGCGGGCAGCCAGCCGAGCTGGACGCCGACCACGGTGGCAAGCACCGAGGCGATCAGGAATTCGGGCAGTGCGGCAGCCACGGCGGTCGCGCCGCCCCTTGCGCGACGGCCGGTGGGCCGGCGTCCTGCGCCGCGCCGC
This sequence comes from Streptomyces sp. NPDC043867, assembly GCF_056435845.1. Taxonomy (NCBI): domain Bacteria; kingdom Bacillati; phylum Actinomycetota; class Actinomycetes; order Kitasatosporales; family Streptomycetaceae; genus Streptomyces; species Streptomyces sp. NPDC043867. Next base: position 60,181 of record NZ_JBWKDS010000035.1, on the reverse strand, counting down.
AGGGTGGGGGCGCAGACCGCCGTCGCCGTGAGGACGGCGGCCGTGACAGCGCCCGCCATCAGCAGCAGGGACACGCCGAGAGCCTGTACGACGGACGGTGCCACCTCGCTGCCGGAGATCCAGGAGCGGCCGGCGTCACCGTGCGGCAGACCTTGGAGCCACTCCCCCAGCAAGTGCAAGTGCCCCGCGTCCAGGCCGAGTTCCTCCCGTACGGCGGCCAGCACCTCGGCCGTGGGGGTGCGTTCGGCGGACCGTGCCCTGATGACGGTGAGGGCGGGGTCGGTGCGGGAGAGCCGGGGCAGCAGGCCGATCCCGCACAGCAGGGCGGCGACGAGGGTGACGCGCCAGAGCAGTACGGGAGCGTCACCCCGCACGAACCTCTTCATCGGTCAGCGCCGTGTTCCCGTGCCGACGAGGTTGCGCTCGTATGGGTCGAGGAGCACGCCGCGCACCGGGTCCGCCACACCGGTGATGATCCTCTGGTGCACCAGCGGCACGACCGCGTCGGTGCCGAGGACCGCCGCCTCGGCGGCCATGGCCGCGCTCCGCCGCTTCGCGGTGTCGGCGGTGTCCTCGGCCCGCGCGACGGCGCGGTCCACCTTCTTGTCGCAGAGCAGCGCGAGGTTGTAGTCGCCGTCGCAGGTGTAGTCGGTGGCGAGGATCGAGACGGGGTCGCCGGTGTCGAGCATGGTGTTGCGGGCGGAGACGAAGGCGTCGAACCTCCCGGCCAGTACGTCGCTCTCGAGACGCGAGTACTCGCGCACCCGGAGCCGCACCCGGAAACCGGCTTTCTCCAGCTGCTGCTTCAACACCTGTGCCACTTCCGGCAGTTCGGGCCGGTTGTCGTACGTGGCCAGGGTGATCCTCCCCGCGGCACGTGCCGCCGCGGTCCGCCCGGTCGGCTTGACGCGCTGGTCCGCCGCCCAGGTCAGGGCGGGTCCGAAGATGCCGGCGCCGGGGTCCGCGTACCCCTCGTACACGTCGTCGGCGAGCACGGACGCGTCGATCGCCTGCCGTGCCGCGGCCCGCGCCCCCAGATCCCTGAACGGGCCGGACCGGGTGTTGAGCGACAGGCTCGTGGTGCGCGTGGTGGCCGTCTCGCGGCGGTTCCCCTTGTCCAGCGCGGCGACCTGCGAGACCGGAAGCGCCTCGGCGATGTCCACGACTCCGGTGCGCAGGGCGTTCGTCCGGGCCGTTCCGTCGGGTATGAACCTGGCGTCGACGCCCGATGCCCGGGCCCGGCCGCCCCAGTGGTCGTCGAAGCGGTCGAGGGTCGCGGCCGTGGTGCCGGTGACGCCCTTGAGTTCGAAGGGGCCCGTCGCGGTCCCGGCCGGGTCGACGGTGCCCCGCTCGCGGTAGGCCCTGGCCGAGAACACCGCCAGGGAGGGGCTCGACAGCCGCAAGGGGAGTACGGAGTCGGGGGCGGCGGTGACCACTGTCACCCGCCGGTCGCCCCGCGCTGCCGCCGTGAGGTCGACACCCGTGAGAGCGGCGGGTTCGGGCGTGGCGCGGGTGGCCCTGGTGAGCGCGGCGGCGACGGCGGAAGCGGTGACGTCACTGCCGTCCTGGAACGTCGCCTCGCGCAGGGTGAACTCCCAACTCCGCTCGCCCGTCCGTCTCCAGGACTCGGCGAGCGCCGGCGCCGCCGCGCCGCCCGCGTCCAGTGTCGTCAGTCCCTCCGTCACGCCGAGCCGGCTGAGCAGCGTCGCGTCGGCTCCGTACGGCGAGAGGTTCTGGGTGGGCGGGAAGGCGAGGGCGACGCGCAGCCGGTTGCCTGCCGAGGAGCCGTGCGGCGAGTCCGCCGACGAACCGCCGTCGGAGGCGAAGCAGCCGGAGAGAAAGGGGGCGAGCAGCAGAGTGGTGACGAGTCGTCGGCGGGAGACGGAGCGCATGTTCCTCGTTCTTCGCAGGGGGCGGAAGGGAGATCACCACGACAGGCTACATGACAATCGTTTTCACTTACGCCGGAATCTCGACATGCAGGACGCTCTGGCCGCCCGGCTGTTCGCGCTCGTCGCACACGACCTTGCCGAGCGAACGCCAGAACTGCTCGGCGCCCGGCACGGACGGATCGGTGTGCAGGTACACGGACCGGTAGCCGCCGTCCCGGGCGGCGAAGCCGAGCAGTTCACCGACCAGCCGCCGGGCCAGTCCCCGCCTCCGGTGCCCGGGGCGTACGTACACCCTGCGCAGCTGCGCCGTCTCTCCCGAGGGGTAGCGCTCCGCGAGCCAACGGGGGTTGGGCGGATGGGCCGGCCCCCGCGCGTCGAGCGCCGCGGTGGCGACGACCGCGCCGTCCCGCCGGTCGACGGCGACCAGCAGGGCGTGCCGGGCGGGAGCGACGTAGGCGCCCTGGAGGTCGATGATGTCGCCGTGCCAGCGGGGCACGTACCCGGTGCCGAAGTCGTGGTGGACGGTGTCGAGCATCACGCCGCGCGCGTCGCCGAGGTCGCCGGGGGTCGCCGTTCTGATGCAGTAGTCACGCACTTGCACATCATATGCATTAAGCGGGGGGCGGCCCGGTGCCACGAGACGGGGCCGCCTACGGCATGCGGCTGACCTCGACCGCGAACTGCGCCCCGGCCAGCAGGGCGAGGTGGGACACCCACAGCCAGATGAGGAAGACGACGACGCCGGCCAGCGAACCGTAGAGCCGTCCGTAGCTTCCGATGCCGGAGGCGTAGAGGGAGAAACACGCCGAGGCGATCAGCCACAGCACCGCGGCCACGACTCCCCCGGGCAGGGCGTGCCGCCGCTGCCGTGCCACGGGCGGCCCGCTGCGGAAGAGCACGACGACCAGCAGCGCCACCAGACACACCAGTGCGGGCCAGCGCAGCAGAAACCAGGTGGCCGCGGCGGTCCGGCCGGTACCGCTTCGTTCGCCGATCCCCTCGGCGAGCGGTCCGGTCAGCACCAGGGCGAACGCGCTCGCGACCAGCAGCGCGAGCAGGGTCAGGGCGGTCAGTACGATCCGGGGCAGCCGGCGCATGAGGGGACGCTGGTCGGGGATCCCGTGCATCGTGTGCAGGGCGCGCCGGAACACGGCGAGATAGCTGGAGGCCGACCACAGCGAGGCGACCCCGCCCGCCACGGCCACCGTCAGGGCGGCGGAGCGCTCGTCCGCCATGTCCCGAAGGGCACTGTGCAGTTGGGCACCGGACTCCGCGGGGGCCCAGGTCGTCACGTGCTCGATGAGCCGGTCGGTCAGGTCCGGGCTGACCAGACCGATGAGCGAGACGGTCACGAGCAGCGCGGGCACGAGCGCGAGGACGGCGTAGTAGGTCAGTGCCGCCGCCCAGTCGGACACGTTGTCGTTCCACATCGCCGCGGGAACCCGCCGCGCGGCCGTCGGCCACACCGCTCTCAGCCGCGTCCATCCCGGCACATCTGTCGCACTCGTGGGCAGGGTCACGCGTCCTCCTGTGGGTGCACACCGCTGCGGGGCCAGGGCCTGTCCGACCATTCCCGGCTGCCTGGCGACGGGAGTCGTCGGACAGGCCCTCATACCCCCGATTACCGCGCGTGGGCGCTCGGGACACTCACGACTTCAGGAAGTCGGCAAGGCCCTCCGCGAGGCGGTCGACGTCGCTCGTGTCGTTGTACGGGGAGAGGCCGAGACGCAAGCCGCCGCTCTCGCCCAGACCCAGGTGCCGCGAGGCCTCCAGCGCGTAGAAGGACCCGGCGGGCGCGTGCACGCCCAGCCCGGCGAGGAAGCGGTACGCGTCCGCCGCGGGCCGGCCGTCGAAGGTGACGAGCAGAGTGGGCGTGCGGTCGGCCGCCCTGGAGTGGACGGTGACGCCCTCCAGCCCGGCGAGCGCCCCTTCCAGACGCTCGCGCAGCGCGCCCTCGTGGCGGCCGACGGCGGCGAACGCGGCCCGCAGGCGCTCCCGCCGGCCGCCCGTCTCGCCGGTCCCGGGAGCGAGTCCGGCGAGGAAGTCGACGGCGGCCCGGGTGCCGGCGAGGATCTCGTAGGGCAGCGTGCCGAGTTCGAAACGCTCCGGAACCGCGTCCGTGGACGGCAGCAGCTTGTCCGGACGCAGCGTCTGAAGCAGTTCGGGGCGGGCGGCGAGCACTCCGTGGTGGGGGCCGAAGAACTTGTAGGGCGAGCAGACGACGAAGTCGGCGCCCAGTTCCGTGACGTCCACGAAGTCGTGCGCGGCGTAGTGGACTCCGTCGAGGTAGAGGAGCGCACCGGTCCGGTGGACCAGGCGGGCCATCTCCGCGACGGCCGGACGGGTGCCGATCAGGTTGGAGGCGGCGGTGACCGCCACGAGCCGGGTCCGCTCCGAGAGCAGGTCACCGACGGCGGACACGGGCAGCTCCCCGGTGGCGGGGTCGAAGTCCGCCCACCGCACCAGGACACCGGTGCGCTCCGCGGCCTGGACCCACGGGCGGATGTTGGCGTCGTGGTCCAGGCGGCTGACCACGACCTCGTCGCCCGGCTGCCAGGTCGCGGCGAGCGTGCGCGCGAAGTCGTACGTCAACTGGGTGGCGCTGCGTCCGAAGACGACCCCGCCGGGCTCGGCGCCCAGCAGATCCGCCATGGCCTGCCGGAACTCCCGCACGGCCGTCTCGGCGTTCACCTCACCCGGCACCGTGGTCCCGCGGATCGACAGGGGGTTGCCGAGGGCGTCCGCGATGGCGGTGATCACCGGGGTAGGCGTCTGTGTGCCGCCCGGCCCGTCGAAGTGCGCGGTTCCGGCCCGCAGTGCGGGAAATTGCGCGCGCACTGCGTCGACGTCGTACGTCACCTGGGGCTCCTCACGGGACGCGGCCGCGTCCGGGCGCCACCCGTCGCCGGGCGGTCGGGACGCGGCCCGTCCGACGTTGCGAACGGCTGCGGACAAGTGCTGCCGTCGATCATCGCAGGGCGTCGGAGCGAGCCGGGACCAGGGCCGACCGCGAGCGAACGGGCGGTGCCCCCGGTTCAGCCGGGCTCGCCCTCCGGGTCGACGTGCGGCAGCACGCGGTCCAGCCACCGCGGCGTCCACCAGGCGCGACTGCCCAGAAGTGTCATCACGGCGGGTACGAGAAGCAGCCGTACGACGGTCGCGTCGATCAGCACGCTCACGGCGAGCCCCAGACCGAGCATCTTCACCACGATGTTGTCGCTCACGATGAACGCGGCGAACACACTCACCATGATCAGGGCGGCACAGGTGATGACGCGGGCGGTGATCTCCAGGGCGTGCGCCACGCTCGCACCCGCGTCCCCGGTGCGCAGCCACGCCTCGCGGACGCGCGACAGCAGGAAGATCTCGTAGTCCATGCTCAGTCCGAAGATGATGGCGAACATCATCATCGGCACGTAGCTCTCGATCGGCACCTTGCCCGACACGCCCAGGGCGGGTCCGCCCCAGCCCCATTGGAAGACGGCGACGACGACGCCGTACGAGGCGGCGATGGACAGCACGTTGAGCACCGCCGCCTTGAGCGCGACCAGCAGTCCGCGGAAGACGATCAGGATGACGAGGAAGGCGAGCGCGACCACCACCGCGATGATCAGCGGGAGGCGGCCGGCGACGATGTCACGGAAGTCGACCTGAGCGGCCGTGGTCCCGGTGACGTAGCCCTTGGCACCGGTGCCGGACACGGCCTGCGGCAGGGTCTCGTCGACCAGGCGGTTCGTCAGGTCGGTGGTCACCGGGCTCTGCGGGGCCTCCGCGGAGAAGACGGTGCCCACCAGGACGTCTCCGTCCTTGGTGGCGGTCAGCGGCGTGACCGTGGCCGCGCCCGGTACGCCGGCGAGTGACTTCTGCGCCTGCGAGGCCAGTGCGGAGCGCTGGCCGGCGGGCACGGCGCCCTGGTCGATGACGACGGTGAGCGGGCCGTTCGAACCGGGGCCGAAGGCCTGCGCCATGGTGTCGTAGGCCCGGCGGTCGGTGAACGACTTCGGATCCGCGCCGTCGCCGATGTGGCCGAGCTGGATGGACAGCAGCGGAATCGCGAGCACCAGCACCACGAGGACTCCGCCGGCCAGGAACCACCAGGGACGCCGCTGGACGCGCTGCGCGTAGCGGTGCCAGGTGCCCTGGACCGGTTCGCCCGCGACCGCGTCGGTCTCCGCGACGGGGCGGCGCACCCGGTAGCGGTCGATGCGGCGGCCGAGGAGTCCCAGCAGCGCGGGGACGAGAGTGAGCGCGCCGACGACCGCCGAGACGACCGTCACGGCCGCGGCGACCCCGAGTCTGGCGATGAAACCGACGCCGGAGACGGACAGTCCGGCGAGCGCGATGATCACGGTACAGCCGGACACCAGCACGGCCCGGCCGCTGGTGGCGGTGGCCCGGCCCGCCGCCGTGACCGGGTCGGCACCGTCGATGAGGTGCTGCCGGTGCCGGGTGATGAGGAACAGCGCGTAGTCGATGCCGACGCCCAGCCCGATCATCGTGGCCAGCGTCGGTGACACCGTGGCGAAGGTGAACGCGGCGGCCAGCAGTCCGAGGCAGGCCAGGCCGCCCACGACGCTGATCAGGGCGGTCAGCAGCGGAATGCCCGCCGCGAGGACACTGCCGAAGCCGACCAGCAGTACGACGATCGCCACCGCGAAACCGATCAGCTCGCTGACTCGGTCGTCCGCCGCCGGCCGGGCCAGTTCGCCGAGCGGGCCGCCGTAGTCGACGTCGACGCCGGCGGCCCGCAACGGCTGCACGGAGCTGTCGACGCCGGCGAGGTACGCGTCGCCGAGCGTGGACGGCTGGACGTCGAAGCGGACGGTGATGTAGCCGGTCTTCGCGTCGCCGGACAGCGGTCCCACATTCTGCTGGGAGGACGGCGGCGGGGTCCCGGGCGGCGGCAGCGGGCTCTGCGCCGACAGCACGTGCGGCAGCTTCCCCAGATCGGTGACGGTCTGGTTCATCTGCGGTCCGAGCGAGGTCAGCGGTGTCTTCGTGTCGTGCAGGACGATCTGGCTGCTGTAGCCGCCGGCGGCCGGGTCGTGCTTCTCGAGGACGTCCAGGCCTTCCTGCGACTGGACGCCGGAGAGCGAGAAATTGTCCGAGTAGTCCCCGCCGAACGAGCGGTCGAGCACCTGGAGGGCGACGACGGCGACCAGCCAGGCCGCGATGACGACCGCGAAGTGCCGGGCGCACCACTCCCCCAGCCGGCGCAGCCTCCCGGCCCGTACTCGTCCGCCTCCTGGGGTGGATCGGGTGGCCGGCATGGGCTGCTCCTCCGTACGACGCCTCCGACCCACTCATTGAACGTCGCGCTGATCACGACGTCATCCGGAGCCCGCGCCGCCGCTCCCCCGCCTCCCGCCGCCCCGAGAGGCATCACCGCCGGGGCCGCGCGGCACGACCTGCGCGGCGAATCCGGCGATGTCCTGGAGGACGCGCTCGGGCTGCTCCCAGTACAGGAGATGGCCGGAGCCTTCGTGGACGACCAGGGTCGAGCCGGGGATCGTGTCCAGGATGAGCTGCTGGTCGGCACGGGACAGGAAGCCGTCCCGGTCGCCCCAGAGCAGCAGGGTCGGGACGAGGATTCCCCGCAGGGTCGCCGCGAGGTCCGTCTCCAGCAGGCCGCGCAGCGTCTCGCGCCACACGTACGCGGGCGGTTTGAGGCTCTCCTCGGTCATCGTCGCCATGAATCCGCGCCCCACGGGCCGGTTCACCATGCCGTCGAGCAGGTCCTCGACGAAGGAACGCGGCACCGGGTCCCGCAGTTCCCGGACGCTCTCCCACAGCGCCGCCAGGCGGGGTTTGTCGTCGAGCACGGCCGGTACGCCCATCAGCACCAGCCCCGCGACGCGGTCCGGGTGGCTGCCCGCGACCATCCGGGCGGGCACCCCGCCGCTGGACGCTCCGGCGAGGACGGCGCGTTCGATCCCGGCGGCGTCGAGGAACCGCACCAGGTCGCGGGCGAAGTCCTCCGGGCGGTAGCCGTCCGCGGGCCGTTCGGCGTCGCCGTGTCCCCGCTGGGTGGGGGCGAAGGCGTGCAGCGCCGCGGGAAGCTGTCTGAGCAGGGGCTCGAACGTCCACCAGGAGTCCCCGATGCCGTGCACGAAGACCACGGGGATGCCGTCGGGACGGCCCGCCTCGGCGTACGGCAGCAGCGGCCCTCCCGCCAGCTGTACGGACTTCACCGCGACCGTGTGCACGACGGCCTCCTGCCTCGGGTGGGCCCCCTGTGCGGCGGGCCGGGAAGGCGCGCGAAGATCACTCCCATCGTAACGACGGGTGGCGCGGCGCGCCCGCCGTGCCTTCGCCCTCCCGCGGACGGCGCCCTCGCTCTCCGGCGGACGGCCTTCGCCCTCCCGCGGCCGGCACCACCGTCCGAGGAGCGGACGCCCCGACTGGTGTGTGCAGCGCACAGCTACCCTGCCGCGCGCGGGGGATCCGACCCCCTGGGGACTGCCGCTCGTCGGCTGGGCGGCCGGCGACCCGCGCGGCACGGGGAGGACCGGGAGTGAGCGTGCACACCACGGACAACGGGCGGATCGTCGCCGCCCTCGACGGGGTGAGCGTGCGCCGCCTCACCACGGATCAGGTCATTCTCGACGGTGTCGACTGGCGGGTGCGTTCCGGTGAGCACTGGGCGCTGCTCGGTGCCAACGGGGCCGGCAAGACCACCCTGCTGCGGCTGATCGGCGCGCTGATGCATCCCACCGCCGGCACGGTCGAGGTGCTGGGGCACCGGCTCGGCCGGGTCGACGTACGGGAACTGCGTGCGCACATCGGCCTGGTGTCCTCGGCGCAGCGCGTGCCGCGGGACGCACCCGGGCTCACCGTGGTGCTCACCGGGCACAGCGGCACCGTGCAGCCGCTGTGGCGGACCTACGGCGCCGAGGTGCGGGACCGTGCGCACGCGCTGATGGCCGAACTGGACGTCAAGGAGCTCACCGAGCGGCCGTACGGCGTGTGCTCCGGCGGACAGCGGGCGCGGATCCTCATCGCCCGCGCCCTCATGGCGGACCCCGCACTGCTGCTCCTCGACGAGCCGTTCAACGCGCTGGACCTGCCCTCCCGGGAGGACCTCATCGACTCGATGCGCCGGCTCGCCGACGGCCGGCCCGGGCTGGCGACGATCACCGTCACGCACCATCTGGAGGAGCTGTCCCCCGCGATCGGACACGCCCTGCTGCTCCGCGAGGGACGGATCCAGGCGTCGGGCCCGGTCGCGGACGTGCTGACCGGGGCCCGGCTGACGGCCTGCTTCGGCCGCCCGATCGAGGTCGTCCGCCACGGCGGGCGCTGGACTGCGCGCTCCGGCCGGGCGGCCTGACGGGTGCTGTTCGGGGACTCAGTCGTCGAGACTGTCCTCGACCTTCTTCAGGTCGACGAACTTGAAGCCGGTTGCCTCGCGTTCGCCGACGGCGGGGGTCTCCTCGCCGTCCTGGACGACCAGCAGCCCGTTCGGGTACTTCGAGCCGAGGGACGCGTTCAGCACGGCGGCGCCGTCGCACTGCTCGGAGCCGTCCAGCTCCCTCGTGGCGGCGGTGACCCGGAAGCCGCCCTCGTACTCGTTGTCGTCCTCGACTTCGCGGTCGTAGGCGGCGAAGGTGTTGTCGCCCTGGCTCGACGCGAGGAGGTAGCCGTCGCCGTCGGACTCGGTCAGGAGCGTCAGGCCCTCGACGTCCGCGGTCAGCCGCGTGCCGCCGAAGCCGGGGTCGGCGCCCGCGGTGCACTCCTCGGTGGCTTCGTCGTACGTGCCGGGTACGCCGTACTCACGGACCTTCTCGACGAGGACCGGGGTGCCCGTGAGGTCGGCGGGCACGCGCCAGATGCCGACGTCCTCCTGCCCCGCGTACAGCACGCCGTCGGCCGGGTCGACGACCATACCCTCGACCTGGGGCAGTTCGCCGGGCTCCCCGCAGGGCGACCAGGAGGTGCCGTCGGGCAGCCGGAAGGACGACGGCAGGTCGAGGGTGCGCACCTTGCGGTAGCCGACCGTGCCACCGGACTTCGGGGTGAGCTCCAGCAGGGCGACGGAGGTGCGCTCGCGGCGGCTGACGAGTGCGTAGGAGCGCCCGGTCCTCCGGTCGGTCCAGGTGGCCAGGCCGTACGCCGTGCGCTGGTCGTTGACCTCGGCCTGGTCCGCGGAGAAGACCGGCGGCGCGTCGGGGGCGGTGACGTCCTGGAGGGGGCCGCCGGGGGCGTCGCGGTCGATGCGGTAGAAGCGGAGCCGGTCGTGTCCGCGGTCGCTGGTGACGGCGAGATCGGCGCGCCCGGAGGAGAGTTTCAGGCCGCTGACGAGATCGACGTTGTTGAAGCGTCCGGGGGCGTCGTCGGGCGACTGCGCCGGCGGCGCCGGGACGGACTGCACGGGGCGGGCGTCCAGGTCGTAGACGCGCAGGCCGCCCTGCTTGGCGGTGGCGATCACCAGACTGCGGCCCGGCTGGGCGTTGTTGCGCCAGATGGCGGGGTCGTCCGCGTTGGCGTCTCCCCCGGCCGCGTCGTCGTACAGGGCGGGTGTCTCCGTCGTGGGCGTGATCGCGGGCAGTGTTCCGCCGTCGCCGTCCGCCTGCGCGGGCAGGGTCGCGCCGAAGGCGACGAACACGGTGGACAGGGCGAGGAAGACCGGACGGATGGGCCGGGACCTGGTCACGCGACAACTCCCTTTCGTCAAGAGCAGGACAGTCGAGGACACTCGACTTCGCGATCTTGGAAGCGTGCAACGGCCCCCGGACGTCACGCGCGCGAAGTGGGCATGTACAGAACGTGAAGGTACCGCCGCGGGGCGGTGGGCCGGGAGGGGCTGCGCGGCACCGAACCGCCCGCCGACCGGGCCGCGCGCTCGCCGCCGCATCGTCCCCGGCCAACTCGACGCCGAGCTGGCCCAGTTGTCCCCACAGAAGCTGTGGGAGCTGCGCCTACGCCTGCGCCTGCGCCTGCGCCACTACAACAGCGGACGCCTGGCCCAGCAACAGTCGGCAGAGGAACTCGACGAGGCGCAGCTGTCCTGCCGGTTCGTCATCTCCTCGGACGGACGACAGCTGGCCCGGCCCTGGCCGACGTCGGCCCTGACTGTCTGTGGGCCTGTGGGTCCGCGGGCCCGGCACCGCAGCGAGCGGAGCGATGCCCGGGGCCAGTGCCGACGGTTTTTCCGCGCTGGTGCGCGCGGGGATCCTCATCGAGGCCCTGGACCACCCAACGTGCCCCAACCTGGCCTCAACACCTCGGATGCAGACACCGATAGCATTCTGATTCGACACCAGGGCACGACTGCTGATGCGGAGAAGGAAAGGAAGAAGCGCATGGGTCTGTCCCGCGTTTTCGAGAAGTCCTACGCACCGATGCTCGAGCACCTCGGATGACCGTCCAGTCGGCTCGAGCCCCAGTCGGGGCCAATGTTCTTCTGGGCATCCTGGCCATGGTGCCGTTGCACAGCGCCTGGTGGCTGCTGAACCACCACATGTTCAAGGACGGCTTCGCCGATGGGCAGCCCAGCGCACTCATCGAAGTCTGCGGAGCCGACTGCGACCGGACGGGACTGGCCGGGCTCGCACTGGCTGTCACCAGCGTGCTGGTCCTGCTGGCGGCCGTCGTAGTTGACGTCCTCATCCCGTCTCATCGCCGCAAGCCACTGCGGCCCTGGCTCGTGGCCTCACTCCTCATTCCCGTCCCGTATGCCTTGTTCCAAACCGTCTCTGCCGTCCTCTCGTGAAGCGGATTCACCCCATGAGCGCTGACAGGGCGTGTGGGGTTATTGCATCCCGCACGTCGGGCAGCTCGAGCAGGCGTCGTTACGACAGCTGTCAGCCGTCGTGCCCAGGGACGTCCGTCCGATCGTCGTCAGGGGGCTCCTCCTGGTCCCACAGGCGCAAGCGGATCTCGACGTGACCCTCGACGATCCGGGTGTCGAAGGCGGGCTGAGGCGCGGTGGCAGGGCCGCGCACGTTCCAGCCGTCGGAGAGCCGGAAGACGCTGCCGTGCCAGGGACACTCCACGCATCCGTCCGCCACGGTGCCCTCGGACAGCGGTCCCGCCAGGTGACTGCACCGCTCGGCCAGCGCATGAATCGTCCCGCCGGTTTCGCGCACCACCAGGATCGGGACGTCGTCCACGCTGCGCCGTACGGGTTCACCGGCCGGGAACTCCTCGACGGTCCCGATGCGGTGCCAGCCGGCCGAAACGACGTGTGGGACCTCCTCGGCATGGTTGGCGCCCGAGGCCTGCCGGTACGCCATGTGCCCGCCCAGCATGCCGCCCAGTCCGACGGCCGTGAGACCCAGGAAACCGTACGTTCGGCCCGCTGCGGGACGCCCCTTGATCCGGCATGCGAGCGAGGCCGCGTACAGGGCGACGCCCACCGCGTTGGAAGCGGCGTGCACCAGGCCGACGCGCTGCTGCTGGGGGTGCAGCTCCGCCCAGTCGACGGCACCGGCCAGCGCCGCGGGCACGGCTGCGGCCACTCCGACACCGACCAGCAAATCCGCTCCACGGGAGGATCCCGGGCGCAGGTCCAGTACCGCCGCGGACAGCCAGCTGCCGATCGGTACCTGCACCATCAGCGGATGGACCGGGTGTCCCAGCCAGCGGCCGTGCAGCGCATCACGGCCGGGCCCCAGCGGCAGGGACCGCACACGTCTGCGGAGGGCGTCGATCACCCCGTCGGCCCGCGGGTCCCGCTCCAGGCGGTCCAGCAGCCACAGGGCCCGGTTCTGCCGCATCACGGGGCGGCTATGCGTTGTACTCATACGCAAGCGGGTCTCCACCTGTGATGACGGCAAACGAGACGCCAACACGCCCTGCGCGGCTTCTGCCGCAATCGCAGGCACGCGAGCGCAGCACCACACTCACTTCCCATGATGAAGATGTGATCTTCAGGCGCGCAAGGGGTACCCGGGAGACATGTTCTTCTTCAGCAACCGCGTCGGCTGCCTGGGCTCCCTGCTCATCAGTGCGGTGGCGACCGTCATCCTTCTCATGCTGCTGAACCGCTGACGGTGAGCGGCCGGACCTACAGGGCACAGGTGGCGCCCCGATGCACCACCCGCACCAGACGGGCCAGCCCACGGCGTTCCACGTGATCCAGAAAGTCCGACAGCGGTGACTTGAAGACCCCGTAGTCGTCATAGTGCACCGGCACCACACAACGAGGCTGGAGCAGTTCGACCAGTTCGGCGCCTTCCTGTCCGTCCATGGTGACGACCAGGCCGCCGGGCAGCGTCGTTCCGCCCAGGTGCACGACGGCCACGTCGAGGTCGGGAAAGCGCCGCGGCAGCTCGCGCAGGTCGTCGATCAGCAGGGTGTCGCCGGTGAGGTACAGACGGGTCGCGAGAGCGCCGTTCGGCTCCCTGTGCTCAAGAACGCTGCCCATCACCGGCGGCAGCAGCACGCGGGCGCCGCCCCTCGCGTGACGGGCGGGAACGGCGGTGAGAGTGAGTACGACCGGCGCTGGGAGCTGCCGGCCCGCGGGGCGGCCGTCTACGACAACGAGCTGCACTGCGTCCACCGCGGCTACGGCAGGCGTGCCGCCGGCACCGACAGCGACGAGACGCAGGCACGGATCGCCGCCGAGGAAAGCGCCGGCTGAACCACCGGCGCGCCCCGCCGACCGGCCGTGATCACCGTCCGGCCGTGATCACCGGCCGGCGGGAGCATCACCCGCGTCGGCCCACCGGACAGTCGCCGCCCAGGGGTCGGCAGTCGGCGTGACGGGGTGCCCCCAGTGCGAAGCACGACCATCGGGGGCGGGGCGCATGGTAGACCGGACCTGAAACGTGCCGAGGCAAGCCCGGGGGGACGAGTGCGCGGACGCCAACTGCTCAGCTACCGGGACGCGGTGGCCATTCTCACCGGCGACGGCGACGCCCTGGTCGCGGCCGACCGCGCACTCGGCGGTGTCCTCTCCGCGGCCACGGGCGGGCTCAGCGACACGGTCCTCACCGTCCTGGACGTACAGGGCCGCGTACTGCGGGCCGGACGTGACCTCATCGCGGGGCTCAGGGACAGCCGCGGAACGGGGAACCGCGCCACACGCACGCAACGGCTGGCCGCCGGACACGCCGTGCTGGTGACCACCGCATTCTTCGAGGCAATCGCGGAGCTCGAACTTCCCTTCTCCTTGTCCGAGTTGGAGCTGACCCGGCAGGAGCAGCTCGCGATCGCCGGTGACGGCACCGGCGGCCGCGACCTCATGGCGTCGCTGCTGGACTCCGGAACACCGCAGCCCGCACCGCACCAGCCGCACGAGCTCGTCGTCGCCGACCTCCGCACCTGGTACGCCGGCCGGGCGGGGCAATTGCTGCGGTTCGTCCAAGGGTTAGCCGTGTGGGACCTGCTCGACGACACGCGGCGCGCGGCGCTCCAGAGCGAGGTGGGCCGGCTGCATGAGCCGGCCGTCGTGCGGTATGAGGAGCTGTACGCGCAACTCGCTCAGGAGGTACCGGAGTTCGGCTTCTGGTCCGGTCAGGTGGAGCACCAGGCTACCCGTCTCTCCCTGCGCCAGGCTCTCGCCGGTATCGAGACGGCCCTGGTGGGACTGAGCTTCCCGAGCCCGCTCACCCATGCCGCCGAAGCGCTCGTACGCGGCTACCGGGCCTCACTGGACCGGCCGATCCTCTCCGACGGGCAGGCCCCCGCGGGCATCGTCCTGCCCACCCTCGGCGAGGGCTACGTCGACCCCGACTTCAGGGTCCGGGCCGTGCTGGCGGGCACCCACGGTCCGGCGGAGGAGGACTGGTGGGAAGCCCAGGCGGTACGGTCCGACCTCACCGAGTACCTCGCCGGTGTCCTCACCTCCCTCGCCGCCACGACCGCCCCGGTGGTCGTCCTCGGCCAGCCGGGCGCGGGCAAGTCCGTCCTGACGAAGATCCTCGCCGCCCGGCTGCCTGCCGCCGGCTTCCTGCCGGTGCGGATCGTGCTCCGGGATGTGCCAGGCGACGTGGAGGTCCAGGACCAGATCGAGGCCGCGGTCCGCGCCGCGACCGGAGAGCGTGTCTCGTGGCCGGAGCTGGTGCGCGCCGCCGACGGTGCCGTTCCGGTGCTGCTCTTCGACGGCTTCGACGAACTGCTGCAGACCACCGGTGTCAGCCAGTCCGACTTCCTGGTGCGGGTGGCCCGCTTCCAGGAGCGCGAGGCGGACCAGGGCCGGCCGGTGTTCGCCCTGGTGACCAGCCGGACGGCGGTCGCGGATCGGGCGCGCTACCCCGACGGCGCGGTGGCGCTGCGCCTTGAGCCCTTCCGGCGACGCCAGATCGGACGTTGGCTCGACCTCTGGAACGACCTCAACTCGCCCTATCTCGCTGAGCGCGGCCTGCGGGCCCTGCCCGCGGAGGTGGCCGTCCGCCACCAGGTCCTCGCCTCCCAGCCGCTGCTCCTGCTGATGCTCGCCCTGTACGACGCCGCGGACAACGCCCTGCAACGGGTCCGGGACGACGATCCCCTCGAAGAAGCGCAGCTGTACGAGGAGTTGCTGGTCTCCTTCGCGGTCCGCGAGGTCGGCAAGGCGGCCACCGCCTGGCAGGAGGGAGAACTGAGCGGACGCGCCGAGCAGGAGCTGCAGCGCCTGTCGCTGATCTCGTTCGGCATGCTCAACCGGCGGCGTCAGTGGATCACCGCGACGGAGGCTGAGCAGGATCTGGCAGCACTCCTGGGACGCCCCGAACCCGCCCGCGACGGCTTCCGCGCTCCGCTGGACCAGGGCGAGATCGCGCTGGGCCGGTTCTTCTTCGTCCAGCGAGCGCAGGCCGTCCGCGACGACCGGCGGCTGGCGACGTACGAGTTCCTGCACGCCACCTTCGGCGAGTACCTCGCCGCCCGGCTCGCGGTGCAGCTGCTGGAAGGGCTGCTGAGCCAGCGCCCGGCACTGACTCTGGGCCGGTCGGCCGTCGACGACGACCTGATGTACGTCCTTCTCTCCTACGCTCCCCTCTCGGCACGTCAGATGCTGCGGTTCGTCGGCGCGCGGATCAGGCGGATCCCCCAGGAGGGGCGGGAGCGGCTCGGCGGCCTCCTGGTCACCGTCATGGCCGCCCAGCGCACCCGGACCGAGCACCGCTTCGCCGACTACCGCCCGGCTCTGCGGGCCACGTCGTCCCGTCACGGCGTCTACGAGGCGAACCTGCTGGTGCTGACCCTTCTGGTGACCGGCGGGCGCAGGGCGAGCGAACTCTTCCCGGGTGCCGACGATCCCGCGGGCGTCTGGCACCGGCGGGTGCTTCTGTGGCGGGCGGCCTTCACGGAACCGGAGTGGACCGAGTTCGCGCAGGCCCTCAGCCTGCGCCGCATCTGGGCCGGGAACCGGCGCGACCTCGACGTACGGCCGGCGCACGACCTGCTCGACTCCCCCGAGCCGGTGGACGCCTACTGGCTCTACGGACGACCGCCGGGCAGCGAACACCGCAACCGGTCGATCAGCTGGGCGCGCCCCTACCCGGACGCGATCCGGCACAAGATGGCAGTGTCGGCCGGTACCAACGACGGCGTCGTCCTGCACGCCGTCGACCCGCTGTTCCGCCGGCTGGGGTTGGCCGTCACCACCTTCGTCGGCTCCGAGGAGGGCACGGCCACCTCGGTCGCAGGCGGCCTCACCGCCCTGTGGCTCGCGGGCGGGCTGGACACCCCGGAACACGAACTCGCCGCGCTCTACGTCCACTGTGCCGCCTTCCTCGAACCGTGGTGCGCGCTGGACGAGGACTCCCGCCGGCAGGTCGCGCGGCTCGTGCTCGGCCAGTTGGCGTCCGATGCCGCCCGGCTCCCGGCCGCTGTGGTGGCCACGGTGCTCGAAGCGCCGGACCTCGAAAAACTCGACACCGAAGGGCTCGCACGAGGGGTGACGGCCGGTGTGACCGCCCTGCGCACGCACACCTCCGACGAGGCGCTGCGCCGGGGGACTCGCGCCTGCACCGAGGCGCTCGCACGCGCGCATCCGGCCCGGCTGTTCACCCTGTGGTCCACCGACGAGCACTTCGCACGCGAGCTCGGCCCGGAAACCGCGCGGCTCCTGTCCGTCATGTCCGATGACGACCTGAGTGCCGTCCCCGAGGACGTCCTCGCCCGCGCGCGCAGGTCGGTGGACGGCTGGTGAGTCGCGGGCTGAAGAACCTTCCCGAAGCGGGACTGGAGCAGATTTCGCAGAAGCTCAAGAGGGTGGCCGCTTCACCGGCAGGGTGGAGCTGGCGCCCTTGTGACTCCGCAGGGGCGGTTCACACCACTTCGCTGAGAGAAGGTCACTGTTCCCACCGTCACAGCGTCGTACCCGGCCCGCCGGGCCCAGCGGACGACGGCGACGGCAACGGCCCGGCGTGAAGCGTCAGTTCACGCCTCGCTCGTGCCCCTTCCAGTACGGCTCGCGCAGCTTGTACTTCTGCAGCTTCCCCGTGGCCGTGCGGGCCAGTTGGCCGCGGAACTCCACCGAGGTGGGCGCCTTGTACCCGGCGAGGCGCTCCTTGCAGTGGGCGATCAGCTCCTCCTCCGTGACCTGCGCGCCGGGGGCGAGGACGACCAGTGCCTTGACCGTCTCACCCCACTTCTCGTGCGGCACTCCGATGACGGCGGCCTCGGCGACCGCGGGATGCCCGAAGAGGACGTCCTCCACCTCGATCGAGGACACGTTCTCACCGCCGGTGATGATCACGTCCTTCTTGCGGTCGCTGATCGTCAGGTATCCGTCCTCGCCGACGGATCCGCCGTCCCCGGTGTGGAACCAGCCGCCTGCCAGGGCTCGCGCGCTCTCCTCGGGCTGGTCCCAGTAGCCCTCCAGGACCACGTTCGAGCGGGCGAGGATCTCGCCCTCGTCGTCCGTGCGCAGGGTGACGCCCAGCGCGGGAGCGCCGGCCCGCACCAGCTTCTCCGCGCGCGCCTGGGGGTCGAACGCGTCCCATTCGGCGCGGGTACGGTTGACCGTGAGGAGCGGCGAGGTCTCGGTGAGACCGTAGATCTGGATGAACTCCCAGCCCAGTTCGGCCTCGACGCGTGCCACGGTCTTCGTGGGCGGTGGCGCCCCGGCGACGATGATCCGCACCCGGTCCCGGCCGGGGATCTCGCCGTCCCATGCACGCGCCGCGGCGAGCACGGCGTTGACGACGGCGGGCGCCGCGCACATCACCGTCACCCCGTGCTCGGCGACCCGGCGCAGGATCTCGGCCCCGTCGACCTTGCGCAGCACGACCTGCCGCACGCCCAGGGCCGACATCGCGAACGGCATGCCCCATCCGTTGGCGTGGAACATCGGCAGCGTGTGCAGATAGACGTCCCGGT
Source organism: Streptomyces sp. NPDC043867 (assembly GCF_056435845.1). Lineage (NCBI taxonomy): Bacteria > Bacillati > Actinomycetota > Actinomycetes > Kitasatosporales > Streptomycetaceae > Streptomyces > Streptomyces sp. NPDC043867. Next base: position 42,038 of record NZ_JBWKDS010000035.1, on the reverse strand, counting down.
CGGTGACACCCGCGTGCAGTGCGAAGGTGACGGCGTTGACCCAGATGTTGCGGTGCGTGATCTGCACGCCCTTGGGACGGGCCGTCGTACCGCTGGTGTAGTTGACGGTGGCGGTGGCGTTCTCGTCCGCCTGCCAGGGCCGCGGCTCCGTCCCGAACCGGTACAGCTCGGTGTCCGCGGCGGATCCGAGCGTGAACCGGTGCTTGCAGTCCACACCGGCGAGGCGGTCCGTCAGTTCGGGGTCGACGAGGAGCACGCTCGCGCCGCAGTGGTCGACGATGTAGCCCACCTCCTCCGCCGTCAGGCGGAAGTTGACCGGCACCAGGACCCGGCCGTGGCCGCTGACCCCGAAGAACGAGGTGAGCAGCCGCGCGCTGTTGGGCGAGACCACGGCCACCCGTGCGCCGTGCGGCACCCCGAGCGCGTCGAGCCCGGCGGCCTGGGCACGCGCCAGCTCGCCGACCCGTCCGTACGTGAGCCCCTCCCACGGCTCGGCGGGCTGGTCGGGTTCGTCGACGATGCCGATCCGGTCGGCGTACACGGTGGTGGCGCGGTCCAGGAAATCCCGGGCCCCGAAGGGGACGATCATCTTGGCTCCCGTAGCTCGGACGGTGTACGGCTTCTATCCGGCCATGGCGCGCGCGTTCCGACAACCCCGCATGGCCGTCGCTCCGCCCGGCCCGCAGTGCCCTCGGACGGGTGGCCCTGCCCACCGGCGGGGGCCCGCCATACTGGGACCGGCGGGAACGGAGAGGCGGACAGGTGACGCAACAGCAGTGGCAGTACGACGTGTTGGTGGTCGGCGGCAGCGGGGTGGACACCATCGTCCGCGTCGACTCCCTGCCGGTCCCGTTCGCCGACTCGGTCCATGTCGGCCCCATCAAGGAATGGCCGGGCCATACGGGGGGCAACGTCGCACTGGGCACCCGCGCGCTCGGCCTGGAGGTGGGCTTCCTCGACTGCATCGGCGACGACCGGACCGGTGCGCAGGTGCGCGAGCGCCTGGCCGAGGGAGGCGTGGACTTCGTCCCGTCGATCTCACCGGCGGGCACGCGCCGTGCGGTGAACCTGGTCGACGCCACCGGCCGGCGGATGTCCTTCTACGACGCCCGCGACCCGGACGACCTGCGGATGCCCCGGGACTTGTACCTGCCCCGGCTGCGAGGCACCCGGCACGTCCATCTGTCCATCATGAACTTCACGCGCTTCCTGTTCGACGACATCGAGGACCTCGGCGTCCCCGTCTCGACGGATCTGCACGACTGGGACGGGCTGGCCGAGCACCATCGGGAGTTCGCCCTCCGCTCCGACCTCGTGTTCCTCAGCGCGGCGGGCGCGGGTGACGGCACCCCGGCCCTCATGCGGGAGATCCTTCGTGCCGGGCGTGCCCGCACCGTCGTCGCCACGGCGGGCGCGGACGGCTCCTACGTCCTGACCCGCGACGGCGGCTCCTCCCCGCACCACGTCCCGGCCGCCGCCCCGCCCGCCCCGGTGGTGGACTCCAACGGCGCGGGCGACGCGTACGTCAGCGGCTTCCTCTACGGGCGGCACAGCGGCCGGGACGTTCTCGGCTGCGCCCGGCTGGGCGCCGTCGCGGGAGCCCACGCGTGCACCGCCCCGGGCTCCACCGCGCTGATCACCGCAGACGCCCTCCTCGCGGCGGACCGAGCCGCCGAAGCCGAGGGCGCCTGACACCCGGGGCCCGCGGACAGTGAGGGGCCGGGCCCCGTACCCGGTGACGGGGGCACCGGGTCCGGGCCTCGGCTCCCGTCGGTGCGTGCGACTCCGGGCCCACGGCCTCTCGCCGCGGCAGTCCGACACGGACGGTGACGCGCGCACCGTGGTGACACCCGGGCGTACGCACCACGTGTCGCGGCGGGCGCGCGCGATGGCGCGCCTAAGATCCGTCGCTGTGGCAGACACCTTCGACGAGCTGGTCGAGAAGCAGCAGGTAGCCGACGAGGCGCACGCGAAAGTCCTGGAGCTGCGGGACAGGTTCGGGGCGCCGATGCAGCAGGGAGGCTGGACGGCGCGGCAGTCCGAGACCTACGAGACGGCATGGCGCGCGTGGCGCGACCTCACCCGGGACGTCCAGGCCGCGGCGACCGAGTACGCGAAGGCCACCGGCCAGGAGCGCTCGGAGGTCGAGGCGGCCGTACGGCAGCGGGCGGGTTCCCCCGAGGCGCAGGACCAGTAGCCGACGTCGGGTCTCGGCCGGAAGGCGCCCACGGCCGGCCCGGTGGCCTCCCGGGTGGCCCGCCCGTACGGGGTTCTGCTCGCCGGTTCACGCCGGCCGGTGCACGGCGACCGCGGACGTCGTCACGGACAGGTGCGGGGCTCCACGCTCGGCGGGCCGCCCTCTCCCGGTCTCACCGGACCCGTCCGGCCTCTCCCGGTCCCGTCCGGTCCCGGCGGGACCCGATGCTCGCACTTCTGCCGTGCCTGCGACTCCTCGGGCACGGCAGAAGTGTCAGCCGGCTAGGGTCTGTCGTTTGGATCAGGCTGGCTGTGACCGACGGTTCGTCCTGACCGACCCGAGCGGGGTCTGGCGCGTGCAGCTGCAAGGCGGAGGAGGGAGTCGACGCGGAGCGTCGGCGACCGACGACAACGCCGCAGATGTGCGTGCCAGACCCCGCGACGCCGGCATGATCCAAACGACAGGCCCTAGCCCTCGCACCCGGAGACGGACGCAGCGGGTCTCAGCCGTTCCAGGACCAGTCGGCGACCTCCGGCAGGTCGGTGCCGTGTTCGCGGATCCAGGCGTGGTGCCGGGTGCGGACGTCGACCATCTGCTGGCGTACGGAGGCGGCGCGGACGGCGAGGCCGGGGACGCGGTCGATGACGTCCATGACGAGCCGGTAGCGGTCCAGGTCGTTGCGGACCACCATGTCGAAGGGCGTCGTCGTGGTGCCCATCTCCTTGTAGCCGCGCACATGGAGGTTGGCGTGGCCGGTGCGCCGGTAGGTCAGCCGGTGGATCAGCCACGGATAGCCGTGGTAGGCGAAGACGACCGGCTTGTCCTCGGTGAACAGCCCGTCGTACTCGGCGTCGGGCATGCCGTGCGGGTGTTCCCCGCGAGGGAGCAGGCGGGTCATGTCGACGACGTTCACGACGCGCACCGCCAACTCGGGCAGATGCCGCCGGAGCAGGGCGGACGCGGCGAGGACCTCCTGGGTGGGGACGTCACCCGCGCAGGCGAGGACGACGTCCGGTTCCCGGTCCCCGTTCTCGGAGCCCGCCCACTCCCAGATTCCGGCACCACGGGCGCAGTGGGCGCGGGCCTGGTCGAGGGAGAGCCAGTCGAAGCAGGGCTGCTTGCCCGCGACGATCACGTTCACGTAGTCGCGGCTGCGCAGGGCGTGATCCGCCACGGAGAGCAGGGTGTTGGCGTCCGGAGGCAGATAGACCCGGACGACGTCCGGGCTCTTGTTGAGGACATGGTCCACGAAGCCCGGGTCCTGGTGGGAGAAACCGTTGTGGTCCTGGCGCCAGACGTGCGAGGTGAGCAAGTAGTTGAGCGAGGCGATCGGCGCGCGCCACGCCAACTCCCGCGAGGTCCGCAGCCACTTGATGTGCTGGTTGACCATCGAGTCCACGATGTGCACGAAGGCCTCGTAGCAGGAGAACAGTCCGTGCCGCCCGGTCAGCAGGTACCCCTCGAGCCAGCCCTGGCAGAGGTGTTCGGAGAGGATCTCCATCACCCGGCCGTGCCGGTCCAGGTCCTCGTCCACCTGGAGGGTCTGCGCCTGCCAGGCCTTGCCGCTGGCGCCGTAGACGGCGTCGAGCCGGTTGGACGCGGTCTCGTCCGGGCCCACCAGGCGGAAGTCACGGCGGTCCGCGGAGTCACGCATGACCTGTTCGAGAAGGTCGCCGAGGATCCGGGTGGGCTCGTGCACGGACGCGCCCGGCTTGTCCACGGGCACGGCGAAGCGGTCGAGCGGGGCGATGGGCAGATCGCGCACGAGCAGACCGCCGTTGGCGCGCCGGGTCGCACCGAGGCGGTGCGCTCCGTCGGGGACACAGGCGAGGACGTCGGAGGTCGGCCGTCCGTCGGCGTCGAAGAGTTCCTCGGGACGGTACGAACGCAGCCAGGTCTCCAACTGCCTCAGATGGTCCGGGTTCTCGCGCACCTTCGACAGGGGTACCTGGTGGGCGCGCCAGGTGCCCTCGACGGGCAGGCCGTCGACCTCGCCGGGACCGGTCCAGCCCTTCGGCGTGCGCAGCACGATCATGGGCCAGCGCACCCGCTCGGGCACGCCGTCCACGCGCGCCGTGCGCTGCATCAGGGCGATGCGGTCCAGCACCTGGTCGAAGGCGTCGGCCATGGCGCGGTGGACCTGGCGGGGGTCGTCGCTGGTGACGTGGATCGGTTCGTGGCCGTAGCCGCGCAGCAGTTCGTCGAGTTCGGACTCCGGGATGCGGGACAGCACGGTCGGGTTGGCGATCTTGTAGCCGTTCAGGTGGAGGATCGGCAGGACGGCGCCGTCGTTGACCGGGTCGAGGAACTTGTTGGAGTGCCAGGAGGCGGCGAGCGGGCCGGTCTCCGCCTCGCCGTCCCCGATGACGCAGGCGACCAGCAGGCCGGGGTTGTCGAAGGCGGCTCCGTAGGCGTGCGCGAGCGAGTAGCCCAGCTCACCGCCCTCGTGGATCGAGCCGGGCGTCTCCGGGGCGACGTGGCTGGGCACTCCGCCGGGGAAGGAGAACTGCCGGAAGAGCCGGTCCATCCCGGCCGCGTCCCGTGAGACGTCCGGGTAGGTCTCGCTGTAGCTGCCCTCCAGCCAGGAGTTCGCGAGCACGGCGGGGCCGCCGTGGCCCGGCCCCCACACGCACAGCGCGTCGAGACCACGGGCCTTGATCACGCGGTTGAGGTGGGTGTACACGAGGTTGAGGCCGGGCGAGGTGCCCCAGTGGCCGAGCAGCCGCGGCTTGATGTGCGCGGGCGTCAGAGGCTCGGTGAGCAGCGGGTTGGCCAGCAGGTAGATCTGGCCCACCGCCAGGTAGTTGGCCGCCCGCCAGTGGGCGTCCAGGGTGCGCACCTCCTCGTCGCCCAGTACGGTGCTTCCCTGGTGTTCGGCCTTGGTCATCGTGACTCCGTACGTCATCGGGCGGGCGGGGCGGAAGGCGGCGACGGCGCCGACGTGCGTCCAGCTTTACGCCGGGCGTCTGCCCGCTGCGCGCCGTTTCGTGCACTTCGGCCGGAACCGGACTGTTCGGCGCGGCGGCCGGTGGCGTCGCACGGTCCGTCGTGGACCCGGTCGTGCCGCACGTCCTGGAGGAACAGAGAGCCGATGCGGTGCGGGAGTTCTCCGGCGGCTCCTGTGCGAGGGGCGTCTCAGGCGGCTTCCGTGCCCGGACGCTCCCGCTCGGCCGACGGCTTGGCGGGTCCGGCCTTCGGAACGAGCCACAGATGCCCGCGGCGCCGCGCGTGCCGCGCAGCCCGCACGGGGCGGAACATCTTCTCCTCGTACCGGTCCATGAGCAGTAACAGGCCGAGCAGCAACGGCGGCACACCGACCGCGACGAAAACCATGCCAAGTCCCCCTTCGGCGCCCTCGTGTCCGAGTAGCCCGGTTCTCGCCCGGCGAAAGCCGCGGACGGTGAAGGACGCGTGACCATCCCGTGGAGAGGAAGCGGCCGTGAGTCTCCCTCCCCGGGACAGGGGGGTCGCGTCCGTCCGGTGCCCTGAGGTCACCGGACGGACGCGCGGCACAGGGGCCTACACCTACCGGCGCGGGCCGCCCTCCTCCTCGTCGTCGTCCATGACGCCCTCGGTGGCTATCTCCTCACGGCGGGCCTTACCCGTGACCGTCTCGTTCTCGGTCTGCTCCTCGGTGCTCAGCCGTACGCGTTCCACCGGGACCGTTTCCGTCTCGATCACGGGGCGTTCGGCGTGGAGGGTGACCTCGTGCTCGGCCTCGGTGATCTCCGGGCCGGACATCGCCGCGTCCCGATTGGCGTCGGTGATGGGTTCACGCTCGATACGGACCTCTTCGTGCCGCAGCGGGACGGTGCGCTGCACCTCTTCCGTCACCACGTACTTGCGCAGGCGGGCGCGACCGGTCTCGTACCGTTCGGCTCCGACGTGCACCTGCTCCTCGGAGCGTGTCATCGCGTCGTCGCCGCGCATGTCCTCGCGTTCACCGGAAACACCGCCCGCGGCGCCACGGCCGGTACCTGCCGTCCCCGGCCTGCCGGCCATGCCCCCGGAGCCGGTGGTGTCGTCCATTCCGGCCGTGTCGGTGGTGCCGGCCATCCCCGTGGTCCCGGTCGTGCCGGTCATCCCCGCGGTGCCGGTGGTCCCGGAGTGGGCCCAGCCGTCGCCGCCGGGCTGGTTGGCCTGCTGCCATGCGTCGTCCCAGTCGATGCCGTAGTGCTCGTAGAGACGGTGCTCCTCGGCTTCGGACAGATGCCCGCCGCTGTCCACGTCGACATTGGGCGCGTCCTTGACCATGCCCTTGGCGTACGGCACCTCGAGGTGATCCTCCACCACCACCGCCTCACCGATCGGCACGAAGGACTCGCTGGTGCCGAACAGTCCCGTCTTGACGCTGACCCATTCCGGCTGACCGGTTGCGTCGTCGTAGAAGACGTGCTTGGCCTCGCCGATCTTGTTGCCCTCGGAGTCGTAGACAGGGTGTTCCAGAACCGTCGAGATCTGCTCCTGCGTGATCATTCCTCAGCACCTTCCCTCTGTGCTTCTCAGCGTGCTCTTCAGCATTCGGCTCTTGCACGGGTCACCGGGACCTATGGGTACGAAACACGAAGAAAGGAACTAATGTGTCAGTCCGCTGATCGCGCGGCGGACGATCGGTGACCGACGCAGCGTGTGACGGGACGTCCACACCGCGGCATTGTCAGTGGTGGCGGGCAGGATGGCGGCCATGACCACACCTGCTGCAGTGATCGTCGATGCCGCCGGCTACGCCGAGGCGGTCGAGGAGGCCGTGAAGGCATCGGCCGCCTATTACACGGGCGGCACCTCCGCGCTGGACGACGACGCCTACGACCGGCTGGTGCGCGGCATCGCGGCCTGGGAGGCCGAGAACCCGGACCGGGTCCTGCCCGGCTCTCCCACCGGAAAGGTCGCCGGTGGCGCGGTCGACGGCGACGTTCCGCACACGGTGGCGATGCTGAGCCTGGACAACGTGTTCTCCGCCGAGGAGTTCACCGCGTGGACCGCGTCGCTGGCCCGCCGGATCGGCCATGACGTCACACGGTTCAGCGTCGAGCCCAAGCTCGACGGGCTGGCGATCGCCGCCCGTTACGCCCGGGGACGCCTGGTCCGGCTCGTCACGCGCGGCGACGGTATGTTGACCGAACTAAAGTAGGCGTTTATGCAGGTCAGAGGCATATCTGCTAGCTTCCGGTCATGCCTGATCGAAGAGGTCCCGCGAGAGACCTGAAGAGATTCATCCTGCCTGAGACCGGTCAGCTTCAGCAGACGCAAGACCCGTGGGAGCCGTACCGGCTGGTGGACAGGGACGGGTCTGTGGTCGAGCCGGTTGCCGTGTACTTCAAGGACTTGATAGCGGCGGACAGCTCAACCTTGACGCCGCGCTCGTACGGGATGGATCTGTTGCGTTGGTGGCGGTTCCTACAGGCGTTTGAGATCGCGTGGGACCGCGCTGTTCGCGAGGATGCTCGGGACTTCATGCTGTGGATGAAGCTGGCGGACAAGCCGGTGCGGACGCACTGGCGCTATCGTGGCAAGGATCCCGCCGAGGTCCCACAGCCCAAGGAAGGCGTCGGCAGGTCGCCGCTGGGGACGCCGAATCCGGTGACCGGCAAGCTCAGCGTCGGCACGAAATATGCGGTCACCACCCGGGCTCACTGCGAGACGGTCCTGAGGACTTTTTACGACTTCCACCTTGAGCGCAACACCGGATCACTGTTGGTCAACCCATTCCCGCTCGATCGCAGCCGCCGTTCTTCACGGGCTAACGCGCATCACAACCCGGAACGTGAGCACCAGAACCCGCGCACGGGTCTCTACCGGCCGAAAGTTCCCCAGCGGATCCCGCGGCGTATCCCCGATGAGAAGTACACCGAGGTTTTCGCTGGCCTGCGCTCACACCGTGACCGGGCCCTGTTGGCTTTCTGGGTCTCTACCGGAGCCCGCTCGGAGGAGCTGCTCACTTCCCATCAGTGCGACGCGGCCGTCGGTCAGCAGACCATTGGTGTGATCCGTAAGGGCACCCGCGAATACCAGGAACTGCGCGCTTCCCCTGACGCGTTCGTCTGGTTGCGGCTCTATCAGGAGGAAGCCTGGCGCAAGGGCGTCCCACGCGGTCGCAAACAGCCTCTGTGGTGGACGCTACGGCGCCCCTGGCGGCCGCTTAACTACGACGCGGCCCGCGCCATGTTCAACCGCGCCAACGACCTTCTGGGCTCCAACTGGACTCTTCACGACCTCCGCCACACTGCGACGTTCTTGATGCTCGACGACCAGGAAATGCCGCCCGTCTACGTTCAGCACATTCTCGGCCACAAATACCTGTCGACCTTGGACATCTACAACCGGCCCGGCAAGCAGGACGTCATCACGGCCGGCCTCGCCCACCAGGCCCGGCAGGAAGGCAAGAGGAGCAAACCGCAGCCGGTGTCCTCGCCCGCCTACAACCCCGCCTCCCTTAACGTCCTGTTCGGAGGTGCATCCACGTGAGCGTCGACATAGCTCCACGGGCAGTCGCGGCTCAGCGCCAGGCAGGAAGCACGGAAGCCGTCCTGCTCGAGCAGCAGTTCCCAGCGCGGCCTCGGCCCACCTCATGGGCTGAGACCGATGCCTCCCGCGAGCATGTCCTGGCACGGCTTCAACAGCCTCCGTGGTGTGCGCCGGGGGATTCAGCACAATGCACGCGAATGGTTGGGGCTCGCATCCTGCTGCGCTGGCTGGAGACCTTCCCCGGGGAGACCTGGCAGCAGCGATGGCTGGCTAGCCCGGCATCTCTCCCGTCGAGCCAGCCATTCCAGGAGATAAAGAACTGGGCTTACTCGATCGGCCGGAAACCGTCACCGAGTGTCGTTTCGGCGGGGTGGCTCGCTTTGATCAGCGCGGATGTTATTCGCCCTGACTTGCCCTGGCTCGTCACGCACCAGACCCGGTACCTACGGTTCGCCGCCATGCGGCAGCGTGATCCCGAAGGGTTCAAACGACTAGAACAGGCTCTGTCCCCCCAGGTCCGCGGCACCCGAACCGCGGACGCGGGGCTCATGGCTGTCGCGCGGATCCTGATGGCATACGGGGGCGACGTGCGCGACCTCGTGGTGGGCGACTTCCTTAGCCTGCTCCGCGCAGGGAGTACTCCGGCTGCCCGAGGAGGGCGTATCGCTTACAGCTGGCTTCGCAAGTCGGGTCATTTCCCAGCCAACGCACCCGTGACCTTGCGTACCATCGAGCACCGCGCGGGACAGGCCAGCCCGGCCGAGCTGGTGGGCCTATACAACCTGCAATGCACCCCCGTCCGTAATCTCATCATCGACTACCTCACCGAACGTCAACCCAGCCTGGACTACGTCTCCTTGACCGGGTTGGCCAAGACCTTGGCTGGTTACTTCTGGTCGGATCTTGAGCGGCATCATCCGGGGATTTCCACCCTGCGCCTGCCCTCGGAGGTGAGTACGGCCTGGAAAGTCCGCGTCGCCCAAAAGACAGTCCGGCACAAACAGGCCGACGGGTCTGTCCTGGTGACGTCCGAATCCAGGGTCGCCACGCCTGCAATCAAGATGGTTATTCGGGCGTTCTACCTGGATCTCGCCCAGTGGTCTATCGACGAGCCCGAACGGTGGGGTCCGTGGGCCGCTCCGTGCCCGATCGCCGAGTCAGAGTGCTCGCTCAAGAAGCTCGAGCAGCGACAGAAGGCCCAATCAGACCAGCGCACTCGGGAACAACTGCCTGTCCTGCCTGCTCTGGTCCGCGTCGCCGAACGCCGGCTGAAAGAGGCGAAGATTCGTCTCGATGCCCGTCATGCTGCGGCCCCCGGTGCCACCTTCAGCGTGCTGGGGGAATCCTTCAGCGCGACACGGAGCACCAACATCACTGCGGACCGCTCGGGCAGGGTGTTTGACGCCACGGGCCGCCGACGAGAGTTGGGGTCGGAGGAGAAGCATTCCTTTTGGGCGTGGGCCACGATCGAGATTCTGCGCCACACAGGAATCCGGATCGAGGAACTGCTCGAACTTGGCCATCACAGCATCGTCAGCTACACGCTGCCCAGCACTGCAGAAGTAGTTCCACTCCTGCAGATTGCGCCTTCCAAAACAGACAAAGAGCGCCTCCTACTCATCAATCCGGAGCTCGCCGACGTGCTCAGCGCTGTTGTCTCGCGCGTGAGAAATGGTAGCGGGACGCTTCCGATAATCCCGAGTTATGACATGCATGAGAAAACGTGGAACGCCCCTATGCCGCTGCTCTACCAATGGACTGTCTCGGGTGAGAATCGGCCGATCTCGGCGCACACCATCCGCGAAGCGATCCACAATACGCTCAAAGCTGCAGGCCTGACCGACAACTTCGGCAGCCCACTGACGTTCCGCCCACACGACTTTCGGAGGATTTTCATCACGGACGCGATCCTCAACGGACTGCCACCGCATATCGCCCAAGTTATCGCTGGCCACGACAGCTTGAACACCACAATGGGATACGCGGCCATCTACCCGACAGACGCCATAGAGGCTCACCGGGCTTTCATCGCCCGCCGTCGCGCAGTCAGGCCGACTGAGGAGTATCGGGCCGTTACACCAGCAGAGTGGGAGGAGTTCCTCGGGCACTTCGAGCGGCGGAAACTCGCCCTAGGTGACTGCGGTCGGGCCTACGGCACGGACTGCAGTCATGAACACGCATGCGTTCGATGCCCAGTTCTCATCGTGGACCCCAGCGAGAAGGCACGACTGGTCGAAATCCGAGACAACCTCAGAGACCGGATTGCGGAGGCTGAACGGGAAGGCTGGCTCGGTGAAGTGTCGGGACTCTTGGTCAGCTTCACTGCCGCTGAGGAGAAGATCGCTCAACTCGATGCGAGAGAGAAACGGAAATCCTCACCTGTTCTCCTCGGAATTCCTGCTTTCGGCCATATTGCCGGCCGAAGTCCCGCGCCCGTGCTTCCGGCGGAAGATCACGATCTACGGCCGGAGTATTAATTGACGGTCAGAACGGAGGCTCCGCCGGAAAAGGTGCCGCACTCGGCCACGCTGCATTGGGCAGAGGAAGGTTAGTTACGACGAACAGGTTGAGAATGTCCTCGCGATCCATAAAGAGGATCTGACTTCGCCTCGAAGCATCCAACTTGTTGCCAAGCCAGTTACGCGCCGCTTTAGTTATCTCTCCACCAGCCACAATGAAAGCGTGGTCGACAAGAACTCGCTTGCCGATTTCAGGGTCGAAGATTTCATGACCGAGCATCATCAGGGCCTGGTTATGGATCTCAGCCATGTTGGCATTTGATCCCTTAGTCACTCCAGACGCGTCCAACTTTCCCTTCTTCGCCTGGAGGCCAAAATAGATCAGATGCTGGGATGGCAAGGTGTATCGCATCCATACATCTTTACCGTATTCCAAGGCCTTGTCCTTGTGGCCTGCGGCTGTGATGCGGTGATAGCCAAGCTGGCGAAATAGTGGGAGTAGTACTTCTTCGATCAGCGAGTCCTCTGAAGCTGAATCAAGATACTCTGCCAACTTCTCGCGACGTTCCATCTCGGCCGTGGAGAATGGGCGATGGGGATTGGGTGAGGGTGTCAATACCGTGTTCGTGCTCAAGTTGCGAAAGTAGCATTGCCTGTCATCCGCATAGAAGGCTTCCATGCCCTCTCGGGATAGGGTACGGTTCAAGTCTGCGAGTGCCAGAGGCCTTTCTTCGCCCTCATTTTTCGCGTCATCGCGGTCCATGAGCCTGGAAATCACGCGAGCAAATGTCTCTGGAACCGCATGAGCGCTGGAATGTGGTTCTGCAAGAATCTTTTCCAGTACCTCTGCCACCCAGATCTTGCGCGTTGACCCATCGTGCTGAAAGTCAGTTTCTATGTCAGCGAAGAATTCGGTCAGGTACATGCTGCTACGGTATTTGAAGTAGTTTTCCTCATGAGGCCTACCGTCGGGCGTATTTCCGCAGATCATGTCGGCGAGCTGCATAACGGATCGCTTCTTGAAGGTCAAGGTGATGTCTCCGCGTCTCGTAGTGCAGCACACCGACGCAGTGTGCTGGGGGCGGTCGTTTGGCCCGGGTCCAGCTTGTTCCACGTGGCCGGCCTTCGTCTGCTGCCTGCAGAGTTTCGCTACTGCGGACTTGTGATCACAGAGCGCGTAGTTCGGAGAAGGCACGGCCGGTGAGGACGTCTCGCACGCGATCGGCACCGTCGACGGCCTGCCGGTCCGGCTCGCCGAACCGGTCACGGTGGAGGTGCGCGGCGAAGTCCTCATGACCACCGGCCAGTTCGAGCACGCCAACGAGCTGCGCACCGCCCACGGCGGGCAGCCGTTCGCGAACCCGCGCAACGCCGCCGCGGGCACACTGCGCGCCAGGGACCGCGCCTACACGGTGCCGATGACGTTCTTCGGCTACGGCCTGCTGCCGCTCGCCGGCACCGACCCGGACCTCGCGGCGCGACTGGGTGAACTCGCCCACGGCGACCTCATGTCTGAGGCCGCCCGCCTCGGGGTCAACACCCCTGATGGCACCGCCGTGTCGGGCGTCGTGGTCGACACGGCCGAACAGGTCCTGGTCCGCGTCCGGGAAATCGCCGCGCTGCGAGCGGAGTTGCCGTTCGGGATCGACGGAATCGTCGTCAAGGCCGACCTGGCCGCCGACCAGCGGGCCGCGGGTTCGGGCTCGCGCGCTCCTCGCTGGGCGATCGCCTACAAACTCCCCGCAGCCGAGAAGATCACCCGCCTGCTGGGGGTGGAGTGGAACGTGGGCCGCACCGGCATCATCGCCCCTCGCGCGGTCCTGGAGCCGGTCGAGATCGACGGCTCCGTCATCACCTACGCCACCCTGCACAACCCGGCCGACATCACCCGCCGCGACCTGCGCCTGGGCGACCATGTGATGGTCCACCGCGCCGGTGACGTCATCCCCCGCATCGAGGCCCCCGTCGCGCATCTGCGCACCGGCGAAGAGCAGCCGATCGCCTTCCCCACGGCCTGTCCGCGGTGCGGCTCCGGCATCGACACCGGCGAGCAGCGCTGGCGCTGCGAGAACGGCCGCAACTGCCACCTGGTGGCCTCCCTCTCGTACGCGGCCGGACGGGACCAGCTCGACATCGAGGGCCTCGGAGCCATTCGCGTCGTCCAGCTGGTCGAGGCGGGCCTCGTGTCCGATCTCGCCGACCTGTTCACCCTCACCCGGGACCAGCTCCTGAGCCTGGAGCGCATGGGTGAGACCAGCACCGACAACCTCCTCGCCGCGATCGCCGCGGCCAAGGGGCAGCCCCTGTCGCGGGTGCTGTGCGCGCTCGGCGTACGGGGCACGGGCCGCTCCATGTCCCGGCGCATCGCCCGGCACTTCGCCACGATGGACGCACTCCGCGCCGCCGATGCCGCGGCGGTACAGCAGGTCGAGGGCATCGGCACCGAGAAGGCCCCCTCCATCGTCGCCGAACTGGCCGAACTGGCCCCGCTCATCGACAGACTCACCGCGGCCGGGGTGAACATGTCCGAGCCGGGAGCCACCCCGCCGGCCCCCGCGGGCGGTGACGCCGACGACGAGGTGGCCGTGGAGCCCGCGACCGGGCCACTCGCCGGGATGACGGTCGTCGTCACCGGCGCGATGACCGGCGCCCTGGAGAAGCTCAGCCGCAACCAGATGAACGAACTCGTCGAGCGCGCCGGGGGGCGCTCGTCCTCCAGCGTCTCAGGGAAGACCGGTCTCGTGGTCGCCGGCGAGGGTGCCGGGTCCAAGCGCGCCAAGGCAGAGGCGCTGGGGGTGCGCCTTGCCACTCCGGCCGAGTTCGCCGTCCTGGTCGCCGATCTCCTCGACTGACCAAGCCGGGAAGTGCCATGGCGCACGTCACATCCGACCGGGAGTGGCGCGGGAACTCCCCGCAACGGTTTATCGTTCATCTATACGTGGCTGCGGAGGGGACAGTGTCCCCGGGCCTCACCCATGGCCCTTGGGGACGATGGTCCGGCTGAAGCCCCATGGCGCCTTTCGCCGCGAGGCGACCGCCCTCCGCCTGTCACCCCGTACGGCCCCGGCTGGTCTCCCCCGTCCAGCCGGGGTCTTTGCCGTCCGCCCCCTCCGGTCCGACTCGGCTCCTCCGCGCGCGCTTTCGCGGTGTCGTCCACGGACGAGGAGGCGTGGATGCCGCCTCCCGGGACACACAGGGAGTCTCGACGGTCTGCACCAGCCGGTCCGTCAAAGTGCCGCCACGACCGTCGGCCGGGAGAAGCGGAGCAAGGCATGTCGATCGACCTCATGGGATTCCTCGGCGTCGTGATGCTCGCCTATCTGATCCCCGGCCCGGACTTCTTCGTGATCGTCAGAGCCGCCGCGTTACGTCCGTCGCTGGGGCGGATGGCCGCGCTCGGCGCTCAGACCGGTCTCTGCGTCCACATGCTGGCGGCCGCTCTCGGTCTGTCCGTCGTCGCCGCCCGCTCCCCGGCCGTCTTCACGGCCATCAAGCTGGCCGGTGCGGCCTACCTCGTGTACCTGGGCGTCCGGGCCGTGGCAGCCGCCCGGCGCGCCGCTGCGGAGCACCGCCGAGGGGCCGCACAGGGCGGGGACGGCCGCGCCCTTGGCGAAGGGGCAGCTCAGGAGCCGGCGACGAAGCCGGAGCCGAGCCGTCGGGACGGCTTCACCCAGGGCTTCCTCACCAACGTGCTCAATCCGAAGGCGGCGCTGTTCTTCCTGAGCATCGTGCCCCAGTTCGTCGACGGCCACGGCTCGATGACCGGGCAGATCCTCTTCCTCGGCGTGCTGGACGTCCTTGTCGGTGTCCTCTACTGGCTGGTCCTGGTGAGCGCGGCGGCGCAGTTGCGGACGCTGCTCGGCCGGCCCGCCTTCCGCGACCGCTGGGACATGACGACCGGCTGGCTGTTCATCGCCATCGGTATCGGAGTCGCGGCCGTCGACTGAGCCCCGATGGACGGGGAGGGCCGCAGCAGGGGCGGACCCGGTCGCGCGCGTGAGGCTACGGAGCGAGGGCCGAGCCCAGGGAGTCGGCGCCCACCGGCTTCGGGGCACCCTTCTCGTAGAAGACGTCCAGCTGCGTGATCGTGAAGCCCGCGGCCGTCACCAGGTCCGCGGTGGGCCTGGTGAGGTGGCAGCCGCCGAAGAGCCGCTTGTTGACCGGCTCCAGGCGATGCTGCCAGCGGCGCACGCCCGGGTCCTCTTCCGGGGCGAGACCGTGTTCGAGGAAGTGGAGCGTTCCCCCGGGCCTCAGGACCCGCCGCAGCTCGCGCAGAGCGGCCCCGGCGTCGGGGATGGTGCACAGCGTCCAGGTGGACAGGGCGGCGTCGAAGCTGTCGTCCACGAACGGCAGCGACTGGCCGTCCAGCCCCGCGCGCCGGACCGGGACGCGTGCCGCCCTGACCCGTTCGCCGGCGAGCCGCCAGCCGAGGTCCGAGGGCTCGATCGCGGTGACGCCGGTGACCGTCGGCGGGTAGTACGGAACGTTGTGGCCGGTGCCGAACCCGATCTCGATCACCTCGCCCGTCAGGCCCTCGCAGACACGACGGCGAAGCGGTCCCGCGGTCTTGACCCCGCACGCGACGTTGATGATCCGCGGCAACACGCGGTCGGCATAGCAGCCCATGGCAGCCTCCGTGTCCTGTCTTCAGGATGGCACCGCGCACCACCCCCTGCATACTCACTCGGCGGCGGCCGACAGCGTCCCTTCGGAGGGGCGTGCATCGACCGTCGACGGACCCCGCCAGGCGGGCAGAGCGGCAGGACCACGGCCTGTCACCCGCCTACGGACAGGGACTACAGGGGTGCCATGGCGACCGCGGCGGCGATCACGAGGACGGCCACGGCGACCGCGACGCCCCGAAGTCCCGGACCGCGCACTCCCGAGCCGCGGTCCCGGCGGCTCCCGCTCACCTGGAGTGCCAGGCGCTCGCAGCAGACGCAGTGGTCGTGCGGCAGGACCGGCGAGTCGAGCCAGTAGGCGCCCAGCAGTCGGGCATGGCGTTGCGGGACGGAGACATCGGTCATGACGGGGAGAACGAGCCGCGTTCCCGCCCGCCACGCCCCGGTCAACGTATTCGGCAGACCTTCATACATCCGGGCCATGTCGCGCCCGAGGAGGTTTGTTCGGCCCCGCGCTGGGAGAGACGAGTCCACCACGAACGGCCGGGGAGACGCGCGGCACCTCGCAGGCGGCAGCAGCGGGCGTCCTTCGATCCGGTCCGGCGGGCTGCCGACCGGATCGAAGCACGCCCGCGGCACGCCGGGGGCAAGCGCCCGTGTCTCAGATCCCGGGTTCCGGCAGCAGTCCGCGCCGGGGAGCCACGGGCGGCGCGTCGGCCGGAACGGGCGCGTGCGCCGGAGTTGTTGTCGGGGCCGGGTCCGCTGCGGCGCTCTGGAACGCGTCGGCACGCACGTGCCGCATGACACGGCTCGTCACCCGGTACCGGCCGTTGGGCAGTTGGCGGGACTTGGTGACGTGCACCGCGAGCGGGCCGGCCCACTCGTACCCCATGCGCTCGCCGTGGCGGGCCAGGCTGTCGGTGAGCAGCTGGCCGACGCGGTCGCCGTTCCGTTCGAGTTCCTCGATGGCGAACTCGGCCAGTTCGACGTCGTAGGCGTTGGGGACGACCACCCGGGTCTCGCTGCACACGACGGCGTTGTCGTCGCATTCGCGGTGCAGCGCGCCGAGCAGCTCCACGGGTTCCTTGTGGCGGATGTGCGCGAGCAGTGTTCCTCCGAAGCGCTCCAGCGCTCGTTCCAAGCCGGTGAGTGAGCTCACGCCCTACTTCTCCTCCCTCTCCGCGAAGTCGTCCGGGCGCACCTGGGCCTCCTCCAGCGCCTCGCGCAGTGTCCGGCCGGTGCCGCCCTGCTCCTGCGGCTTCTCCGCGCCGGCCCGGCCGCCCAGCACCTGATCGGTGCTGTCGGTCTTGGCGCGGTTCTCTTCGGGGACGGTCATGACAGAAGGCTCCTTGTTTCCGGGGCGTGCCGCTTCCTCACTAGCGGGTGCCCGGCCTGCGGAGGTCGACTCATGCCGAAGCGGAACTACGGGAGGTCGCGCGGCACCGACTCGTCCGAGGCGGCGCCCGAGTGCCCGGATGCGCAGGTGTGACGGCGAGGACACGGGACACCTGTATGCGCATGTTCCCACCGAGGCGATCCCCGCTGACGCCCGTGCCCGCCCGCGAACGGAGGTAGCCGTGCTGTTCCTTGTCGTGGCCGTACTCTTCCTGGCCGTCGTGCTCGGATCGGCCGCCTACCTTCCCTTGCCCGTGACCGTCGTGGGCGGTGTGGTCATCGCCGCGTGGCTGGCGGTGTTCGCCGTCCGTGAGCGCCGACGGCGCGGCCGAACCGGAAGGGCGTGACCATGAAGCTGACCGCACCCCCGCGGCGGGAGACCGGCAGGCGGGACACCGAAGGAATGGCGGTCGCCTCCTTCGTCCTCGGCCTGGTCGGACTCCTCGTCCTGAACTTCGTCCTCGGCCCGATCGCCATCGTGCTGGCCGTCATGGCGCTGCGCCGGAACACCCCGCGCCGCTTCCGGGCTCGACTGGGACTGGCGCTCGGCATCGCGGACATCGTGGTGCTCGCCGTCCTCATGGCGGTGAACGGCACCACGTCGTGGAGCATCCTCGGCTGACCGCGGCCCGGCCCCGTCGCAGGGCATCCATCCGGCAGGGCCGGACGGCCCGCCGCGCATGCGGCGGGCCGTCGTGCCGTCCCGGCCCGCCCCGAGTGCAACCGTCATGGCCGAAAACGTGTCTCTGTGCACACGACTGGAAGCGCGGGGCCTCGGACACTCCCGCGCCCCGCGTCTCGGGGGGACGGGCCATGAACACTTGGGCAGTGCCGGGCTACACGGAGACACGTGAGCTCGGCTCGGGAGCGAGCGGGCGGGTCGCGCTGGCCGTCCACGAGGAGACCGGGCTTCCCGTCGCGGTCAAATACCTCAGTGAGTCGCTGCGCACCCGCCCCGGTTTCGTCGCCGAGTTCCGCGCGGAGGCACGGCTCCTGGGCGGGCTCGGGAGCCGGTACGTGGCCGGTCTGTACGAGTACGTCGAGGGCCCGGACGGCGCGGCGATCGTGATGGAACTCGTGGACGGTCTCTCCCTGCGCCGACTGCTCATCCAGGAGGCTCCTCTCGCCCCGGAAGCCGCACTCACGCTGCTCAAGGGCTCGCTGCTCGGGCTCGCCGACGCGCACCGCCTCGGCGTGGTGCACCGCGACTACAAACCGGAGAACGTCCTCGTCACCGCCGACGGCCGCTCGAAACTCGTCGACTTCGGGATCGCCGCCGCGGACGGCACCACGGCCGGCATCGCGGGCACTCCCTCCTACATGGCCCCGGAGCAGTGGACCGGCGCTCCCGCCTCCCCCGCCGCCGACGTCTACGCGGCGACCGCGACGTTCTTCGAGTGCCTGACCGGCCGTAAGCCCTACGCCGGCGACAACATGGCCGAACTGGCCCTGAAGCACGTGGACGGTCCCATCCCGGCCCACGAGGTGCCCGAGGCGCTACAGCCCCTCGTCCTCCGGGGTCTGGCGAAGTCCCCCGGACAACGGCCGCCGGACGCCGCGGACTTCGTGGCGGAACTCGAGACCGCCGCGGGTGGCGCGTACGGAGCCGACTGGGAGGAGCGCGGACGCGGCCGGCTCGCCGCGCTCGTGGCCCTCTCCCTCCTGCTGCTGCCGTCCGCTCCCCGCGCGTCGCACAGCACCACGGACACGGCGCGCACGGTCCTTTCCCAGCACCCCGGCGGGTTCCGTTCCTGGCTGCCGGGCGGGCGCGGCCTGCTCGTGTCGGGTGCGGCGCTCGTCGCGGCCCTCCTGCTGGCGCACGGCGTCGGACCGGGCACCGCGGACGCTCCGCAGCAGGCGGCGCAGGCTCTCGCCACGACGAGTACGCAGCCGGATGTCTCCGAAGGGCCGACGGGCGCGACGGAATCCGGTTCACCCAGCTCCTCCGCGGCGGACGGGACTCCCCCGCCCCCCGCGTCCGGAACGGCCGACGGCTCCTCCGCGCAGCCCTCGGCGTCCGCCTCCGCCGGGGGCGGGGCGGTGACCCCGACGGCGGGGACGACCGGCGCCCCCACGACGCCTCCTGCGGCACCGGCGGCGGTCAAGGACGTCACGCTGACCGGCTTCCAGCAGACGGGTTCCGCGACGGGCACGGCGACCGTGACCGTCACCACCGACGGAACGGGACCCGTCACTCTCGGCGTCACCTGGTTCACCGGGGACACCCGAGGACAGTCCGGCACTCAGGACGGGGCGGCCTCGACGTACGAGCGGAGCGGCTCGACCCAGTACACGCTCCCCGTCGAGCACACCTTCCAGGGGACCGGCTGCTACTGGGGGGTGCGGGCGACGACGGACCCGGCCCCGGCGGGCGGCGACGCGTGGCAGCAGCTTCTGACCCGGGCGTGTGACCTCCGGTGAACGACGACTCCCGGGCCCACGGCGACCGCCGCGACGCGGACGACGACTACAGCGCGACCGCGCTGGCCAGTCACTGGATCCAGCGGCCGGACTCCCACAACACGCGGGCGGACGCGGACACCCTGGTGGCGGCCCCGTCGGACACGACCGCCGGGACGAACCTCCTCGGTCCCGCCTCGCGTGGTGAGAGCGCGCGTCCCGACCCCGCCCCGCATGCCGACGCCACGCGCCTCGGCCCCGGCGGGCATCCCGACCGCGTCGACGGCACCCTGCTGCGCTTCGGGCCCGGCGTGAACGCCGACACCGTACGCCGTGCCCACGTCGACCTCCATGCGCAGCCGACGGCAGGTCCGAGGCCGCGGCACCGTGCCTGGCGCGGACACGCACTGCCCACGCTGGTGGTGCTGGGCGTCCTCGCCTTCCTCGCCTGGGACCGGGCCGCGCCGCCCGTCGGCGTGCGCGACGTCACCGTCTCCGTCGAACGGCCGGCACCCGGCTGCGACGGCACCGCCGACATCGTCGCCACCGTCACCACCGACGGGGGACCCGGCACCCTCTCCTACCGCTGGGTGCGCAGCGACGGAACGTCCTCCGAAGTCCTGCGCGAGCACGTGCCGGGCGGCCGGCGCACGGCCCGGCTGCACCTCCTGTGGTCCTTCCGCGGCGAGGGCCGCTACACGGGTCGCGCGGAGCTGCGCCTGCTCTCCCCCGAGCGACGTACAAATGCGACGCATCTCACGTATGTCTGCCCTTGACCGCCCCTCGGCGTGCACATCGGACCCGAGTTGGTTGTTTCACCCCCGCGTCTGAAGGTGACCCGGACAACGAACGAAGTCCCACCGACCGGACGATTCGATCGAAGGAGACTGCCATGGAGAGCTGGCGGGACGCTGCGGCATGCCGGAGCGTCGACCCCGACCTCTTCTTCCCCGTCGGCAGCACGGGGCCCGCGGTGCTGCAGATCCGGGAGGCCAAGGCCGTGTGCCGACGCTGCCCGGTGCGCGACGCGTGCCTGCGGTGGGCGCTCGACACGGAACAGACCCTGGGCGTCTGGGGCGGTACGAGCGAGAACGAGCGGCGAGCGCTGAAGCGCCGCGTGGGCAGTCGCCGCGGTGATTCCGCGGCGTAGACCGCACGGCGCGGGCAGCGCCCGCCTCACGCCCGGTTTCAGCACGCGGCCGGGGAGGACCGGAGCACCGCACGGCGTCCGGTCCGCACGACACCGGGAAGGCGAGATGACGACCGAGCCCCAGTGGGACAACGACCTGGCTTCCGCCAGGATGACCACCCTGACCAGCACCTTTGCCGGTGACTTGCGCAACGTGACCGATGCCAGGATCGCTGCGGAGGACTACCTGCGCGCCTTTGCGCGGGTGTCCCCGCCCGGCGCGCCCGAGCATCTGGACGACATCCTGCTGGTGGTGACGGAACTGGCCGCCAACGTGGTGCAGTACGCTCCGGGCGCCTTCCGTCTGGAGCTGCGACCCACCTTCGACGGCGTCCACGTGACGATGCACGACACGAGTACGGTCCGGCCCACACCGCGGTCCTTCAGTCCGGACGGGGGCGGCGGGGGCATCGGCTGGCATCTGATCCAGGCGCTGAGCGACCAGGTCAGCGTGGTCCGGCAGCCCGACGGCAAGGACGTGCACGTCTTCCTGCCCTGGTGACGCCGGGGCGACCCGTTCCTGCTCTGGTGACGCCGGGGCGGCCCGCCGGAAGCCGGCGGGCGTCACGGCCGGACGGGAGGCCCGGCAGCCGTTCAGACGTCCGTGGGCAGGCCGCTCACCTCCGCGATGCCCCGCAGTTCCTCGTCCTGACGATGGCGTTCGCCGATGAATTCGGCGATCTCCTGGCACTTGGCGGGATCGGCCGCGGTTCCCGAGTCCGTGACGACTCTGACCGGCCCCTGTTCCTCCGTCTCGATCTCGACGATCTGGTTGTCCAGACGGCCGGTGACGGCGACGGCGACGACGAGGGAGGCCTCGTCGCGGACCTCCTGCGAGACGTTCTCGCCGTCCGCGCCCTCCAGACTCAGTTCGATCGGTCCTGCCCGCTGCTCCTGGATGGCCTCCAGCACTGGTTCGACCATGCGCAGCAGCAGCGCATAGTCCGAGGGGGTCATGCGCAGGCGGAGCAGGTCGAGGTACAGGTCGACGGGCCGGCCTTCCGGCGGAAGCTCTGATTCGCTCATGGCACTCGACTTCCCCGATGTAGGCGACGTGATCGCATCTGCATCCAGAATGGTGCGCTCGCGCGCAGGCCGCCGCTCGAGAGGTCTCGCCGGTACGGCGCCCGGGTGGCCGCGGCCTCCCGGCCGCCCGCGTCGGGCGCCCGCCGGCGCGGCGAAGCAACGGGCGTCCCGTCACTTCTGTGTGAATCCCCCATTTGCGTGAGCATCATGCGCGGAACGGGGGTAGTAGGGGGCTTTAGGTCCGTTCCCCCGGAGGCTTCCCTTGATCCCGATCGTGCACAGGACGCTCGTCATGCAGCTCGAGGCAGGCGGCACCGGCCGCTTCTCCGTACTGGCCCACATGACGTACGAAGCCGACGATCCGTTCGCCGTCACCGTCGTGTTCAGCCACGACGGCCGGGTCCTGGCCCGGTGGAGACTCGACCGCAAGATGATGGCCGACGGAATGGAACGTCCGGTCGGCGAGGGGGACGTGCGGATGGGTCCGCAGGCCACCGGGCTGTGGCGGGAGCTGCGCATGGAGTTCCTCGGCGAGCCCCACACCGACGGGGGCCGGCACCACGCCGTGATCCTGGCCTGGGCCCCGGCCGTCATGTCCTTCCTGGACGAGACCTACGAGGTCGTCCCAGCCGGGCAGGAGAAGGTCTCCGTCGACGATTTCCTCGCCGAACTCATCGCGGGCGCGGAGGGCTGACGTCCGGATCGGTGAGGGACGACGGGCACCTCTGACTCCGGGGAGCCATTGCCCACAGACACGGAACGGCCGCACGACATATCGGGAACGGGAACGCAGCAGGGTCCGCCACACGTGATCTCGGCGGACCCCGTCTGCGTCCATGGGTAGCGGTCAGTGGCGCAGTGCGTCCTTCACCTTCTCCTTGGCCTGCCGCGCGTCGCCCTTGGACTGTCCTGCCGCTCCTTCGGTGGTCATGCGTTCATTGCCCACCGCGCGTCCCACGGCTTCCTTCGCCTTGCCCTTGGCCTGCTCCGCCTTGGCCTTCGCCTTCTGGTCCTTGGCCACCGCAGCTCACATCCTTAGTCCTCCAGCAATGCGGATCCATTTTACGACTGACCGCACCAAATGGCCCCAAACCCATCCCACCGGGTGGTCGATGACGCCGGGCGTGCCGTGCCCAGGGGCCTGCCGCCGACGCCGCCGTGACGCTGGAGCGCTTCCGTGGCGGCACCGCGCCGTCAGGAGTACGGACCGTCCATCCGACGCCGGGCCCGGGCCGACCGGATCCCGCGTTCCAGCTCGTCCCTGACGGCGTCGGGCAGCTCTCCCGTGCGAGCCCACTCCAGGACCGCTTCCGCCACCTTCCGCAGCTTCACATTCGTCCGCTGGGAGACCTCGCGCAGCACGTCCCAGCCCTCGGCGGGTGTCAGCTCCCCCCTCGCCAGGACGACACCGATGGCCTGGTCGATCGTCGCGTGCGAGTGGACCGCCCGCTTCAGCTGGAGGTTCTCGTCCTCCAGTTGCACGAGCCGCTCCGCGTCCTGCTCCCACCCCTGGGGAGCGAGTCGCCTTTCAAACATGTCCGACGTCAAGGTCGCCTCCGGGATCCGGGGAGTCCGGCGCCAAAGATCACTCTCCAGTGTGCCCCTGCTGCCGGGCGCGATGCAGCCCGGACTCCGGGACCCGCACGGCGGCGGCTCGCCGTGCGGGCCGCCGCCGGACGCCGGGTCAGCCGCCGAAGAAGTCACCGAGGCAGGCCGCGAGCTCGTCCGGGGCCTGCTCGGCCACGTGGTGGCCGGAGTCGATCCCGTGACCTCGTACGTCGGGCGCCCAGTCCCGCCAGATCTCCAGCGGATCCCCGTAGAGGTCCTCCAGGTCGTCCCGGAGGGACCACAGGACCAGCGCGGGGCACTGGATCCGCACCCCGTCGGCCCGGTCGGCTTCCTCGTGGCGCCGGTCGACGGTGAGCCCGGCCCGGTAGTCCTCCAGCATCGCCCGCACCACGTCGGGGTTCCTGGTGGCCTCGCGCCACTCCTCGTAGTTCTCCTGCCCCATGACCGCGGGATCGCCGCGGTACCAGCGGTCCGGGTCGGCGTTGATGACCCGCTCGGGAATGTCCGGCTGGGCGAAGAAGAACCAGTGCCACCACTGCGTGGCGAACTTCGCGGTGACACGGGACAGATGCTCGCTGATCGGCAGACAGTCGAGCAGTGCCACCCGGGACACCGCGTCGGGGTGGTCGAGGGCGAGACGCAGGGCGACGGCACCTCCGCGGTCGTGTCCGGCGAGCGAGAACCGGGAGTGCCCGAGCGAGCGCATGACCGCCATCAGGTCGTCGGCGACCGCCCGCTTGGAGTATCCGGAGTGGTCCGGTGTCGGCTTAGGCCCCCGGGACCGGCCGTAGCCCCTCAGGTCGGGGCAGACGACCGTGAATCCCCGCCGGACCAACTGCGGGGCCACCCGGTGCCAGGTCGCCGAGGTCCGGGGATGCCCGTGCAGCAGCAGCACCGGCGGGCCCTCCCCGCCGTGACGTACGAAGAGGGACGCTTCCTTCAACTGGACCGTTTCTGCTTCGAAGTCTTCGAACATGGTCACCGCGTCCCTCGAACCCGCGTCGGCAAACTACCGGGAGGCGGCGGCGCGCACGAAAAGGCAGAACGGGTGACCCGCCGGATCGAACAGCACACGGACGTCGTCCTGGGGCTGAAAGTCGGCCGGGCGGGCGCCGAGGGCGGTGGCACGCGCGAGGGCCGCGGGCAGGTCGTCCACCTCGATGTCCAGATGGAGCATCATCTGCTGCTCGTCTGGAGTGGACGGCCAGCGCGGCGGGACGAACCGCGGCTCGGTCTGGAACGACAGACCTGCGCCGCCCTCCGGGGGCGCGATCATCACCCAGTCGGGCCCGTCCTCCCGCACCTCCCAGCCGAGCAGGCCTCGGTAGAACACCGAGAGCTCACGTGCGTCGGGCGCGTCGAGCACGGTCGCGGCCAGCGTGAGCCGCGGTTGTCCGGTCATGCGTCAACTCCCTTGTCGCTGCGGCGTTCCACGTCCTCACCGACGATGATGCCGCACGGCGTGGTGACGGTACGTGACGCTTCGACGGGCGGGAGTTCCCGCCACCCCCTTACGTTGGGCGGGCAAGCGACCCCCCACATCAGGAGGAACCATGGCGGACAAGGGCGGTATGGACAAGATGAAGGGCAAGGCCAAGGAGATGGCCGGCAAGGTCACGGGCAGCCGCGAGCAGCAGGCGGAGGGCAAGCTCGAGCAGGCCCGCGGCGAGGCCAAGAAGGTCCGGGGGAAGGCCCAGGAGCGCACCCAGGAGACCGGGCGTTCCATGAAGCGCGACCGCACCTGACGCCGCAGGTGGGGAGGGCCGCCGTCGCGGCGCCTCCCCACCGGGCCGGAAAGCTCCCTCGTGTGCCAGGCCTAGGGCCTGTCGTTTGGATCAGGCTGGCTGTGACCGACGGTTCGTCCTGACCGACCCGAGCGGGGTCTGGCGCGTGCAGCTGCAAGGCGGAGGAGGGAGTCGACGCGGAGCGTCGGCGACCGACGACAACGCCGCAGATGTGCGCGCCAGACCCCGCGACGCCGGCATGATCCAAACGACAGGCCCTAGCCGCGTACGAGCGCCGCGATCTCGCGGGCCGCCTCCTTCGCGGGGCGTCCGACGCCGATGAGGGTCGCGGAGGCCGGACCCGTCCAGTCGCCGTATCCGAGCAGATGCAGCCGCGGCTCGTCCGCGGCACGGGTGCCCGCGGTGGCGACGTGGCCGCGCCGGCCGCGCAGCCCGAGGGGCGCCAGGTGGGAGAGGGCCGGGCGGAACCCGGTGCACCAGATGATCGCGTCGGCCCCGGCCCGCGTGCCGTCGGCCCACTCGGCACCGTCGGGGAAGAGCCGCGTGAACATCGGAGCGGCGTCGAGGAGCCCAAGGTCCCGGGCCTCCCGCACGGGCGGTACGGCGACGACGTCCCCCAGCGACGCGACGCCTCCGGTGTTCGCGCGGCCGTCGTCGAGGGCGCGGCGGCGGGCGGTGGCTGCGTCGAAGAGGACGCGGCCGTCCACCTCGTCGGCCAGATAGCGGGGCGGCCGCCGGGTGACCCAGGTCAGTTCGGTGATCCGGGCGAGGTCGGCCGCGATCTGCGCGCCGGAGTTGCCGCCGCCGACGACGAGCACACGGCGCCCTTCGAAGTCCCGAGGGGTGCGATAGCCGACGGTGTGCAGTTGCTCCCCGCGGAAGTCCCGGTGTCCGGGCACGGCGGGCTGGAAGGGGCGCCACCAGGTGCCGGTCGCGCTGACGACCGCCCGCGCGGACCAGCTCCCCGCGTCCGTGTCCACGCGCAGCACCCCATCGTCCCGGTGCACGGCGAGGACGGTCACCGGCCGCTGGACCGGCAGGTCGTAGCGCTTCTCGTAGTCCCGCAGATACGACATGACGTGCGCCGCGTCCGGATACTCCTGGTTGGCCTGCGGGGGCATGAGCCGGCCGGGCAGCGAGGAGAACGCGGCCGGCGAGAACAGGCGCAGCGAGTCCCACGTCAGCCGCCACGCGCCGCCCGGGGTGGGGCCGGCGTCGAGGACGACGAACTCCAGGCCGAGGCGGCGCAGGTGGTAGCCGGCGGCGAGCCCGGACTGGCCGCCGCCGATGACGACGACGTCGACGGGCCGGCTCATGTCCCCGGCCGGCCGGTCGCGAACCTCTTCCGCCAGCCCAGCGACACGTACACGAGGGCCACCAGGACGGGCACCTCGATCAGCGGGCCGACGACACCGGAGAGCGCCTGGCCCGACGTCACCCCGAAGGTGGCGATGGCGACCGCGATCGCCAGCTCGAAGTTGTTCCCCGCCGCGGTGAACGCGAGGGTCGCGGTGCGGGCGTAGGACAGGCCGACCGCCTTGCCGAGCGCGAAGGTGCCGAACCACATCACCGCGAAGTAGACCAGCAGGGGCAGTGCGATCCGGGCGACGTCGAGCGGCCGGGAGGTGATCGTCCTTCCCTGCAGGGCGAAGAGGACCACGATGGTGAACAGCAGCCCGTACAGCGCCCACGGACCGATCCTGGGCAGGAACCTCGCCTCGTACGACTCGCGTCCCAGCTTCGTCTCGCCGAGGCGGCGGGTGAGGAATCCGGCGAGGAGGGGAATGCCGAGGAAGATGACGACGTTCAGAGCGATCTTCCCGGTGGAGATGTCGAGGCGGTCGCCGTCGTCGAGGCCGAGCAGGCCGGGCAGCAGATCGAGGTAGAACCAGCCGAGCAGGCCGAACGCGAGGACCTGGAAGACCGAGTTGAGGGCCACGAGGACGGCGGCGGCCTCCCGGTCGCCGCAGGCGAGGTCGTTCCAGATGACGACCATGGCGATGCAGCGCGCCAGCCCGACGATGATCAGGCCGGTGCGGTACTCGGGAAGGTCGGGCAGGAGGATCCACGCCAGCGCGAACATCACCGCCGGGCCGACGATCCAGTTGACGACCAGGGACGAGACCATGAGCTTCTTGTCGCCGGTGACGGAGTCGAGCTTGTCGTAGCGGACCTTCGCCAGCACCGGATACATCATGACCAGCAGGCCGACGGCGATCGGCAGCGAGATGCCGCCGATCTCCACCTCGGCGAGAGCGTCGTTCAGGCCCGGGACGGCGCGGCCCAGGCCGAGCCCGAGTGCCATCGCGGTCAGGATCCACACGGCGAGGAAGCGGTCGAGGGTCGAGAGCCTGGCGGCGACCGGCTGCTCCTCGGCGGTCGCGGGTGCTCCGGCGGACGTCATGGGCAGGTCCTCTTGGTGTCGGCGGCGGTGCGGGCGGACGCGGCGAGGGCGGCGAAGCCGTCGGCGAGCCGGGCGATGACCTCGGGGCGCAGCCGGTAGTACGTCCAGCGCCCGCACGGCTCCGTGTCGACGACGCCGGCCTCGCGCAGCACCCGCAGGTGGTTGGAGAGGTTGGTCTGCCTGGCGCCCGTCTCCTCCACCAGATGGGTGGTGCACAGCGTCTCGCGGGCGAGCAGGGTCACGATCCGCAGCCTGAGCGGGTCGGCCAGCACCCGCATCAGGTCAGTGTCGACTGACGTCATCATGGACTGATGCTTTCACATCGACGAAGCCGATCCCGACCGGACCGGACCGACCGGGCGGACAGCGGGCGGGCGTTGCGGACGCACCGGCCACTGCGGGACGCGCGGGAGCGGCGGGACGTACCGGCGTCGCAAGACGTGCGGGAGAGCGGGACGCACGGGTATCGCGGGACGTGCGGGGACCCGCCGGGTCAGACGAGAGCCCCGACCGGCTCGGGGGACAGCCGGCCGGGGCCGATCGATGGTGGACGCGGAGGGCGGTCGCCTCCGGCAGGAGGCTCCACGAGGCTTCAGCCGGACGATCGTCCTCGTGGGCTATGAAAATGAGGCCCGGGGACACAGTTCCCTCCGCGCCCACGTCCGTGACAACACGCGGACCTGGCTGGATATTTCCTGTTTGTCCAAGAGGCGTCCGCGGGCGCGGCCGACCCGCCGACCAGCTCCGGGCATGCCGTGCCGGGTGGCGCGGTCGCATCCCGGGCATCCACCGGGCCCGAGCGTTTTTCGGGACGTCACGTCGGGCACCCGGGCCCCATGCGCACCTCACCCGGCCCTGTCGCCGACCGCACCGGCTCTCTGCCGCCGGAGGGCCACGCCTGGCCGCCGGACAGGGTGCGCCACGCGGCGAGCCCGGCCGTCAGGACCCGGCTGCCCGGACGGCACGCCGGGGGCCTGCGGGGTCCGGACGCCGTCCGGTTCTTCTACGACGAGCGGCACGTGCACCGGCACAAGGCCGCGCCCGAGCGCGTGCGGAGCACGCTGTTCGGCCAGGGTGCGGCCCATACGCCCGACGGTGCGGCGCACCGGGTCCGCAAGGCGCTGCTCCTCTCGCTGCTGACCCCGCCGGCCCGTGTCGCCCTCCTGGTGGAACACGTCACGGACGCGTGGGACGAGGCCGTGGACGTCTGGCGGGTGCGGCCGGAGATCGTCCTTTTCGAGGAGGCGGCGAAGGTCCTCACGGCCGGTGTGTGCCGCTGGGCCGGGGTACCCCCGGACAAGGACCGGGTGGAGGCCACGGCGCAGGACCTGGTGGCGGTGGTGGACGGCTTCGCCACGCCGGGGGCGCGGCACCGGCAGGCACGCCGGGCTCGCGCCGGGTGCGAAGCCCGGATCACGGACCTGGTCGGGAGGATCCGCGCCGGGGAGGTCGAGGTCCCGGCCGGGTCGGCCGTGTCCGTCGTGGTGCGGCACCGTGACGCCGACGGGCGCCCGCTGGACGCCCGTACGGCCGCCGTGGAGCTGCTGAACATCGTCCGGCCCACCGTGGCGGTCTCCTGGTTCGTCACGTTCGCGGCTCACGCCCTTCATCGCTGGCCGGAGAACCGCGCGCCGCTGCTGGCCGGAGACGCGGCGTACGGCGCTGCCTTCGCGCAGGAGGTCCGACGCTTCTACCCGTTCGCCCCCTTCACCGGCGGGCGGGCCGCCGCCGACCTGTACTGGAGGGGCGAGCACGTGCGGGCGGGGGGTCCCGTCCTGCTCGGCCTGTACGGGCAGCACCGCGACGCGGAGCTGTGGGGCGACCCGTACCGATTCCGCCCCGAGCGCTTCCTGGCACGTCCGGCGACACGCGGCGAACCGGTCCCGCAGGGCGCCGCCGATCCGTCCGGCGGCCACCGGTGTCCCGGCGAAGCCGTCACGACCGCTCTGCTGGAAGCCCTCGGCGTCCGGCTGTCGCGGCTGACGTACGGCGTTCCGGTCCAGGATCTGACGATCCCGCTGCGGCACATCCCGACGCGGCCCCGCAGCGGGTTCCGGATCACCGGGGTCCGCCCTGTCGCCTGGGCACGGCCACCCGGGGGACTCGAGGGCGACGACAGGGGTACCCAGGGGCCGTCCTGCCGTAGCGGATGACCGCATAACTGGAAATAGTGGTACATCGGGATAGAACCGCACATACGGGTCGAAGGAGTCGACGATCGTGACGGACGTGTCAAGCAAGGGTCCCGCCCCGGACGACGAGCGGAAAGCGCTCACCAACCGGCAGGGCCACCCGGTCTACGACAACCAGAACCAGCGCACCGTCGGAGCCCGCGGCCCGGCCACGCTGGAGAACTACCAGTTCCTCGAGAAGATCAGCCACTTCGACCGTGAGCGCATCCCGGAGCGCGTCGTCCACGCCCGCGGTGTGACCGCCTACGGCTACTTCGAGTCGTACGGCTCCTGGGGCGACGAGCCCATCAACCGCTTCACGCGCGCGAAGGTCTTCGCCGAGCGCGGCAAGCGCACCGACCTCGCCGTCCGGTTCTCCACCGTCATCGGCGGCCGGGACTCCTCGGAGGCGGCCCGCGACCCGCGCGGTTTCGCGGTGAAGTTCTACACCGAGGACGGCAACTGGGACCTCGTCGGCAACAACCTCGGGGTGTTCTTCATCCGGGACGCCATCAAGTTCCCGGACGTCATCCACGCGCTCAAGCCGGACCCGGTCACCTTCGAGCAGCAGCCGCGCCGGATCTTCGACTTCATGTCGCAGACCCCCGAGTCCATGCACATGCTCATCAACCTCTTCAGCCCGCGCGGCATCCCGGCCGACTACCGCCACATGCAGGGCTTCGGCGTCAACACGTACAAGTGGGTGAACCAGGAGGGCAGCACCGTCCTGGTCAAGTACCACTGGATGCCCAAGCAGGGCGTGCGCAGCATGACCGAGGAGGACGCGGCGAACGTCCAGGCCCAGGGTCTCGGCCACGCCACCAAGGACCTCTACGAGGCGGTGGAGCGCGGCGAGTACCCGGAGTGGGAACTGCTGGTCCAGATGATGGAGGACCACGACCACCCGGAACTGGACTTCGACCCCCTGGACGACACCAAGACCTGGCCGGAGCAGGACTTCCCGCCCCGGCCGGTGGGCAGGATGGTGCTCAACCGGATGCCGGAGAACTACTTCGCGGAGAACGAGCAGATCTCGTTCGGCACCGGCGTGCTGGTGGACGGCCTGGACTTCTCCGACGACAAGATGCTGGTGGGCCGGACGTTCTCCTACAGCGACACCCAGCGCTACCGGGTCGGCCCCAACTACCTCCAGCTTCCGGTCAACCGGGCGAAGAACGCCGACGTGCGCACCAACCAGCGTGACGGGCAGATGGCCTACCACCAGGACGGCGGCGGCGAGAACCCGATCGTCAACTACGAGCCGTCGATCACCGGCGGCCTGCGTGAGGCGCAGTACCCGTCCCACGACGAGCAGGGGCCGGAGATCCACGGCCGGGTCACCCGCAAGCGCATCCCCCGCACCAACGACTACCTCCAGGCGGGTCAGCGCTATCAGCTGATGGAGCAGTGGGAGCGGGACGACCTGGTGAAGAACTTCACCAACCTGCTGTCCCAGTGCGACCGGCCGGTGCAGGAGCGGATGGTGTGGCACTTCCTGCTGGTGGAGAACGAGCTCGGTCTGAGGGTCGGTGAGGGGCTCGGCATCAGCCCCCGGGACGTCGCCGGTCTCGAGCCGCTGGCCAGCCAGGATCTGACCGACGACGACCGCAAGCGGCTCGCCAACCTGGGCGAGAACGCGCCCCGGGACGTGTCCGGCCTGACGATGACGCACTGCGTCCCCAACACCCGCCACGAGGTCGGCCGCTGACGGCTCGTCAGTGAACGAGCGGCCTGGACGACCGGGCACGTGCCACCGCGCAGGGATCATCGGACATGACGCGGCTCCGCGGCCGGTCGTAGCGGGAGCTGCGACGGCCGCGGAGCCGCGTCACGGGAGAGCGGCAGGCGGCCGTCTCACTCCTGTTCAGGGCGACGACGGACTGGTCGTCGGCCAGGTCGGTGTCCGCGGCCGCGTCCCACCGCGCGGCCGTCTCGTCAGCCCGCCTCCGGCAGCGCCGGCCGCCGTGTCGCGAGGCTCTTCTGCAGGTGATGGCGGATGTCACTGGCCAGATGTCCCGTCTGGGCCCACTCGACGATCAGCTCGGCAACGTGCCGCATCTTGATGTTGGTGTGCTGGGAGATCTCCCGTATGACGTGCCAGGCGTCCTCGGTACGCAGACCGGCCAGCGCGACGACGATGCCGATGGCCTGGTCGACGACGGCGTGCGAGGACACGGCCTGCTGGAGCTGAGCCAGCTCGTCATGGCGCGCCGCCGTCCGGCCGCCCCTGTCGGCGGCCGTGCCGCTTCCCGGGACGCCGGTCGCGTCCGCGGGCACGCGGCTCACGCACGCGTGGACCGCCGCCCCCAGCGTCGCGAAGACCGGGACCGGGGCGAGGCCGAGAGCAAGCCTCAGCAGCGGGTCGACGTCCTGGGCCGGGCCCGCCAGCAGCAGCCGGCCCCGCGCGGCCTCCAGCGTGTGGGCGCAGTCCAGCAGTTCCCGGACGGCCGCCGCCGACAGGGCACGTACGTGCGAGAGGTCGACGACGACCGCGGTGCCGGCACGCTCCCCCGCCGTCCGGATGGCCTCGAAGAGCGGATGGCCCGCCCGGTCGACGGTGCCGACCGGGCGTATCAGCCACGCCGACCGCCCGCTTCCCGCCTGGACGGGCAGTTTCTCCACCCACACCTCGGGCGCTGTCTCCGCGTGCTCCATCGCAAACGCCTCTCTCCCCTGAAAAGCCCTCTGCCGATGCCGTCCCGGTCGCGCACGCGCCCCCTTGACCTGATGTGAGGGAAGCGCGAGCACGCGGCGCGCCGAACTTCGTGTAGATGCCATCTGTGCGGCCGGGCGCGGCGGGGCGAAGCACGGGTCCGTGTGAGGTGGGTCCGTATGAGGTGGGTCCGCTCTCGGCAGCAGGCAGTGCGGTGCGCGGTCCGGTCCTGGACACCGCGGTCCCGGTCACGAGGTGACGTACGTCGTGAAGCAGTCCGCACTGGCCTTGTCCGCACTGGCCTTCACGACGCTGGGAAACCGGGTCGTCCGGGGCCGCTTCCCGACCGCTCCGGGTTCTTGCCCGTTTTGCCACGCGTCGATGCATCATTCGCCCGCGACACGTGCTCCCCCGGCCCGGCCCCGTGGCGAAGAGCCGACCCCCCGCCGGGTCCGGCCCCAGGTCAGCCGTGGCCTCGTACGTCAGGCAGGATGTGCTTCATGACCGAGATCCGCACCCCCCGCCTCGTCCTCCGCCGCTGGACCGACGACGACCTCGCGCCCCTGGCCGACATCAACGCGGACTCCCAGGTGATGCGATGGATCGGCGACGGGTCGGTCCTCGGCCTGGACGAGACGGCCACCGAGATCGAGCAGTGGGAAGAGGAATGGGACGAGGAGGGCTTCGGCATCTTCGCCGTCGAGCTGCTGGCCTCCGGTGAGCTGGCCGGTTTCGCGGGCCTGTCGGTGCCCGAGTTCCTTCCCGAGGTGCTGCCCGCCGTGGCGATCAGCTGGCGGCTCGGCTCCTCGTTCTGGGGGCAGGGATACGCGTCCGAAGCCGCCCACGCCGTCCTGGAGTTCGCGCTCCAGGACCGCGGCCTTGACCGGGTCATCAGCATCAACCAGATGGGCAACGACGCCTCCGAGAACGTCATCAGCAAGCTCGGACTGACACTGGAGCGCGAGACCGAACACCCGGTGTACGGCTATCCGTTGGGCGTGTACGGCATCGACCTGACGGAGTACGAGGGGTGAGCGGGCCGCGCGGGCGGCGGGTCGACGTTCATCAACGGCCGCTACGGGCAGGAGGGTTGACGGAGAAGGAGATCGCGCATGAAGCAGCGCTCCGGTTCCCGTGTTCCGCCGGCCTCGACGAGGCCCGGCAACCGGTGGGGCCCTCGGGTGTAGGCCGATGTTCTGTCTGGGCATCGGCCTGCTGGTCTGGAAAGTGATCGACGGCGCCGGCGCGGGCCGCATCGCCGTCGTGGTGTGCATGGTCCTCGTGTGGCCGTGCCTGCTGGTCACCAATCGGAAGAATGCGCGCCGTCGGCAGTCCCTCTGACTGGTGTGGCTCCGAGCCCCTTGGCCCGCTGTCAGGTCAGGCCGGTGAGCCCGGGCCGGGTGGGATGTGGACGGTCATGATCAGGTGGCAGGTTCCGGTACCCGAGCCGCGGTAGGTGTGGGCGGTGTCGCCGTCGAACGTGGCGGTCTGCCCGGCCTCGACCGGATGCTCGGTGCCGTCGACGACCAGTGTCATCCGGCCGGAGGTGACGCTGACGGTCTCCACGACGCCGGCCTGGTGGGGGTGACTGGGGTACTCCTCACCCGGCTCCAGTCTCCAGCGCCAGACCTCGACCGGAGCCGGCCCCGCGGTGGTCAGCATGAGCCGGGCTTCGCCGCCCCGCTCACCGGCCCACAGAGGCATGCCGGCGTCGGCGGACACCACTCGGACGCGGCCTTCAGCGGGCCCCTCCATCAGGGTCGACACCGAGACACCGAGAGTGTCGGCGAGGCGGACCAGGGTGGAGAAGTTCGGGTTGCCCTGGGCCTTCTCCAGCCCCACCAGGGCGCCCTTGCTGACCCTGGCGCGCCGGCCCAGCTCGTCCAGGGACAGGCCCGCCCGTGTCCGTGCGGCTCTCACGTTGTGCGCGAGCGTGCGCAGGGCTTCTTCTGCCTCGGGCACCTGATCACCGTCCTGTCCCGTCCCGCGGATCACTGGAATGAACCGTCCGGTCGTTTGGTTGACAACCCGCGGTCGGTTCATTGTACGGTCGAGTCGTTCCACTGTGAAACATAGGGAAGTACCGTGATCGCTCTTCTGCTGGCCCTGGGCAGCTCTCTCGCCTACGGGTGTGCCGACTTCCTCGGCGGCCTCGGCGCCCGCAAGGCTCATGTGCTGCGCACCGTGATGGTCGCGGCCCCCGCCAGTCTCGCGGTCGAGCTGCTGCTGTGGCCCGTCCTGGGCGCTTCGTTCACCCCGGCGAGCATCGGCTGGGGCGCGGCGTCCGGGGTGGCGTCCGCCGCGGCGTTCGCCCTGCTCTACAGGACGCTCGCGATCGGCCCCATGAACGTCCTGTCGCCCGTCACCGCGCTGGTGTCCGCCGCCCTGCCGGTCACGGTCGGCCTGCTCCAGGGCGATCGTCTGGGGATGGGCGGCCTGGTGGGTCTGCCGCTGGCGCTCGTGGCGGTGGTCCTGGTCAGCGCCGGGCACGGCGCCGGCTCCTCGCGTCCGTCGCGCACGGCACTGCTGCTGGCCCTCGGGGCGGGCGCCGCGATCGCCCTTCAGCTCGTCTGCCTGCACCAGGCGCCCTCCGACAGCGGCGTGGCCCCGCTGATCGTCGGCAGGGCGGTCTCCTCGGCCGTCACGCTCGCCGCGGCCGCCGTGATGTTCCGCCGGCTCGGTACGGAGAAGCCCGCCCTCGCGATCTCGGCGGCGGCCGGGGTGCTGGACTCGCTGGCGAATCTGCTGTTCCTGCTCGCCGCCCGCAGCGGAGACCTCACCGTCGTCGCCGTGATCACCGCCCTGTATCCGGCGGGCACCGTCCTGCTCGCCCGCAGCGTCCTCGCCGAACGCATACACCGAGGCCAGCTCATCGGCCTGGGCGCCGCCGCCGTCGCCGTCAGCCTCCTCGCCCTCACCTGACCCGCCCCACCCCGCACGCCCGCCCACCCGCACGCCCGCACACAGGGAGCACCTGATGTTCATCCAGCCCTGGGACGCCGCCCTGGACGACGCCGAGTGGCAGGCCTGGATCGCCGACGGCCACGACTTCGGCCAGCTCAGCGTCAACGGTCCGCCCGGCGAGGCCCCCGCCGTCGTCCCCACCCACTTCAGCGTCGACGACGGCCTGCTGCTGATCCATCTCGCTCGCCCCAACCCGGTCTGGCAGGCGATCGAGCACGACGCGAACGTCACCTTCACCGTCGTCGGCGACTACGCCTTCATCCCCGGCACCTGGCGCGCCAAGCCCGCCACCCCGCCCACCGACGGTGTCCCCACCAGCTACTACGCGGCCGTCCAGTTCACCTGCCGCGCCCACATCGTCGACGACCCCGAGGCCAAGGCCGATCTGCTGCGCCGCCAGATGGCGCACTTCCAGCCCGACGGCGACCACGCTCCCATCGACCCCGACGGGCCCCCTTACGGACGGATGCTCCCCGGCATCCGCGGCCTGCGGCTCGAAGTCGTCGGCGTCCGGGCCAAGTTCAAGTACGACGACCACAAACCCGTGGAACACCGCGCGGGCGTCGCCGGTCGCCTCACCGAGCGTGGCCGGAGCCTGGACGCAGCCACGGCGCGCCAGCAGTCGCGCCGCCTGGACCGCATCGGCCCCTGGAAGTCCTGACCCGGGGCGCCGGCACACGGGCGGGAACAGGCACTCGCCCCACGCGTTCCAGGGCCGGCGCGACACCCAATTTTGACGGCAGTCGTACTATGGAGCTGCACGCTCATGCCGTTCCGAGGAGTCCCCATGGCCCGCCCCCGTACCGCCGCCCGGACGGTGGAGCACCCGGAGTTGTCGCAGGTGTCCCTGCAGCAGGTGCTGGAGGCTCTGGTGGACCCGGTGCGGCGTGGGGTGGTCTGCCAACTGGCGTACGCCGGTGAGGACATGAGCTGCGGGACGTTCGAGGCGCCGGTGTCGCTGTCGACGCTGACCCACCACTTCAGCGTGCTGCGTGAGGCCGGGCTGATCCGCCAGTACTACGTGGGGACGACGAAGATGAACACGCTGCGGACCGAGGAGATGGAGGCCCGCTTCCCCGGCCTGCTGTCGGCGGTCCTGGCCGCTTCCGCCGCGTAGGCGGGCCCGGCGGCAGGGCACCCGGGTCGCCCGGCGGGACCGCGTCCTGGACGGGGGGCCGTGATGACCGCGGACTTCAGGCCGCGGGCCCGTCCGCGTCGTGCGTGACGGTGACCACGATCTTGCCGAGGTGGGTGTTGGCCTCCATGTAGCGGTGGGCGTCGGCGATGTCGGCGAGGTCGAAGGTGCGGTCGACGAGAGGGGCCAGCGAACCGCTCTTCAGGCCCGCGTTCACGAAGGCGACGCCGCGGCGCAGCCGTTCGGGGTCGGTGGTGACCTCGTGGAGCGTATAGGTGCTGGTGGTCAGGGCCGGGTAGGACCGGGCGTGCGGCAGGGGGGTGGGGCGGGGGTCGAGCGCGCCGTAGACGATCAGGCTGCCGCCGGGGGCGATGGCCTCGGCCAGCGTTTCGACGCCGGGGCCGGCGACCGGGTCGAAGGCCAGCCGGACGCCCTGGCCGCCGGTGATCTCCCTGACACGCGCGGGGAGGTCCTCGTCGTCGGTGCCGATGACGTGATCCGCGCCGGCGTCCAGCAGTGCCTGCTTCTTGCCGGCGCCGCGGGTGGTGGCGATCGCGACGGCCCCCAGGTGGTGGACCGTCTGGATCGCGGCGACGCCCACGCTGCTGGAGGCGGCCGTGATCAGTACGTGGTCGCCGGGCCGCACCTGGCCCCTCTCGGCGAGGGCACCATAGGCGGTCAGGTAGGCCATCCACACGGCCGCCGCGGTGGTGGGGGCGAGGGATGCGGGCCGGGGGACGAGGGCGGTGGCCGGGAGGATCACCCGGTCGCCGTAGGTGCCGTACTCGGTCAGCAGGAACGCGGGGATCACACCCACAAGGTCGCCGGCCTCGAAGCCGGTCACGCCCTCGCCGGTCGCCTCGACGGTTCCGGCGGCCTCGTAGCCGAGCGTGGAGGGGAGGACGGGCTGGTAGAAGTAGGCGCCCTCGCGGTACATGATCTCGGCCCGGTTCAGGCCGATCGCGTCCACGCGGACGCGCACCTCGCCGGCTCCGGGATCGCGGGTCTCCACGTCGCGCAGGGTCAGGACCTCCGCGCCGCCGAGCCGGTCGAACTGAACGTTCTTCGCCATGGGGATCTCTCCTGAGAACGGGTGACGGTGCCGAGACAGGACTCCTGCGCCGCCCCGGCCATGTCCTGGCCAGGGAGGCCCGGCGCCGGGTGGGAGTCAGTCCGCGACGCGGATGACGATCTTGCCGAAGGCGCCGCGGGCGAGGTGCTCGTACGCCTTGTGCGCGTCCACGTGGTCCTTTCCACTGAGGTGAATCCGGCGCAAACCCGTGGCAGTGCGCCGGGCGGCGGGTGGGCCGCGGGATCCATGGAGCAGGCCGGCGACGCGGAACGGACGCCCGGCAGTACGGCCACGGCGTCGGCCGCCCGGCCGTCCATGCGCCAACGAAAACACATCTTTCGACGACCGTCAAACTTCGACTGCCATCGTAATTAGGAAGGCGGCGGGCCGTCCGCGGGGTGAAGGAAGCTCTTGACCCCGCCGTGGTGGACGCGCGCGTGGTGTCAGCGGGCGCGGCGGATGCGGATCGGACCGCGAGCCTGCTCCGGATCGACGGGACGGCCGCCCTGCGTGATGTCCACCTCGCCGGCCGCGACCAGCCGCCGGGCCGCGCGGCGGGCCGGCTCCATGAGCGCGCGCCAGCCGTCGTCGTCCCCTTCGTACACCGCCCGCGCAGCGTCCGAGGGGCAGATCGTCGCAGTCGGGCCACGTCGCTCCAGGAGCTCCAGAATGGCTCGCTCCAGGCGCCGGTCCGTCTGCCTTTCGCCGTCCGTCACTCCACCAGTGTCGCAACGTTGACGGCAACGGGGAGTGGTGCGGTGACAGGCGTCGTCCCGCGGGTCCCGTGTCCGGGGTGGGCGCCGCGCCTCACGTACCGGGACCCCTCCCCCGTACCCGCTCCGCGGCCCGCGCCGTCCGGTCCGCCGTCCCGGTCTCCTCCCGTCCGCGCACCCAGAAGCAGAGGACGACCGAGCACAGGGCGGCGAACGCGCACCAGGTCGAGACGAACTCCAGCCGCCACAGCGCCCAGCAGACGATCGCGCCCACGGCGACCAGTATCCCGAGCGCTGTCAGCCCCCGGTCGCCGGACAGCAGCAGCGAGCCCACGGTGGCCAACAGGTAGCCCCCGATGAGGAGTTGGGCGTGAGGCAGGTCCAGTACATAGCCGAGGGTGTGGCCACGGACCTCGGCGGTCACGGGACGCACGGCGAGGGCGTGAGCGAGGGCCGTCGCCGTCACGGCTCCCGCCACGAAGGGTGTCGCCACCCTGCGCCGGGCGCTTCGGGGCACCGCGCACATCACGCCCGTGGGCACCCACACCGCCAGCAGCGGAAGGGCGATGACGGCCCAGGCCACGGTGGCGGGTCCCGCACCGCCTCCGGCGTGCCAGACCACCGACTCGACGATCTGGTGGGTCCCGAGCAGTACCGGCAGGGCGGCCATGGGCAGATCCCGACGCCGCCGTGAACGTACGAGGCAGGCGGCTCCGAGCGCCGCGATTCCGGCGCCCGCCACGAGGTCCGCCTTCGCACTCCAGCACATCACGCCACCTCGGGGTCGGCCGTCGCCGGGTGCCTCCGCGGTCGGCGCGACCCACGCTACGACGCTTGCGGCGGGCTCCCCGGCTGACACGGCGGCGGCAGCTCATCCGGCCCGTGGCCCGGCCCGCATCCTCGCGTGCCCGGCGTACGGGCGTGACGGGTGGTGGATGCGGGATGCCTCCGCCGGTGGAGGGGGCCGGCCCCGCACTACGAGGTGCCGGCACCTCGGGGCGGTCCTCGCCGCCGGGATGGCGCAGCGGACCGTCGAGGCGCCGGCCGGATGACCGGCGCACTCCAGCAGGGGACATGCCGGCCCGAGGCTGCTGCACTGGACGTATGGACCACGACCGGGCCGCCCCCGCGGACGGATTCACGGCGCCCCCGCGGGAGCTGCTGACCTTCGGCCACAGCACCGCGGACCGGACCTCGCTGGCGAAACTCCTCCGGGGAGCCGGCGTCACCGCCGTCGTGGACGTCAGGACCGCTCCCGGCAGCCG
The DNA here is from genome assembly GCF_056435845.1 of Streptomyces sp. NPDC043867. Lineage (NCBI taxonomy): Bacteria > Bacillati > Actinomycetota > Actinomycetes > Kitasatosporales > Streptomycetaceae > Streptomyces > Streptomyces sp. NPDC043867. The sequence goes on along the minus strand of NZ_JBWKDS010000035.1, from coordinate 2,594 downwards.
CCGGGACCCGGACGTGTCACGGCAGCGGCTGGCCGAGTGGATGCCCGAGGAGCACCTCACCTACCGGTGGGAGCCGCGCCTGGGCGGCTTCCGCAAGCCGCCGCCGCACTCGCCCGACACGGTCTGGCGCAACGCGTCCTTCCGTGGCTACGCCGCCCATACCCGCAGCCCCGACTTCGTCGCCGCCATGGACGATCTCGTGCGCCGGGCGGCCGGGGAGCGCACCGCGGTGATGTGCAGTGAAGCGGTGTGGTGGAGGTGCCACCGGCGTCTGATCGCCGACTTCGCCGTCCTGGCCCGCGGCGTGCCCGTCCACCATCTGATGCACGACGGCCGACTCACCCCGCACAGTCCGACGCCGGGCGTGCGACTTCGCGAGGACGGCCTCCTGGTGTACGACGACGCGGGTCCGCCTCCATGACGGGATCTGCGGTGTCGGCGCCCCCCAGGAGTCCGCATCACCACCGGCGGGGACGCGATCCGCTCCCGCCGACGGCCGGCATCCGCGGCACCCGGCCGGTCGCCGCAGACGCCCCGGTGACGGGCCCGAGCGGCCCGAAATCACCCGCCGTGAGCCGAATGTTTTCCTCACCGTGGGTACTGGCCAAGGCACACAGCCCGGGGCGGTTTCAGCCCGACGCACGGACGAAGGGAACAGGCCCATGACCGCGCACACACCCTCCAGAGCCCCCACCCGCACGCGGGTACAACAGGCCGCGATGCTCGTCGGCGCCGTCTTCCTGCTCGTGGGCATCCTCGGCTTCATCCCCGGTGTCACCACCCACTACGACACGATGGAGTTCGCCGCCCACCACTCCGGTGCCAAACTCCTCGGCATCTTCCAGGTGTCCGTCCTGCACAACATCGTCCACCTGCTGTTCGGCATCGCCGGCCTCGCCCTGGCCCGTACCCCCGGCACCGCCCGCAACTACCTCGTCGTCGGCGGCGCCATCTACCTGGTGCTGTGGCTCTACGGCCTGTTCATCGACCGTGCCAGTGACGCCAACTTCATCCCTGTCAACACGGCCGACAACTGGCTCCACTTCGTCCTCGGCATCGGCATGATCGCCCTCGGCTTCCTCCTCACCCGCGACACCAGCACCCGGCGAGCGACCCGGTAGCCCCAGGTCAGCCGGGGACCCCGCCGCCCGAGTGTCGCGAGCCGGAGCGAGCGCCGGAGCAGGAGCCCGGGCCGACGGCCCGGGCTATACCTCTGGCTCCGCGGTGAGGTGCTGGAGCAGGTCCAGCAGGGACGCGCGATCCGCGGCGGACAACCCGGAGAAACAGCGGGCGAGCACCTCGTCCGCGACCTTGTGGCCGGCCGCCAGCAGTTCTTCGCCGCTGGGCGTGAGGTGGTGCTCGATGCGTCGGCCATGACCTGGCCGCCGCTCCACCAGGCCTTTTGCCGTCAGGCGGCCGACGAGCGCCCCGAAGGCCTGCTCGGTCTGAAACGTCGCCGCGGAGAGCGCGCGGGCCGACGCCCCGGGTGAGCGGCTGATCGCGCGCAGCGCGTCCCACTGAGCCAGCGTCGTACCGACGGCAGTCAGTGCGCTGTCGAGCGCCCTGTGCTGGCGGTACTGGGCTTGCTTCACCGCTCTGCCCAGCTCCTGGAGATCCAGATCCTCATGCATGGGCCGAGTCTACTTTGCGACCAAGCTAGCTTATATAAAGAACTTTAGTTACTCTGAACGGGTGCCTACAGACGCAGCAGCAGCCGTGTACCCCGACCTGTCCCTCGCCCTCTCCGAGGCCGGAGCCGGCAGGCCCGTCCTGATCCTGCACGGCGGCGGGGGCCCGGCCACCGTCGCCGGCCTCGCCGAGCACCTCTCCCGAAGCGCCCACACCCTCACCCCCGTGCACCCCGGCTGGGACGGCACCCACCGGCCCGACTGGCTCACCGGTGTCGACGACCTCGCCCTCGCCTACCTGCATCACCTGCACGACCGACGGCTGCGCGACGTTCTCGTCGTCGGATCCTCACTGGGCGGCTGGACGGCCGCCGAGATGGCCGTGCGCGACACCGCGGGAATCATCACCGGTCTCGTCCTGATCGACCCGGTCGGCGTGCACATCGAGACGGAACCGATCACCGACTTCTTCGCCCTGGACGCCCGCGGCGTCGCAGAGCACTCCTGGCACGACCCGGACCGGTACCACCTCGACCCCGCGGACATCCCGGCCGCCCAACTCGCCCTCCGGCAAAGCAACATGGCCACTATGCGCATCCTGGCGGGTGACCCCTGCATGCACGACCCCCGGCTGCTGCGCAGGCTCGGACGCGTGCGAGTGCCCTCTCTCCTGCTCTGGGGAGAGAGCGACCGCATCGTCACCCCCGCCTACGGCGCCGCGTACGCCGGAGCCTTCGGCGACGGCCGGCTGGAGGTCATTCCGGGGGCCGGCCATCTTCCGCAGATCGAACAGCCGGAAGCCACCTTCGCCCTGGTCGACGCCCACCTCCACCGCACGAGCACCCGTCCCGCGTAGTCTCCCCGGGCGCGACCCTAGGGCCTGTCGTTTGGATCATGCCGGCGTCGCGGGGTCTGGCACGCACATCTGCGGCGTTGTCGTCGGTCGCCGACGCTCCGCGTCGACTC
>NZ_JBWKDS010000034.1:0-88956 GCF_056435845.1 Streptomyces sp. NPDC043867 | reverse complement strand
CGTAATACCGCCGACCCCACCCAAAGGCGACCCACCCCCCCCCCCCCCCGCCCCCCCCCCCCCCCCCCCCCCCCCCCCCCCCCCCCCCCCGCGGCCGTGCGTGCGTCGCGGGTCAGTCCTTGCTGATCTCCCAGAAGCGGAAGACGGTCGAGGCGTCGAGGCAGTACTCGAGGCCGTAGACGTTGTCCCGCACCACCGCGTACTGCTTGGCCTGCCAGACCGGGATGACGGGGAGCTGGTCGGCGACGATGCTCTGGACCCGGCCGTAGTCCGAGTCGGTCGAGGAGCGGTCGCTCTGGGCAGCGGTCCTCGGGATGAGCTGGGACGTGATCGTGCTGTTCCTGTAGTTGTTGCCCAGCACGTTGCCCTTGCCGAAGAAGGGAGCCGTGAAGTTGTCCGGGTCCGGGTAGTCGGGCACCCAGCCCTTCACGTACACGCCGTACCTGCCGTCGGCGATGTCCTTCTCGTACTGGTCGAAGCCGACGGACCGCACGGTGGCGTCGAACAGTCCGCTCGCGTTGAGCTGCCGCGCGATCGCCCTGAACTCGTCGTCGGTGGCCGGGCCGTAACGCGAGGGGGTCGACCAGAGGGTCAGTTTCACCTTGCCGGTGACGCCCTCCTCCTGGAGTGCGGCCCGCGCCTTCGACTTCGAGGGGCGGCCCCCGTAGGTGTCGAAGAACGCCGTGTCGTGGCCGGTGACACCGGCCGGGATGATCGAGTACAGCGGGGTCGCCGTGTGCTCGTAGACATCGCCGACCAGGGCCTCGCGGTCGAGCAGATACGCGATGGCCTTGCGCACGCCGAGCTTGCCGGCGACCGGGTCGTCCATGTTGAAGACCAGGTGCTGCACCTCGGCGCTGGCGCCCTCGATGACCTCGATGCCCTTGCCGGTGGAGGTGGCGTTGTCGAGGTCCGCGATGTCGTTGGCGGCGAGGCCTCGGTAGGCGACGTCGACGCGGTCGGCGAGCAGCGCGTTCTTCAGGGCGGAGCGGTCGCCGTGGAAGAACTCCAGGGTCACGCCGGAGTTGTGGACCTCGGCGGCGCCCCGGTAGTTGTCGTTGACGGAGAAGACGGCCTGGTCCTTGTCGAAGGAGTCCAGCTTGTACGGGCCCGAGCCGACCGCCCCGCCGTCCGTGCGCAGTCCGTCGGCGGAGTACTGCCGGTGGTCCACGATCGAGCCGGCACCCGAGGCGATCTTGCTCGGGAAGGTGGCGTCGGCGTACTTGAGCCGGAAGACGACGGTCTTCGCGTCCGGCGTGGTCACCTCGTCGAGCATGGGGAACATGATCGCGGGGCCGGTGTCGTCGTTGATCTTCAGCAGGCGGTCGAAGGAGAACTTGACGTCCTTCGAGGTGAGCGCGTCGCCGTTGCTGAACTTCAGACCGTCGTTCAGGGTGCAGCGGTACACCTTGGTGCCGGTGTCCGTGAAGGCGCACTCCTTGGCGGCCTCGGGCTCGGGCTCCGTACCGCCCTTGGGGAAGCTCAGCAGCGACTGGAAGACGTTGTTGAACAGCAGCCACGATCCGGGGTCGTAGCCGGCGGCTGGGTCGGTCGTGAGGACGTCGTCGGACATCCCCACGACCACGGAGGAGCCGGTGCCCGAGCCGCCCGTGTCGGAGCTGCATCCGGTGAGCAGGCCGGCGGCCAGCCCCGTCACGACGGACAGGACCGGCCACTGGTTACGCATATTCACTTGCCTGTGCCTTGTCGTTGGAACGTGAGGCCCGGAAGACCGCCGAGGGTCCCGGGGGCCGGGGGAAGCCGTCGGCGGGTCAGAGACCGCGGCCGAGCTCCCACAGCTGGAGGGTGGAGGAGGAGTTGATGGCCCACTCGGCGCCCGTGATGTCGTCGCGGGTGGCGATGTACTGCTTGCCCTGCCACAGCGGCAGCAGCGGTACGTCCGAGGCCACGATGTCCTGGATCTCCGAGATGCTCTTCGACGCGCTGAGCCGGTCGGCCTCGCGACGCGACTCCGGGATCAGCGTGTTGCGGATCTCGCCGTTCGCGTAGGGCGAGCCGAGGGTGTTGTTCTTGTCGAGGAACGGCGCCAGGTAGTTGTCGGCGTCCGGGAAGTCGGGGAACCAGCCCATGCCGTAGACGTCGTACTTGCCGGCCATCTCGGCGGGACGGAACTTGTCCCAGCCCTCGCCCTTGATGTCGACGTCGAACAGGCCGCTGCTGTTGAGCTGCGTCTTGAGGACCTCGAACTCGGCCTTGGTGGCCGTGCCGTAGTGGTCCGTCGTGTAGTGCAGGGTGAGCTTCACCGGGGTGGAGATGCCGGCCTTGGTGAGGAGCCCCTTGGCCTTCGCGGCGCTCGGGTCGCCGTACTCGTTGAAGAACGAGTTGCTGTGGCCCGTGATGGTGGCGGGAACCATCGAGAAGAGGGGCTGGGCCTGGGTGCCGTACACCTTGGAGATGAGCTCGCCGCGGTTGACGAGCTGGGCCATGGCCTGCCGGACGGCCTTGGACTTGACCGTCGACGCGGAGGTGTTGAAGCCGAGGTAGCGGATCTCCAGACCGGGCATCTCGACCAGGTCGACGTCGCCGGACTTCTTGGACAGCTGCTGGATCTGCTTCGGCGTCATCGAGCGGGTCATCAGGTCGATGTCGCCCTTGTCGAGCGCGGCGCCCATGGCGTCGGCGCTCGTGAAGGAGCGCAGCTCGACCTTGTCGTTCTTCGGCTTCAACAGCCCCTTGTAGTGGGGGTTCTTGGTGAAGACGGCCTTGACGAGCTCGTTGTCCTTGACCTCGGACTCGAGGGTGTACGGACCGGATCCGTCGATCTGGAACCCGTCGCGCAGCTTGCCCTTCTCGTAGTCGTCGGGGTTGACGATGCCGGCGACCGGCGTCGACAGCTTGAACGGGAAGGTGGCGTCGGCCGTCTTGAGGTGGAAGACGACCTCCCGGTCTCCCTGGGTCTCGACGGTGTCGATGGTGGACAGCAGCGCGTACACCTCGCTGTCGGCCTTCAGGGAGAGCGCGCGGTTGATGGAGAACTGCACGTCCTTCGCGGTGATGGGGTCACCGTTGGAGAACTGGAGGTCCTTGCGCAGGGTGCAGACGTACCGCTCGTTGCCGGCGTCGGTGAAGCCGCACTGCTCGGCCGCCTCGGGCTGCGGATCACCGTCGCCACGCGGCTGCGCCATGAGGGTCTGCACGGTCTGGCGAAGGATGTTCCAGGTGCCGACGTCGTACGCGTACGCCGGGTCGAGCGGCGCGGGAGCGTCGCTCGAGACGGTGAACCGGTCCGTGGTGCCGACGACGATCGCGTCGCCGTCCTTGCTGCCGCTGTCGGACCCACCGCAGCCGGCGAGTACGGGGCCGAGCAGGCCGACGATCGCCGGCAGCACCAAAGTCTTGCGGTTCATGCTCGAGTTTCTCCAGAGCTGTCGAGTCCGTGTACCCGGCATGCAGGGGTGGTGCTGCGGATCACGGGGAGTTGTGGCGAGGTTCTCGCGACGAGATTAGTCCGCGCCTGCGCGGCGGCTCACAGGGACGGGAGCCACCCTCCCATCACGCTGCGAAACCGGGCGCGGACGCACCGAAAACCCGACAGCGGAAGGAACCGCGCACGGTTCCACCAATCAGGACACAAGGGCACACCCAGTACCCCCGAAAAGGGGGATTCGGCACACCGTAGCCGCACTGTCGACCCCCAGATGCGTGAGGAACGTCACAGTGTCAACTCGACTGACAGGTACCGGAATTCGGCCATCCGGCTTGGTCGTCAATTGCCCGCGCCGTCGCCCTGGCAATTTCCGCGCATTCGGTCCCACACGCTGAGTGAAGTCCTAGCGCATTTCCGCCGTCAGGAGGCCCCGCAGAAATCGCAGATCCACCTCTTCGAGAGACGACACGACGGTGCGCCGCGGGGCGGGCGCGATGGGCGACACGGACGGCACGGCGACCACGTGGCAGCCGGCCGACTCGGCGGCCGCGACACCGGTCGCGGTGTCCTCGATGACCGCGCACCGGGCCGGGTCGGCGCCGAGCCCCGCGGCCGCCAGCAGATACGGGTCGGGGAAGGGCTTGGTCCGCTCGACCTCGTCGCCCGCGACGGTCAGCGCGAAGTACTGGGGGCCGACGGAGGCCAGGACGCGGTCGATGATGCGCCGGTGCGAGGCGGAGACCAGCGCGGTGGGGATCTCGTGCGCGGCGAGTTCCGCGAGCAGCCTGGCGGCCCCCGGCATCAGCGGGAGCGTCCGGCCGATGCGGTCCTCGAACCCGTCGTTGAGCAGCACGCTCAGCTCGGCCAGGGTGATGTCGGCGCCGGTCGCCTCGATGAGGAAGCCGGCGCTGCGGGTCATGGGGCCGCCCACCACGACATGGCGCCAGGAGTCGTCGAGGACGTGGCCGAGGGAGGCGAAGACCTCGACCTCGACGTCCCACCAGAAGCCCTCGGTGTCCACCAGGGTGCCGTCCATGTCGAGGAGTACCGCCTGCAGGGCTGAGCCCTCGGCCGTACGGGTACCGAGCGCGGGGACCGTACTGGTCATCCGGGCGCACCTCCTTGAGGGACGATCAGGCCGGCCGCCCCTTTCGAACAAGGGGCAGCCGGCCTGCAGTGGACCGACAAGTGTACGACGTGTCCGGCCGGAATGCCTCGGCGGATGCCCGCACATGCCTCCGGGGACGCCCGGGGCCGCCTCGGCGGTCGCCCGGGCCCGCCTCGCGTCACGCCTGAGCCCGCCCTCGCCGGGGCGGGCTCAGGGCGCCCCGGCGTGCGGGGCGTGCTCGGGACGACTCAGCGTGCGTTGAAGTACTTCGCCTCGGGGTGGTGGATGACGATCGCGTCCGTGGACTGCTCCGGGTGGAGCTGGAACTCCTCGGAGAGGTGGACGCCGATGCGCTCCGGTTCGAGCAGCCGGGCGATCTTGGCGCGGTCCTCCAGGTCGGGGCAGGCGCCGTATCCGAGGGAGAAGCGGGCGCCGCGGTACTTGAGGTCGAACATGTCCTCGACGGCGGCTGGGTCCTCTCCCCCGAAGCCGAGTTCGGCCCGCACGCGTGCGTGCCAGTACTCGGCCAGCGCCTCCGCCAACTGCACCGACAGGCCGTGCAGTTCGAGGTAGTCGCGGTAGGAGTTGGCTTCGAAGAGCTTGGCGGTCTCCTCGCCGATCCGGGATCCGACGGTGACGATCTGGAGGCCGACGACGTCCGTCTCGCCCGACTCCTCGGGCCGGAAGTAGTCGGCGAGGCAGAGGCGACGGCCGCGGCGCTGGCGCGGGAAGGTGAAGCGGGTGCGCTCGTTGCCCCGCTCGTCCAGGAGGATCAGGTCGTCGTCCTTGGACACGCAGGGGAAGTAGCCGTAGACCACGGCCGCTTCCAGCAGGTTGCCGGTCTGGAGCTGGTCCAGCAGGCCGCGCAGCCGGGGCCTGCCCTCGCTCTCCACGAGCTCCTCGTACGTGGGGCCGTCGCCCGTGCGTGCCTGCTTGAGGCCCCACTGGCCCTTGAACAGGGCGCCTTCGTCGAGCCAGGAGGCGTACTCCTTGAGCTGGATGCCCTTGATGACGCGCGAGCCCCAGAACGGCGGCTCGGGCACGGGGTTGTCGACGGCGACGTCGGAGCGGACGTGCCCCTCCTCCGGCCGTTCCTCGGTCACGACGGTGGCCGCCGGCCGGACCCGGCGCTGCTTCAGCTCCGGCAGCACGGCCCCCGGCACACCGCGCTTGACGGCGATCAGCGCGTCCATCAGGCGCAGGCCCTCGAACGCGTCGCGGGCGTAGCGGACTTCGCCCTCGTAGATCTCGTGCAGGTCCTGCTCGACGTACGCCCGGGTCAGGGCGGCGCCGCCGAGGATGACGGGGTAGTCGGCGGCCAGCTTGCGCTGGTTCAGCTCCTCCAGGTTCTCCTTCATGATCACGGTGGACTTGACCAGGAGACCGGACATGCCGATGACGTCGGCGCGGTGCTCCTTGGCGGCTTCCAGGATCGCGGAGACGGGTTGCTTGATGCCCAGGTTGACGACCGTGTAGCCGTTGTTGGACAGGATGATGTCGACGAGGTTCTTGCCGATGTCGTGCACGTCGCCGCGGACGGTGGCGAGGACGATGGTGCCCTTGCCCTCGTCGTCGGTCTTCTCCATGTGCGGCTCGAGGTGGGCCACCGCGGTCTTCATGACCTCGGCCGACTGGAGGACGAACGGCAGCTGCATCTGACCGGAGCCGAAGAGTTCGCCGACGACCTTCATGCCGTCGAGGAGGGTCTCGTTGACGATGTCGAGGGCCGGGCGCTCCCGGAGCGCGTCGTCCAGGTCCTTCTCCAGGCCGTTCTTCTCGCCGTCGATGATGCGGCGCTTGAGCCGCTCGTCCAGGGGCAGCGCGGCCAGTTCCTCGGCCCGGCCGGCCTTGAGGGACTTGGTGGTGGCTCCCTCGAACAGGGCCATCAGCTTCTGCAGCGGGTCGTAGCCCTCGCGGCGCCGGTCGTGGATGAGGTCGAGGGCGGTGCTGACCTGCTCCTCGTCGAAGCGGGCGATCGGCAGGATCTTGCTGGCGTGGACGATCGCCGAGTCGAGGCCCGCCTTGACGCACTCGTCGAGGAAGACCGAGTTGAGCAGGACGCGCGCGGCCGGGTTGAGGCCGAAGGAGATGTTCGACAGGCCGAGTGTGGTCTGTACGTCGGGGTGGCGGCGCTTGAGTTCGCGGATCGCCTCGATCGTCGCGACGCCGTCCTTGCGGGACTCCTCCTGGCCGGTGCAGATCGTGAAGGTCAGACAGTCGATGAGGATGTCCGACTCGTGGATGCCCCAGTTGGCCGTCAGGTCCTCGATCAGCCGCTCGGCGATGGCGACCTTGGTCTCGACGGTGCGGGCCTGGCCCTCCTCGTCGATGGTCAGCGCGATCAGCGCGGCGCCGTGCTCCTGGGCGAGCCTCGTGACCTTCGCGAAGCGGGACTCGGGGCCGTCGCCGTCCTCGTAGTTGACCGAGTTGATGACGGCGCGCCCGCCCAGCTTCTCCAGTCCGGCGCGCAGCACGTCGACCTCGGTGGAGTCGAGGACGATCGGCAGGGTGGAGGCGGTGGCGAAGCGGCCGGCGAGTTCCTCCATGTCGGCGACGCCGTCGCGGCCCACGTAGTCGACGCAGAGGTCGAGCATGTGGGCGCCCTCGCGGATCTGGTCGCGGGCCATCTCCACGCAGTCGTCCCAGCGGCCCTCCAGCATGGCCTCGCGGAACTTCTTGGAACCGTTGGCGTTGGTGCGTTCGCCGATCGCCATGTAGGCGGTGTCCTGACGGAACGGCACGGTCTGGTAGAGGGAGGCCGCGCCGGGCTCGGGGTGCGGGTCCCGGGGGGCGGGCGACAGCTCGCGGACCCGCTCGACGACCTGGCGCAGGTGCTCCGGGGTGGTGCCGCAGCAGCCGCCGACCAGGGAGAGGCCGTACTCGCGTACGAAGGTCTCCTGGGCGTCGGCCAGTTCGGGCGCCGTCAGCGGGTAGTGCGCGCCCTCCTTGCCGAGGACGGGCAGGCCGGCGTTCGGCATGCAGGACAGCGGGATGCGCGAGTGGCGGGCCAGGTAGCGCAGGTGCTCGCTCATCTCGGCGGGCCCGGTGGCGCAGTTCAGGCCGATCATGTCGACGCCGAGCGGTTCGAGGGCGGTCAGCGCGGCGCCGATCTCCGAACCGAGCAGCATGGTGCCGGTGGTCTCGACGGTGACCGAGACGATGACGGGCAGGTCGAGCCCGGTGGCGTCCAGCGCGCGGCGGGCGCCGAGGACGGCGGCCTTCGTCTGGAGCAGGTCCTGGGTGGTCTCCACCAGCAGGGCGTCCGCGCCGCCGGCGATCATGCCCTCGGCGTTCCGCTGGTAGGCGTCGCGCAGGAGGGTGTACGGGGCGTGGCCGAGGGTCGGCAGCTTGGTGCCGGGGCCCATGGAGCCGAGCACCCAGCGCTGCTGTCCGCTCGACGCGGTGAACTCGTCGGCGGCCTCGCGGGCGATGCGGGCACCGGCCTCGGACAGCTCGAACACACGCTCGGGGATGTCGTACTCGCCGAGCGCGGAGTGGTTGGCGCCGAAGGTGTTCGTCTCGACACAGTCGACACCGACGGCGAAGTACGCCTCGTGGACGGAGCGGACGATGTCGGGCCGGGTGATGTTCAGGATCTCGTTGCAGCCTTCGAGGTTCTCGAAGTCCTCGAGCGTCGGTTCCTGTGCCTGGAGCATCGTGCCCATCGCGCCGTCGGCCACCACCACCCGGGTGGCGAGCGCTCGGCGGAGGGCGTCGGTTCGGGTCCGGCTCTCCGCTGCTGCGGACGAGGGGGACGGCGGGTTCGGCGACGAGGCCATGAATGATGCTCCCTGGAGTGCGACGGCTGTCGGCTTTGCGCTTCCCATGGAAGGCGCACGCCGTCAGGGTAGCCCGGAGCGCCACGGTTCGGACGGGACGTCCACGGGGCGGACGGGCGTGGCGTGCGGAAAGGACCCCGTGCGTACGAGTACGACGGCGGTGCGGTCCGGAACGCTCCGGCGGGCCGCGCGCGCCGAACTCGACCGGGTGGCGCCGGACAAGGGAAGGAGACGGATGTGCGCCGCGTATTGGCGGGAGGTCGGCAAGGACCGGTAGTGTTCGACATTGCCGAACGGCGGCAGCGCAGAGGCTCGTCGACGGCCGAAGGGGACGGAGGGCAGCACGGCGATGGCACGGAACATCCAGTCGCTCGAGCGGGCGGCCGCGATGCTGCGCCTGCTCGCGGGCGGTGAGCGGCGGCTCGGCCTGTCGGACATCGCCTCCTCGCTGGGCCTCGCCAAGGGTACGGCCCACGGCATATTGCGGACCCTCCAGCACGAGGGCTTCGTCGAGCAGGACACCGCTTCCGGGCGGTACCAGCTGGGCGCCGAGCTGCTCCGGCTGGGCACCACCTATCTCGACGTGCACGAGCTGCGGGCGCGCGCCCTGGTGTGGACGGACGACCTGGCCCGTTCCAGCGGCGAGAGCGTCTATCTCGGGGTGCTCCACCAGCAGGGTGTCCTGATCGTGCACCACGTGTTCCGGCCGGACGACAGCCGTCAGGTGCTGGAGGTGGGCGCCATGCAGCCGCTGCACTCCACGGCCCTGGGCAAGGTCCTCACGGCGTACGACCCGGTGGCGCACAGCGAGGTCCTGGAGGCCGAGCGCAAGACGTTCACGGCCCGGACCGTGAGCGAGCCGGACGAGTTCGAGGGTGTCCTCGACCTGACGCGCGCGCGGGGGTACGCGGACGACGTCGAGGAGACCTGGACCGGTGTCGCCTCGGTGGCCGCCCCGATCCACAACCGGCGCCGGATGCCGGTCGGGGCCGTGGGCATCACCGGGGCCGTCGAGCGGATCTGCAAGGACGGGGAGCTGCGTCCCGAACTGATCGCCGCGGTGCGCGACTGCGCCCGCGCGGTGTCGCGCGATCTGGGTGCCGGGCGGTTCTGAGGACGCGTACGTGACGGGCCGGGACGCCAGGGGGCGTCCCGGCCTTCGTCGTGCCGCCCCCGGGAGCCCTGTCACCGCACGTCGGCGGCCTGCTCAGGGGTGCGGTGGGACCGATAGCCCGCAGCGATCAATAACGATCGTGTTTTCGATAACAGAACCCTTGACGATCCGCTGACGGCGGAGCGAGACTCCCGTCCATCGGTCGGCATTGTCGAACACCTACCGGCAATAAGCGTTAGGGTGTGACAGTGCCAAGGGCCGAATCGCTCTCATTCCCCGAGAGCACGAACCACCGGCGGGACCCGGGGTTCGGCTTCCCCTGGACGAAGGACAAAGGAGTCGCGGGTGTCCAGCTCCGACATCTTCATCGGCGAGACCATCGGTACCGCCGTACTCATACTGCTCGGCGGTGGCGTGTGCGCCGCCGTCACGCTGAAGCGCTCGAAGGCTCTCAACGCCGGCTGGCTCGCGATCACCTTCGGGTGGGGTTTCGCGGTCCTGACGGCCGCCTACCTCGCGGGCGGCGTCTCCGGCGCTCATCTCAACCCCGCGGTCACGATCGGCCTGGCCATCGAGGGCGGCACCAAGTGGAGCGATGTTCCGCTCTACCTCGGCTCCCAGCTCCTCGGCGCCATGATCGGCGCTGTACTGGTGTGGATCACGTACTACGGGCAGTTCCAGGCCCACCTCACGGACCCGGAGATACTCGCGGCCCAGCCGGCCGAGGAAGCCCTGGTCGACCAGAAGGCGGCGCCCGAGGCCGGTCCGGTCCTGGGCATCTTCTCCACCGGCCCCGAGATCCGGAACGTGGCGCAGAACCTCGTCACCGAGATCATCGCCACCGTCGTCCTCGTCCTCGCGATCCTGACCCAGGGCCTGAACGACGGCGGCAACGGACTGGGCGTCCTCGGCGCCCTGGTGACCTCGCTCGTGGTCGTCGGCATCGGCCTCTCGCTCGGCGGTCCGACCGGCTACGCGATCAACCCGGTCCGTGACCTCGGTCCCCGTATCGTGCACGCCCTGCTGCCGCTGCCGAACAAGGGCGGGTCCGACTGGGGCTACGCCTGGATCCCCGTGGTCGGACCGCTGATCGGCGGCGCCGTCGCGGGCGGCCTCTACAACATCGCCTTCAAGTGAGCCCCCGGCCCATCACCGCCGACGGCGGCCCGAGCACGCCACCCGAGACTTCCTGGAGCACACCGTGACCGACGCACACACCGCCGGCCCCTTCATCGCCGCGATCGACCAGGGCACGACGTCGAGCCGCTGCATCGTCTTCGACCGGGACGGCCGCATCGTCTCCGTCGACCAGAAGGAGCACGAGCAAATCTTCCCGAAGCCGGGCTGGGTGGAGCACAACGCCACCGAGATCTGGACCAACGTCGAGGAGGTCGTCGCCGGAGCCATCGAGAAGGCCGGCATCACCCGCGACGACATCAAGGCCATCGGCATCACCAACCAGCGTGAGACCACGCTGCTGTGGGACAAGAACACCGGTGAGCCCGTCCACAACGCCCTCGTCTGGCAGGACACCCGCACCGACGCCCTCTGCAAGGAGCTCGGCCGCAACGTCGGGCAGGACCGCTTCCGTCGCGAGACCGGCCTGCCGCTGGCCTCCTACTTCGCCGGTCCGAAGGCCCGCTGGCTGCTGGACAACGTCGAGGGTCTGCGCGAGCGCGCCGAGGCCGGCGACATCCTCTTCGGCACGATGGACAGCTGGGTCATCTGGAACCTGACCGGCGGCGTCAACGGCGGCAGGCACGTCACCGACGTGACCAACGCCTCCCGCACCATGCTGATGAACCTGCACACGCTGGAGTGGGACCCGAAGATCGCCGAGTCGATCGGCGTCCCGCTGTCGATGCTCCCGGAGATCCGCTCCTCCGCCGAGGTGTACGGCGAGGTCACGGGCGGCAAGCTGGGCGACCTGCTCGGCGGCATCCCGGTCGCCTCCGCGCTCGGCGACCAGCAGGCGGCCCTGTTCGGCCAGACCTGTTTCTCCGAGGGCGAGGCCAAGTCCACGTACGGCACCGGCACGTTCATGCTGATGAACACCGGTGACAAGATCATCAACTCGTACAGCGGGCTGCTGACCACCGTGGGCTACCGGATCGGCGACCAGGACCCGGTCTACGCCCTGGAGGGCTCGATCGCCGTCACCGGTTCGCTGGTGCAGTGGATGCGCGACCAGATGGGCCTGATCAAGTCGGCCGCCGAGATCGAGACGCTCGCGTCGTCGGTCGAGGACAACGGCGGCGCGTACTTCGTACCGGCCTTCTCCGGTCTGTTCGCACCGTACTGGCGCCCCGACGCCCGCGGTGTGATCGCCGGTCTGACCCGCTACGTCACCAAGGCGCACATCGCGCGCGCCGTCCTCGAGGCCACCGCCTGGCAGACCCGTGAGATCAGCGACGCCATGACGAAGGACTCCGGCGTCGAGCTCGCGGCCCTCAAGGTCGACGGCGGCATGACCTCCAACAACCTGCTGATGCAGACCCTCGCCGACGTGCTGGACGCACCCGTGGTGCGCCCGATGGTCGCCGAGACCACCTGCCTCGGCGCCGCCTACGCCGCCGGTCTCGCCGTCGGCTTCTGGTCCAACACCGAGGACCTGCGCGCCAACTGGCGCAGGGCCGCGGAGTGGACCCCCAACATGGCCGCGGAAACCCGCGACCGCGAGTACAAGAGCTGGCTCAAGGCCGTGGAGCGGTCCATGGGCTGGCTCGACGATGGAAACACTGGCGAGGAGTAAGACCCGCATGAGTACCCAGACCACCCTGCAGTCCGTGCCTGCCCTCGGTACGCACCCGGCCTCCGGCTCCGCCCCGAGCCGCGCCGAGACCCGGGAGCAGCTCTCCAAGGCAACGTACGACCTTCTCGTCATCGGCGGCGGCATCCTGGGCATCTCCACCGCCTGGCACGCCGCGCAGTCCGGGCTGCGGGTGGCTCTGGTCGACGCCGGTGACTTCGCCGGCGCCACGTCCTCCGCCTCCTCCAAGCTCCTCCACGGCGGCCTGCGCTACCTGCAGACCGGTGCGGTGAAGCTGGTGGCGGAGAACCACTTCGAGCGCCGTGCGGTCTCCCGCCAGGTGGCTCCCCACCTGGCGAACCCGCTGACCTTCTACCTCCCCGTGTACAAGGGCGGCCCGCACGGCGCCGCGAAGCTCGGCGCGGGCGTGTTCGCGTACTCGGCGCTGTCCGCCTTCGGCGACGGCGTCGGGCACCTGCTCTCCCCCGCCAAGGCCCAGCAGGACGTCCCGGAGCTGCGCACCGAGAACCTGAAGGCCGTGGCCGTGTACGGCGACGACCAGATGAACGACGCCCGCATGGCGCTGATGACGGTCCGCGCGGCCGTCGAGTCCGGCGCCGTCGTGCTCAACCACGCCGAGGTCACCGGCCTGCGCTTCACCCGGGGCCGGGTCACGGGCGCGGACCTTAAGGACCGTACGACCGGGGACGAGTTCGGCGTCGACGCACGCCTCGTCCTGAACGCCACCGGCCCCTGGGTCGACCACCTGCGCAAGATGGAGGACCCGAACGCGGCGCCCTCCATCCGGCTGTCGAAGGGCGCGCACCTGGTCCTCAAGCGCACCTCCCCCTGGAAGGCCGCGCTCGCCACCCCGATCGACAAGTACCGCATCACCTTCGCCCTCCCCTGGGAGGACATGCTGCTGCTCGGCACGACCGACGAGGAGTTTGAGGGCGACCCGGGCGAGGTCGCGGTCAACGAGAAGGACATAGCCCAGATCCTGGACGAGGCCGCGTTCTCGGTCCGCGACCAGCAGCTGTCCCGTGACCTGATCACCTACTCCTTCGCCGGCCTGCGGGTCCTGCCCGGCGGTCCCGGCGACACGTCGAAGGCCAAGCGGGAGACCGTCGTGACGGAGGGCCGCGGCGGCATGCTGTCCGTCGCGGGCGGCAAGTGGACCACCTTCCGCCACATCGGCCGTACGGTCATGCAGAAGCTGGAGTCGCTGCCGGGCCACCCGCTCGGCGAGGACTTCGAGCCGGTCAAGGCGCTGCCGAAGAAGCTGCCGCTGCCGGGTGTCGCCAACCCCCGTGCCGTGGCGCACCGGCTGCTGGTCGACGGCCCGGCGCCCGGCCCGCGCATGGCGGCCGACACCGCCAGGCACCTGGCCACGCACTACGGCTCGCTGGCCTTCGACATCGCGCGCCTGGCCAACGAGAACCCGGAGCTCGGCAAGCGCGTCCACCCGGACGCCCCGGAGATCTGGGCCCAGGTCGTCTACGCCCGGGACAACGAGTGGGCCGAGACGCCGGACGACGTGCTGCGCCGCCGGACGACGCTGACGATCCGCGGGCTCGCCACGGACGAGATCCGCGCCAGGGTGCAGGGCCTGCTCGACGAGAAGTAGGCGTCCGAGCGGGAGTGAGGGGCGGGTCCCACGGGGGGGGATCCGCCCCTTCCGCGTGCCCGGGCGGACTGCCGCACCGAGGCGGCCTGCGCGCCCCCATACTGTCGTGAGACATCGGATGTCTGAGCGACAGGGGCCCCGCCATGGCAGTCACGGACGAGGCGATCGAGAAGATCAAGGAGATGATCGTCTCCGGTGCGCTGCGGCCCGGCGACCGGCTTCCCAAGGAGAGCGAACTCGCCGCCGTACTCGGGCTGTCCCGCAACTCCCTGCGCGAGGCGGTGCGCGCGCTCTCCCTCATCCGCATCCTCGACGTACGGCAGGGCGACGGGACCTACGTCACCAGTCTGGACCCCCAACTCCTGCTGGAGGCGCTGAGTTTCGTCGTCGACTTCCACCGCGACGACACCGTCCTCGAATTCCTGGCGGTGCGCCGGATCCTGGAGCCGGCCGCGACGGCACTGGCCGCCCCGCGCATCGCCGAGGAGGAGCTGGACGCGCTCGCCGCCCGGCTGGACGCACTCGGCGGTGCGCCCTCGGTGGGCGAACTCGTCGCCTGCGACCTGGAGTTCCACCGTGTCATCGCGCGGAGCTCCGGGAACGCGGTCCTGAGCTCCCTGCTCGAAGGGCTGTCCGGGCCGGCCACCCGGGCCCGCGTCTGGCGCGGACTGACCCGCAAGGACGCGGTCGGCCGCACGCTGCACGAGCACCGCGCCATCCTCGCCGCCCTGCGCGACCGGGACGGGGAGGCGGCCCGGTCGTGGGCGACGGTGCACATCGCGAGCGTGGAGCAGTGGCTGCGATCGGCCCTCTGACCCTCCGTCGGCCGGCTGCTGCCGCCCGGCACGCGTGGTGCCGTCCGGCCGGCCGGGCACAGCTCGGATGACTGGTGGGTGTTCCGGGGTGGTGTTCGGGGCAGTGATCCGTTCACTCCCCCGTGCAAGGGGGCTGCGGAGGCGCCCCGCGCACGCCGTAAGGTTGGGACGTACGCGAGGGCACGTCGGAAGGAGGCGCTGGGTGATCGAGCTCGAGGGGGTTCCCGAGCTGGTCGACCCGGTCATGGTGGCCGCGTTCGAGGGCTGGAACGACGCCGGTGACGCCGCCTCCGCCGCGGTCGCGCATCTCGACCGGGAATGGAAGGGCGAGGTGTTCGCGGCGCTCGACGCCGAGGACTACTACGACTTCCAGGTCAACCGCCCCACCGTGTGGCTGGACGGCGGCGTCCGCAAGATCACCTGGCCGACGACGCGGCTGTCCGTGGTCCGGGTCGGCGGCGAGAGGCCGCGCGACCTGGTGCTGGTCCGGGGCATCGAACCATCCATGCGCTGGCGCTCGTTCTGCAACGAGCTGCTGGGGTTCGCGCACGAGCTGGGCGTGGAGCTGGTGGTGATCCTGGGCGCCCTGCTCGGCGACACCCCGCACACCCGTCCGGTTCCGGTCAGCGGTGTCACCTCCGACGCCGACCTGGCCCGCACGATGGACCTGGAGGAGACCAAGTACGAGGGCCCGACGGGCATCGTCGGCATCCTCCAGGAGGCGTGCACGCACGCGGGCGTGCCGGCGGTGTCGCTGTGGGCGGCGGTCCCGCACTACGTGTCGCAGCCGCCCAACCCGAAGGCGACCCTGGCCTTGCTCAACCGTCTGGAGGACCTCATCGACCTGCGCATCCCGCTGGGCGATCTGGCCGAGGACGCGCGGGCCTGGCAGCTGGGCGTGGACCAACTGGCCGCCGAGGACAGCGAGGTCGCCGAGTACGTGCAGACGCTGGAGGAGGCCCGGGACACCGCCGAGCTGCCCGAGGCGTCGGGTGAGGCGATCGCCCGCGAGTTCGAGCGTTATCTGCGGCGCCGGGACGGCGGCGGTCCCGCGGCGCAGCCCGGGGGGCACGCCACGGAGAGCGGTGAGTCCGCGTCGTACCTGCGCGACGCCCCGGCGGGCCGGGGCCGTCCGAAGCCGCAGCGGCCCGGCCCCGAGCCCGAGGTCGAGTCCGACGCCGGGGCCGGCGCGGAGACGGGCGCCGGTACGGACGCCGGGGACACCGGCACCGAGGGCGCCCCGGGTTCTCCGGACGCGACGGGCTCCCCGGGGAGCCAGGGTTCCTCCGGTTCCCCGGACTCCCCGGACTCCTCCAGCGGCACGGAGGACTGAACGGCAGGGGCGGTGCGCGTGACGCGTACCGCCCCTCGGCCGTCGTACGCCTTCTTGATCGCCCGTGCGGGCGTCGACGACGCGCACCTCCCGCTGAGTCCACCGGTCGGGAAGGGGACTTGGCACTGTTCGGCACGGGCGGGTGGCGGTGCCGGGCGGAGACGGTCTCCGTCCGGCACCGCTGCCCGTGCAGCGGGTGAGGGGCGCCGCGCCTTTCGGCCGTCGGTTACAGCGCGACGCCGAGCAGCGCGTCCACGGCACGCGAGGCCACGCCGGGCGCGCCCTCGTCCGTGCCGCCGTGCTCGTGCTGGACCGCGGCCCAGCGGTCGACCGCGGCGAGCGCGGACGGCGCGTCCAGGTCGTCGGCGAGGGCGGCGCGGATCTCCTCGACGAGCGCGTCGGCGGAGGGGCCGTCGGGCCGCGACACCGCGGCGCGCCAGTCCGCCAGCCGTGCGACCGCCTCTTCGAGGACCGCGTCGGTCCACTCCCAGTCGGCCCGGTAGTGGTGCGCGAGCAGCGCGAGCCGGATGGCCGCCGGGTCGACGCCGTCGCGCCGCAGCTTCGAGACGAAGACCAGGTTGCCCTTGGACTTCGACATCTTCTCGCCGTCGAGTGCGACCATGCCGGCGTGGACGTACGCCTTGGCCATGGGGAACTCGCCGGTCAGCACCTGGGCGTGCGAGGCGCCCATCTCGTGGTGCGGGAAGGCGAGGTCGGAGCCGCCGCCCTGGACGTCGAAGCCCATCCCGAGGTGGTCGAGCGCGATGGCCACGCACTCGATGTGCCAGCCGGGGCGTCCCCGGCCCAGCGAGCCGCCGTCCCAGCTCGGCTCGCCCTCGCGGGCCGCCATCCAGAGCATCGGGTCGAGGGGGTTCTTCTTGCCCGGCCGGTCGGGGTCGCCGCCCCGCTCGGCGGACAGCAGGCGCATCGCGGCGGCGTCCAGGTTCGACACCTGTCCGAAGTGCGGGTCGGTCTCGACGGAGAAGTAGACGTCGCCCTCGAGTTCGTAGGCGGCACCGGCGTCGCGCAGCCGCTCGACGAGCGGGACGATGCCCGGTATCGCCTCGACGGCACCGATGTAGTGCTTCGGCGGAAGCATCCGAAGGGCGGTCATGTCCTCGCGGAAGAGGGCGGTCTCCTTCTCGGCCAGTGCCACCCAGTCGACGCCGTCGCGCTCGGCCCGCTCCAGGAGCGGATCGTCGACGTCGGTCACGTTCTGGACGTAGTGGACCTGCCGCTTCGTGTCGAGCCACACGCGCTGCACGAGGTCGAACGCGTTGTAGGTCGCCGCGTGTCCCAGGTGGGTGGCGTCGTACGGCGTGATGCCGCAGACGTAGATACGGGCGACGGGACCGGGGGCAAGGGTGACGAGCCCACCGGTCGCGGTGTCGTGGATCCGGAGGTCGCGGCCCTCACCGGGCAGGGCGGGGACCTCAGAAGCGGGCCAGGCATACATGCCCTGAGCCTAACCGGACGGGAGTTCCGTATACGAACCGGACCGGGAACGACGGCGGGCAAGGCGGTCCCACCGGACTTCTCGGTACCGACGGGCGGCGCGGGCCGAGGTGCCCACGGCGGCGCGGGCGGACGTGTCACGGACGGCGCGGACCGGCGTGCCCACGGGCGGCGCGGGCCGTGGCACCCCCGGCGACGTGGCCGCGGCCGGTGCTCCCGGCCCGTCGGCCGCCCGGTCCCGTCACACCGGGGGCCAGGGAATCGCCGGCCACTCCCCGCTCGGCTCCGGGTGCTTTCCCGAGGCGAGCAGGGCGTCGACCCGCGCCCGGGTGGCGTCGGTCTCGGCGGGCGTGACGAGTTCCGCCAGCCGGGTGGCCAGCGGTGCGCCGGGCGCCAGGGAGGCGCGCAGCGACGTGAGCACCTCGACCGCCTCGGGGGTGAGCGGCTCGCCCGCCCAGCCCCACAGGAGCGTGCGCAGCTTGTTCTCGGCGTTGAAGGTGACCCCGTGGTCGATGCCGTAGAGCCGGCCCTCACCCGCGGGCAGCAGATGCCCGCCCTTGCGGTCCGCGTTGTTGATCACCGCGTCCAGCACGGCGAGCCGTCGCAGCCGCTCGTCGTCGGCGTGCACGAGCAGGGCAGTACCCCCCTCGCCCACGTCGGCGAACGCGATGGCCTTCCAGCCCGCCCCGGGCTCCTCGCCGTCCACCAGCGCGAGCAGCTCGGAACCGGCCTCCCCCTCGATCCACAGCTGGCACATGCCCTCGCCGTACGGCCCGTCCCGCAGCACGGTGGGCGGCACGAGCCCCCAGCCGGTCGCCTCCGAGACCTCGTACGCGGCGACCTCGCGCTGCGCCAGCGTCCCGTCCGGGAAGTCCCACAGGGGCCGCTCCCCGGCGACCGGCTTGTACACGCAGAACGCCTCCTGCCCGTCGTGGGAGACGGAGCAGTGCAGCACCGCGTTGGAGGCCTCACGGATCTGTCCGCGCACCGTGAGCTCGCCGCGGGCGAGCAGCTCGGTCGTGGTCACGCTCCGCGGCGGTATCCGTTCTGGCGCGGACATACGTGTCCTTCCGGGTCGAGCGGGAGGCTGCACAGCGGGCAGGGCGGCCGGCCCGCGTTGACGACGTCCAGGGCGCGTTTGGCGAAGGCCCGGGCCTGCGCCCCGGTGAGCCGGACCCGGAGCATCGGCGGGCCGTTCTCCTCGTCCTGGAGGAGCCGCTCCTCGGCCTCCGCGAGGTCCTCGTCGGAGTCGGCGTCCAGCTCCACCAGGGCCTGCGCCTCGACGATCATGCGCTGCTCGTCGCCGTCCCAGGCCAGGGCCATGGTGCCGACCCGGAACTCCTCCTCCACGGGGGTGTCCAGCGGGGCGGTGTCGGAGACCTCGGTGGGAGCGACGGCGGGTACGGGCGCACTGCCCCCGGTCCGCCGTACGACCTCGTCGAGCAGTTCTTCCATCCGCTCGGCGAGTGCGGCCACCTGCGTCTTCTCCAGGGCCACGCTGGTCACCCGCGGGCCCGAGGTGGCCTGCAGGAAGAAGGTACGGCGCCCGGGCAGCCCGACCGTACCGGCCACGAAACGGTCCGGGGGGTCGTAGAGGAACACCTGACGGGACACGTCCTGTCTCCATGGGGATCTGCGTCGGGACCGGTCGGCCGGATCAGCCGTCGGTCCGCATCGGTTGCTGACAACTGCTGCGCTGCTTCGACCGCTTCACCCTACTGCGGCCGACGATCACGGTGCGCCCGCACCGCCCCCGACCGGGGCGTCACCGCCCGTGGTCTCCTCGCGCGGCGCCAGCGAGGCGAGATCGCCGGTGTCGCCGAGCCGGACGAGAAATGGCCGCATACGGGTGTAACGGATCGCGGTGATGGAAGACGGTTCCACAGAGATCCGCTGGAAGAGGTCGAGATGAAGTCCGAGTGCGTCCGCGACAAGGGACTTGATGATGTCGCCGTGCGAGCACATGAGGTAGACGGCGTCACCGCCGTGATCGCGCTCCACGCGCGCGTTCCACTCGCGTACCGCCTCGGCGGCACGCGTCTGCATCGCGCGCATGGATTCCCCGCCGGGGAACGCCGCGGCGGAGGGGTGCGCCTGCACGACCTCCATGAGCGGTTCGTCCTTGAGCTCGGCGAGCTTGCGGCCGGACCAGTCGCCGTAGTGGCACTCCCCGATGCGGTCGTCGCTGTGCAGGCGCAGTCCGGGGCGGGCGTCGAGCAGGGGGCGTACGGTCTCCTGGCAGCGCTGGAGCGGGCTGGCGACGACCTCGGAGATCGGCAGGCCGGCGAGTCTGCCGGGGAGCGCGGCGGCCTGTGCGCTGCCGCGTTCGTCGAGGGCGACGCCGGGCGTCCAGCCGGCGAGGAGCCCCGCGGTGTTGGCGGTGGAACGTCCGTGCCGGACGAGGATCAGGGTGGGCATGCGGCCCAGCCTAGGACGGGGCCGGTGTGTCGGACGGCTCGGAAGGCAGGAGAATACGCTCTGTGATCGTCGACTGTGCCATCTACCGCGACGGGCGCCGCTCCCAGGGCCCCGATGACCTCTCCGACGCCCTGGACGCCGCCCGCGACCAGGACGACACGTTCCTCTGGATCGGTCTCCACGAGCCGACCGCGGAGGAGTTCGCCCACGTCACCAGCGAGTTCGGGCTGCATCCGCTGGCGGTCGAGGACGCCCTGAAGGCGCACCAGCGCCCGAAGCTGGAGGTGTACGACGACTCCATCTTCATGGTCCTGAAGCCGGTCACGTACGAGCAGGACAGCGACGCGGTCTCCTCCGGCGAGCTCATGATCTTCCTGGGTGACTCGTTCATAGTCACCGTGCGGCACGGCGAGGGCGCGCCGCTGAAGGAGGTGCGGCACCGGCTGGAGCAGGACCCGGAGATGCTCAGGCACGGTCCGACGACGGTGCTGTACGCGATCGCGGACGCCACGGTCGACCACTATCTGGACGTGGCGACCGAGCTGCAGACCGACCTGGAGGAGCTGGAGAGCGAGGTCTTCTCGCCTTCCGACGGGGGAACGCGCCACACCGCGTCCCGCATCTACACGTTCAAGCGGCAGATCCTGGAGTTCCGCCGGGCCACCGGCCCGCTGGCGATCCCGATGACCCGTCTCGCGGGCACCGGCTCGTTCAGTACGGGACTGCCGTTCGTCGCGGACGAGACGCAGCCCTTCTTCCGGGACGTCAGCGACCACCTGACGCGGGTGAACGAGTCGGTGGAGGGCCTGGACCGGCTGGTCTCCGACATCCTCTCCGCTCACCTCGCGCAGATGAGCGTCCGGCAGAACGACGACATGCGGAAGATCTCCGCCTGGGCCGCCATGGCCGCGCTCCCGACGATGATCGCGGGAATCTACGGCATGAACTTCGAGCACATGCCCGAGCTGCGCTGGGTGTGGTCGTATCCCGCCGTGATCCTGGTGATGGCGGTCCTGGAGGTCGGGCTCTACCGGATGTTCAAGCAGCGGGGCTGGCTGTAGCGGCCCGGTCCGCTCGGGACGCGCCTGCGGTGTGCGCGGGCGGGAGTCGTCCGGTTCAGGCGAACTCGGGCGCCGTCGCGGGGGGCCCGTCGAGCGCGCCTCGCCGCTCGGGCATCGACAGACAGACCATCCGGCGCCAGCCCGCCAGCCGTTCGTAGGCGTACACGGCGTGGATGCCCGCGACGAGCGTCGCCGACCTGGCCTTCGACCAGCCGAGGATGCGCCCCATGCGGCTCATCACGGCGAGGCTGACGTCGCGGTAGACGCGGATCTCAACCAGCGCGCACTCCCGCAGCGCCCGCTGGATGGTGCGGCCGTGTCCGGCGTGCGCGAAGCGCAGCAGTTCCTCGTGGCAGTAGGCGAGGTGGTCGTCCTCGTCCTGCGAGATCATCCGGACCGCGCGGCCGATGTCGGGGTCGTCGGCGAAGTGCTTGCGCAGCAGTTTCATCTGCTCGGAGGCCCGCTGCTCGGTGACCCTGCTGTGCGCGAGGTAGGTGACGACGTCCGGGACGGTCAGCGGCCGGTCGGCCCTGAGCTTCTCGTGCGGCAGACCGACGCCGTGCCGCTCGAGGAGCATCGTGTAGTCGGTGTCGGGCGGGACCTCGACGGGCCGCAGGCCGCGCTTCTTGATGAGGGCGTGGAAGATCCGCCCGTGTTTGTCCTCGTCGGCGCCGTGCCGGGCGATCTTGGGGGCGAGTCCGCGTTCGCCCGGCGGCACGAGCGCGGCGATGCGGGCGTTCTCCCAGCCGCCCTGCGCTTCGCCGCTGGCAGCGATGGAGCAGAAGAGCCGGAACGACTCGTCGTTGTCGAGGATCTCCTGGAACAGACTCCTGGCCGAAAGCATCACTGCCCACCTCTCCGCGGGACTCCGCAGAGAACGAGTCAAATGCCGTCGGAAGGACGCGGCAACACCTGCGCCGGACGGCTCCGCCGAACGGGGGACGGTGCCGCCCGTTCCGGGGCGTAACCGAAGGGGCGGGTGGCGCGTTGTTCCCCGTGACGGCCGTGGCGGGGAAGACCCCCGAGCCCCCACCACGGCCGCAGACTCATCCCTCCGGTCGCTCCGCTCGCGTCAGGCGAGTCCGGCGCGCTCCAGCGCGTCGGTGCCGGCCCGCAGCGAGGCGATGCGCTCCTCCAGGGTGAAGCCCGCGGGTGCCAGCGTGAGGGTGGTCACCCCGGCCGCCGCGTAGGCCTTCATCCGGTCCGCGATGCGGTCCACGGACCCGAGCAGGGTCGTCCGGTCGATCAGCTCGTGCGGTACGGCGGCGGCAGCACCCTCCTTGTCGCCGGACAGGTACTTGTCCTGGATCTCGGCGGCCTCCTTCTCGTACCCCATGCGCCGGGCGAGCTGGTTGTAGAAGTTCTGCTTGCGGCTGCCCATGCCGCCGACGTACAGCGCGGTGTACGGGCGGAACATGTCGGCCAGGGCGGCCACGTTCTTGTCGTCGCCGAGCGCGAGGGGGAGCGTCGGGCAGACGTCGAAGCCCTCCATCGTCTTCCCGGCCTTCTCCCGGCCGGCCCGCAGGTGGCTGATCGCGGTGTCCTCCAGGTGCTCGGCCGACGGGAAGATCAGCAGGGCGCCGTCGGCGATCTCACCGGTCTGTTCGAGGTTCTTCGGACCGATCGCGGCGATGTACAGCGGGATGTGCTCGCGCTCCGGGTGCACCGTCAGCCTGATCGGCTTGCCCGGACCGCCGGGCAGGGGCAGCGTCCAGTGCTCGCCCTCGAAGGAGAGGCGCTCGCGGGTCATCGCCCGGCGCACGATCTCCACGTACTCGCGGGTGCGCGCCAGCGGCTTGTCGAACTTGACGCCGTACCAGCCCTCGGAGACCTGCGGCCCGGAGACGCCGAGCCCGAGGCGGAAGCGGCCGCCGGACAGCGAGTCCAGGGTCGCCGCCGTCATCGCCGTCATCGCGGGCTGGCGGGCGGGGATCTGGAAGATGGCCGAGCCCACGTCGATGCGCTCGGTCCGGGCGGCGACCCAGCTGAGCACCGTGGCCGCGTCGGAGCCGTAGGCCTCGGCGGCCCAGCAGACGGCGTATCCCAGTCGGTCGGCCTCCTGGGCGACGGCGAGATTGTCCGCGTCCATTCCGGCGCCCCAGTAGCCGAGGTTGATCCCGAGCTGCATGGCCGTTTCCCCTTACCGATCAGTAACGTCCCTTGTGCCGGAGACACTAGCGCCCTGGCGGGCACGGCGGCAGGGACAGGCTCGCTCCCCGGTGATCCCGGTTGTCCACAGGGCCACCACACACCGAGTTCCGGCCAGTAATCTCGGCGTCCATGGAGCAGAGGCATCTCGGCCGGACAGGCCTTCGCGTGTCCCGGATCGGGCTCGGCACCCTCACCTGGGGCCGGGACACCGACGAGCATGACGCCGCGGAGCTGTTGAAGGCGTTCTGGGAAGCGGGCGGGACCCTCGTCGACACGGCCGACGTGTACGGGGACGGGGAGTCCGAGTACCTGCTCGGACGCCTCATGGACGGCCTGGTGCCGCGCCGGGACCTGGTCGTCTCGACGAAGGCGGGGAGCGTGCCGGACCCGGACCGGCGCTTCGACGCCTCCCGGGGGCATCTGCTCTCCGCGCTCGACGCCTCCCTCAAGCGGCTCGGCACCGAGTACGTGGACGTGTGGCACGTGCACGCCTACGACCCCGTGACCCCACTGGACGAGACCCTCCAGGCCCTGGACCTGGCGGTCAGCAGCGGCCGCGCCCGGTATGCCGGGGTGTCCGGCTTCTGCGGCTGGCAGCTCGCCAAGGCGGCGACCTGGCAGCTCGCGGTGCCCGGGGCACGGACCCGGCTGGCCAGTACGCAGATGGAGTACTCGCTGCTGCAGCGCGGGGTGGAGCGCGAGGTGCTGCCCGCCGCCCTCGACCTGGGCGTGGGTCTGCTGCCCTCCTCACCCCTCGGGCGGGGCGTGCTCACGGGGAAGTACCGCAACGGGACACCGCCCGACTCGCGGGGCGGCACGGAGCACCTCGCGCCCTTCGTCGCGCCGTATCTGGACGACGCGGCCCGCCGCATCGTCGACGCGGTGGCGACCGCCGCCGACGGGCTCGCCGTGACCCCGCTCCAGGTGGCCCTCGCCTGGGTCCGCGACCGGCCGGGGGTGACCGCCCCGGTCATCGGCCCGCGCAACGCGCGGCAGCTCACGGCGGCGTTGTCAGTGGAGACCCTTAGTCTTCCTGACGAGATCTGCCGGGCACTCGACGACGTGTCGGCACCGGTGCACCACTATCCCGATCACGACTGGAGCACGCTGTGAGCACGGAGCCCGAGACCACGGAGGAAGCGGAGCCGGGGGCCCCGGGCGCGGGCACGGAGGACGGCGCCGCGGCCCCGGAGGGCGAGCCGACGGCCGGTTCCGGCGACGTGAGCGGGGGCGGCCCCGGGCCCGCGTCCCCGGCTGCCGGGGACGGCACCGGGGCGGCGGGCGAGGCGCCGGGGGACGGCGAGGACGCCGGACTGCCGTCCGCGCCGCCCGCCGACCGCGACGACGACGCCCCGGCGGCGAGCGATGCCGGGGGCACGGGGGACGCGTCGGACACCCCCGGCGACGGAACCTCGGGCGGCGAGGCCGGGGACAGCGGGGACGCGTCCGACGGAACCTCGGGAGACCAGGCCGGGGAGGCCGCAGGCACGGGGGACGCGCCGGTCGACGGTGACTCGGGCGACGAGGCCGGGGAGGCCGGCGGAGCCGGGGACGCGTCCAGCGGAGACTTGGGCGACGAGGCCGGGGAGGCCGGCGGAGCCGGGGGCAAGGATGGCGCCGGTGCCGCGGGGGAGCTGTCCGAGGCCGAGGCCGAGCTGGCGGCCCAGCGCGAGCTGCGGGAGCGGATCGAGCGGCGCAAGGCCGAGAAGCAGGGGCCGATCCCGGCCGGGACCAAGCTCAGCGGGACGGCCGCCGACCTGCTCGCGGCGATCCGCGCCGTGGAGAGCGGCGAGAAGCCCGTGGCCACGGCGTTCCGCGAGCCGGAGCCGACGCCTCGCAGGTCGGCGCCCGAGCCGGTGCGGCGTCCGCAGCCGGCCGCTCCCGGCGCCGGCGCGCCCGCGGCCGAGACGGTCGATGCCGTGAAGGCCGTCCTGGCCGAGGGCGGCGCCCCGGACGCGCTCGCACCGCAGGTCGCCGCCACCCTGGGCGAGAGCGCCGACGGGCAGCTGCGCGAGGACCCGTGGCAGCTGCTGCGGATCGCCGGTGTACGGCCCGAGCAGGCCGACGGCTTCGCGCGGGCGCTGCTCGGCGCGGAGTGCGGCCCGGACGACGAGCGGCGCGGCCGGGCGGTCACGTCGTGGCTGCTGGAGCAGGCCGCCCTCGCCGGGCACACCGCCCTGGAGGCCCCGGTGCTCACCGCCGCGCTGGCCCAGCGCGCGGTGCCCGACCCGGACGCCGCCGTGCAGAGCACCGTCGCCGAGGGAGAGGCCCTGGTCTTCCAGGACGCTCTCGACGCGGCGGCTCCCGCCCGCGAACCGGACGCGGACGAGGAGGAGGGCGAGGAGCGCCCGGTCCGCGTCCTCATCGGTCTGGAGCGGTACGCGCTCGCCGAGGAGAGCCTCGCCGACGGTCTCGCCCGTGTCGTCAAGGCGCTGCCCAAGGACGCGTCCCCCGACTGGGAGCCGGCCGCCGAGGCCGCCTCCCGCTCCACCGCCGAGCTGATCCGTGCCGTCGCGGGCCACGGACTCGTCCTGCACACGGGCGGCGAGGCGTCCCGCGGGGAGCCGGCCGAGCTGCTCGCGGCGGCCCGGACGCTCGGGCTGCGCGCCTGCGCCGCCGCGCACACGACGGACGGCCGGGACCGCTTCGCCTCGTCCCTCAAGGCGGTCCAGGGCGACACGTCCGAGGCCGTCACCACCGTCGCGGGCCTGCTCTCGGGCACGGAGGGGCCGGGACGGGACGCGGACGGTGCCCTGGCGCTCGACCTGCTGGTGCTCCTGGACGCTCCGCAGCTCGACGTCGAGACAGCGGCCGTGCTCGCCGAGTCGCTGCCCGACGGAGCCCGGCTGGTGCTGAGCGGGGACCCGGGTGTGCTGTGGTCGGCCGGACCCGGCCGCGTCTTCGCCGATCTGCTGGCCGCCCGGGTCTGTCCGCAGGTCGCCTCGCGGACACCGGATCCCGGTCCTCTCGGGGAGCTGGTCTCGGGCATCGGCATCGGGGAGCTGAACCAGGTCGAGGCGCCCGGCAAGGAAGTGGTGATCGTCCCGGTGCGGGACGCCGGGGAGGCGGTGCACCGGACCGTGCAGCTCGTCGCGGACTCGGTGCCGCGGGCCATCGGCATCCCGGCGGAGCAGACGCAGGTGATCACTCCGGGACACGGCGGCGCCGCCGGCACCCGCGCGTTGAACACCGTGCTCAAGGAGCGCCTCAATCCGGGCCCCGGCCGCTTCGGCGGCTTCGACCCCGGTGACCGGGTCGTCCACTCCCCCGCCCCGGGCCGTACGGTGCCCGGGCACGTGGTGAAGGCCGACGCCGAGGGGCTGCACCTGGAGTGCGCCGGCGCCCCCGTGGTCGTACCTAAGGAGCGGGTGGAGCAGTCCGTGCGGCACGCCTGGGCGCTGACCGCGCACCAGGCGGTGGGCCACCGCTGGCCGGCCGCGGTCGTGGTCCTGCCGGGCGACGCCGCGGCATCCCTCACCCGCCCCTGGGTGTACACGGCCTTCGGCCGGGCGGCCCGCCACCTCTCCGTCGTGCACGGGGTCGAGGGGGCACTGCCGCGCGCGGTGGCGGAGGTCCCGCAGAAGCCGCGCACCACGCGCCTGCCCGCGCTGCTCAAGGCCCAGATGCCGACCGCCGGGTGACGGAGCGCGGACAGCGAGGTGGCGGCCACCGGTGATCCGGTGACCGCCACCTCGTGCGTCCGGGGGCGCCAGGTCCGTACGGGCTCCCGTACGGGCTGCCTCAGCGATCCGCGTCGAGCGGCTCCAGGTCCTCGTCGTCGTCCAGGATCCCGTCCAGCCCGGGGCCGACGCCGCGGCGCGGATCGTCGTCGAGGTCGTCGTCGGTCTCGTCGTCGAAGACGGCGCTGACGTCGAAACGGCAGACGATCCGCTGGGTGTCGGCCTGCTCGAAGGGCGCCTCCAGCCACTCCCCCGCCTCGGCCGGCTCGTCCGCGGCGGTCACCCACAGCGTGGAGTCGCCCTCCTCCAGCCCGAACTCCTTGTGCCGGGAAGCGATCTCGTCCGGCTCGAACTCGCCGAAGAGCAGACCGACCGCTCCGTGCACCGTGCCGGAGGCCGTGGTCTCCACGTCCGCGTCGTCGTCCACGGCCTCGATGCGCCGGGCCTGCGCCAGCAGTCGCTGCGGCTCCACGACCGAGTAGTCCCGGCGGATCAGCACACTGAGCGCGTTCGGCTCCTCGGGGCCCGTGTACGGCGGCAGCTCGTCGTCCGAACCGGGAATCTCGAAGGGCGTGACCTCGTCGTAGCGCTCGTAGAGCAGTTCGTCGTACTCCTCCGCGGCCGCGGCCAGCTCGTTGAACGCCTCGTACACGGCCGGGTCGTCCTCACCCGTCCTGCGCTCGACCGCGGCCAGGTGGCGGTCGAGAGCGGTCTTGACCGCCTCGGCGGCGGCACGTACCTCGGCAGCGGTGGGCTGCGCAGCATCAGACATAGTGCAGACGCTATCCGTACACGGCCTCTGCCCGCACAATAGATGCGATGCCGGAATACGAATTTGTCGACGTGTACGTACCGCGCGGGGTCTCCCGCAAGGAAGCCACACGTCTGCTGACGGACCATGCGGAGTACGGACACTGGGAGTTGGACCGCCTGAGCCTGCATGCCGACGGCAGCCGCAGAGTGCGGTTGCGTCGGCGGATCATCCGCCAGGTACGCGCCACGTGGTGAGCGGACCCGGCTGAAACGGAGCGGGTCCGCCCGTGCGGGCCCGCTCCGGTCCACTGCGTCGCCGTGACGTGATGCGGCCTGATGCCGGGGCGTCATGTGTCGTTCCGGCCGTTTCCGCCGGTCCTACGCCGCCGAGCGTGCCCTGCGATAGAGGAGCGCGCCCCCGAGCAGCGCGCCCGCGCCCGCCGGAAGCAGCAGGCCCACCGGCAGGTCACTGCCGGTGTGGGCGAGCTGTCCCGCTCCCTGCCGCGCGGCGTCGGACCGTGCGCCGGCCGCGCTGATCCGCGAGGCACCGGTGCGGTCCTCGCCGCCCGCTGGGGACGTCGCACCCCGGTGGCCGCCCTGCCCCGACCCGCCCGGGTGGTTCGGGTCGCCAGGGTGGCCCGGGTGGTTCGGGCCGCCCGACGGCGGGATTCCGTGGCCGCCGGTGCCGGAGTGACCGCCGTCCGCGTTGCCGCACGCATTGGCCGCCGCGGGGTTGCCGACGCCAGCCACGTTCACGCTGTTGCCGCAGACGTTGACCGGTACGTCGACCGGCACCTGGACGTGGTTGCCGGAACCGACGCCGGGTGAGCCACCGGTGTGTCCGCCCGCGTGCGCGCCGCCTCCCGGGTGCGAGCCGGTGCCGTGCCCCCCGGCGGGACCGCCCCGGCCGCTCTGCTGGACGCACGTGTTGCCCATCGCGGGGTTGAGCAGCCCGACGACGTTCACGGTGTTGCCGCAGACGTTGACCGGTGCGTGCACCGGCGCCTGGACCGTGTTGCCCGACAGCACGCCGGGCGAGTGCTCACCGGCGCCGTGCGCTCCCGAGTCGGCGTGCGCGTAGCCGCCCGCGGCGGCGAGCACGCCGGTCGCGGCGGCGAGCACGCCGGTCGCGGCCGCCATCGTCATCAGGCTCTTGCGGGTGACCTGTCGCATTGCTGTTACCTGCCTTCGACCTTGCCTGGGACCTTGCGGTGCGTGTCCGCGCGGTGGACGCGGACACGGAAAGCCCGGTCGGCCCCGGGGCGCGTGGTACGCGCTCCGGGGCCGACGAGGACTCAGAGCCTCATGGGACGAGGCACAGCGTCACTTGTTGACGCAGGCGTTGCCGAAGGCGGGGTTCAGCAGCCCGATCACGGAGACCGTGTTGCCGCAGACGTTCACGGGGATGTGAACGGGAACCTGCACAACGTTGCCGGACAGGACACCGGGGGAGTTCACGGCGGCACCCTGGGCACCCGAGTCGGCGGCGGCCAGGCCCGCACCGGCGAGAACCAGACCACTGGTGGCAACGGCGGCGGCGACGATCTTCTTGATCATTATTCCTCCTCGTAGACAAATGTGACCCCAGCTTCGGGTCACACGAGCTGTAACGAGGAGGGAGTAATCGAGCTACGAGCTTATGGTCGCATTCACTCTTCTCAGTCGGCTCCGCACGCGCTGGCGATTATGGGAGTGTCGTTTTACCTGCGTACCTCACGACGTCCTCAGCGGCGCCCGAGGGGCAGCGCTCAGGACGCGTCGATGAAGCGGTCCAGCACGCGCACGCCGAACCGCAGGGCGTCCACCGGCACCCGCTCGTCGACCCCGTGGAACATGCCCGCGAAGTCCAGCTCCGGCGGCAGCTTCAGCGGGGCGAATCCGAAGCAGCGGATGCCGAGGTCGGCGAAGGACTTGGCGTCGGTGCCCGCCGAGAGCATGTACGGGACGGCGCGCGCGATCGGGTCCTCGGCCGACAGCGCGATCTGCATGGCGTCGACCAGCGCGCCGTCGAAGGTCGTCTCCAGCGCCTTGTCCGCGTGCACGTCCTCACGCTTCACCCGCGGGCCGAGGATCCGGTCCAGGTCGGCGAGGAACTCGTCCTCGTAGCCCGGCAGATAGCGGCCGTCGACGTGCGCGGTGGCCTGCCCGGGGATCACGTTGACCTTGTAGCCGGCGCCCAGCTGGGTCGGGTTGGCCGTGTTCTGCAGGGAGGCGCCGATCAGCTTGGCGATACCGCCGAGCTTGGCGAGCGTCGCGTCCATGTTCTCGGGGTCGAGTTCGGTGCCGAGCGCGTCGCCGAGTTCGTCGAGGAAGTGCCGGAGCGTCTTGGTGACCCGGACGGGGAACTTGTGCCGGCCGAGCCGGCCGACCGCCTCGGACAGCTCGGTGATCGCGTTGTCCCGGTGGATCATCGAACCGTGGCCGGCGGTGCCGTCCACGGTCAGCTTCATCCAGTGCATGCCCTTCTGGGCCGTCTCGACGAGGTAGAGCCGCAGGTTCTCGTTGACCGTGAAGGAGAAGCCGCCGACCTCGCCGATCGCCTCGGTGACCCCCTCGAAGAGGCCCGGGTGCTTGTCGACCAGGTGCCGCGCGCCCCACGTGCCGCCCGCCTCCTCGTCCGCGAGGAAGGCGAGGACGATGTCGCGCGGGGGCTTGCGGCCGGTGCGCAGCCGGTCACGGACGACCGCGAGGGTCATCGCGTCCATGTCCTTCATGTCGACCGCGCCCCGGCCCCACACGCAGCCGTCCGCGATCTCGCCCGAGAACGGATGGTGGGTCCAGTCCGCCGCGTTGGCCGGTACGACGTCGGTGTGGCCGTGGATGAGCAGCGCGGGCCGCGAGGGGTCCTCCCCCTCGATGCGGGCCACCGTGGAGGCGCGCCCCTGGTGAGACTCGAAGATCTGCGGTTCGAGCCCCACCTCGGCGAGCTTCTCGGCGATGTACTCGGCGGCCTTGCGCTCGCCCGGCCCCGAGTGGTCTCCGTAGTTGCTGGTGTCCATCCGGATCAGCTCGCGGCAGAGGTCGACGACCTCGTCCTCGCCGGAGACACCCCTGGCCGTGTTCGACTCGCTCACGCTGCTTCCTCCCGCTGTCACTGCTGGTGGTCCCCCTCATCCTCTCTCCGGCACCCCGTCCGCCCCAAGGGCGGGCCGGGCCCGTCACACGTCGTTCACGCCCCGACGGGGTGTGATCGGGCGCCCGTGGAAGCCTGGTAATGTTTCCTCTGTCGCCGCGAGGGAAACCCCGCGCGACAGACACCTTGTCCGGGTGGCGGAATGGCAGACGCGCTAGCTTGAGGTGCTAGTGCCCTTTATCGGGCGTGGGGGTTCAAGTCCCCCCTCGGACACATCACAGAGCGAGGCCGTGACCGCGAGGTCACGGCCTCGCTCTTTGTCTGCCGGTCCCCGGCGCGACGGGCGGGGGCGGCACGACACAATGGCGGGCATGATCACGCGTTCCTGCCCGTGCGGACTCCCCCAGCCCTACGCCGCGTGCTGTGGCCGCTTCCACCGCGGCGAGGCCGCCGCGCCCACCGCCGAGGCGCTCATGCGCTCGCGGTACAGCGCCTTCGTCAAGCGCGACGAGGGGTATCTGCTGCGTACCTGGCACCCCGGGACCCGTCCGCCGCGGGTGGAGTTCGACCCGGGGATGCGCTGGACCGGGCTGGAGATCCTGGAGACGGGCGGGGGATCCGCGTTCCACTCCTCGGGGACCGTGACCTTCCGGGCGGGCTACGCCGGAGGTGTGCTGCACGAGCGCAGCCGGTTCGAGCGGGTCGAGGGGGCCTGGGTGTACGTCGACGGTGACTTCGTGGAGTGACCCCGGCCTGTCGGCCGCCCTCGGGGCGAAGGCCGTTCAGGGGGCCAGGATGTCCAGTTCCCGCAGGGCGCCGACGGTGATCTCGCGGGTGAGTTCCTCGGCGCGGGCCCCGTCGCCCGCGCGGACCGCCTCGGCGACCCGGACGTGCAGGGTGACGGCTGCCGGGGCGGGATCCTCGAACATGACCTCGTGGTGGGTACGGCCCTCGAGGACCTCGGCGACGACGTCACCGAGCCGGGCGAACATCTCGTTGCCGGACGCGTCCAGGATCACGCGGTGGAAGGCGACGTCGTGGACGAGGTACTTCTCCAGCTGCCGGCCGCGTGACGTGGCGACCATGCCCAGCGCGCACTCCGTGAGCTCGGCGCACTGGGCGGCCGTGGCGTGCCGTGCGGCCAGTCCGGCGGCGACGGGTTCCACGGCGGAGCGCAGCACGGTGAGCGAGCGGAGCTGGTGGGCGCGGTCGGCGCCGGCCAGCCGCCACCGGATGACCTGCGGGTCGTAGACGTTCCACTCGGCCCTGGGGCGGACCGTGACACCGACGCGGCGGCGGGACTCGACCAGGTACATGGATTCGAGGACCCGGACCGCTTCGCGCATCACCGAGCGCGACACCTCGAAGCGCTGGGCGAGTTCGTCCGTGCGCAACACGCTGCCCGGCGGGTAGTCGCCCGCTGTGATGGCCGGCCCGAGGGTGTCCAGTACGTGTCCGTGCAGCCCCCGGCCCCGTGTGCTCATGGGGCCAGCGTACGAGGACTTCACCCCGGGGAAAAAGTCAGACTTATATGTCACAGACTCTTGAATTTGTCATACCTAATGGGTTTCAGTGTCGTCGACATCAGGTGTCGACGAGGACAGCGGGAGCATGATGCAGCAGACGCACACCCCCTACGTGGTCGTGGTCATGGGCGTGTCAGGGACCGGCAAGACCACCATCGGCCCCCTGCTGGCCGACCGGCTCGGCGTTCCGTACGCAGAGGGCGACGACTTCCACCCGCCGGCCAACATCGCCAGGATGTCGGCGGGGACGCCGCTGACCGACGAAGACCGCGGGCCGTGGCTGGACGCGATCGGCGTCTGGGCGCACGACCGGGCCGGACTCGGCGGCGTCGTCAGCTGCTCGGCGCTCAAGCGGAGTTACCGCGACCGGCTGCGGGCCGCCGCGCCCGAGGTCGTCTTCGTCCACCTCGCGGGCGACCGCGAGCTCATCGAGGACCGGATGTCGCAGCGGCAGGGGCATTTCATGCCGGCCGCGCTGCTGGACTCCCAGTTCGCCACCCTCCAGCCGCTGGGAGCGGACGAGGCGGGTGTCGCGGTCGACGTGTCCGGCGGCCCCGGCGACATCACCGAACGGGCCGTGACCGCGCTGCGCGGTCTGTCCGAGCCCCCGCAGTAGGTCCCCCGGGGGTTCCGCCGGAGCCCCGGGGTTCTCCCCGACCATCCCGTACACGCAAGGGAAGCACCGTGACCAGACTCAGCGTCGAGATGCTGGCAGCGGACGCCGTCGAGCCGATCACCTCGGCAGGCCATGCCCGGCTGGGCATAGCCGTCCTGGCCGGCATCGCCGTCATCGTCCTGCTCATCACGAAGTTCAAGCTGCACGCCTTTCTCGCCCTGACCATCGGCTCGCTCGCACTGGGCGCCTTCGCCGGGGCTCCGCTCGACAAGACGATCCTCAGCTTCACCGCGGGACTCGGCTCGACCGTCGCGGGCGTGGGCGTCCTCATCGCCCTCGGCGCGATCCTCGGCAAGCTGCTCGCCGACTCCGGCGGCGCCGACCAGATCGTCGACACGATCCTCGCCAGGGCGGGCGGGCGTGCCATGCCGTGGGCGATGGTGCTGATCGCGTCCGTGATCGGTCTGCCGCTGTTCTTCGAGGTCGGCATCGTCCTGCTGATCCCCGTGGTGCTGATGGTCGCCAAGCGGGGCAACTACTCGCTGATGCGCATCGGCATCCCCGCCCTCGCCGGACTGTCCGTGATGCACGGCCTGATCCCGCCGCACCCCGGCCCGCTGGTCGCGATCGACGCGGTCAAGGCCAACCTCGGCGTCACCCTGGCGCTCGGCGTCCTGGTCGCCGTCCCGACGGTGATCATCGCGGGTCCCGTCTTCTCCAGGTACGCGGCCCGCTGGGTGGACGTCCCGGCGCCGGAGCGCATGATCCCCGCCCGCGCGTCCGAGGACCTCCACAAGCGCCCCGGGTTCGGCGCCACGCTCTTCACCATGCTGCTGCCGGTCGTGCTGATGCTGGCCAAGGCGCTCGTGGACATCGTCGTGGACGACCCCGCGCACATGGTCCAGCGCGTCTTCGACGTCGTGGGCTCTCCGCTGATCGCGCTGCTCACGGCCGTCATCGTGGGCATGTTCACGCTGGGCCGGGCGGCCGGGTTCACCCGGGAGCGGCTGTCGACGACCGTCGAGAAGTCCCTCGCCCCGATCGCCGGGATCCTGCTGATCGTCGGTGCGGGCGGCGGCTTCAAGCAGACGCTGATCGACTGCGGGGTGGGCCGGATGATTCTGGACATCTCCGAGGACTGGTCGATCCCCGCGCTGCTGCTGGCCTGGCTGATCGCGGTGGCGATCCGGCTCGCGACCGGCTCGGCGACCGTGGCGACGATCTCGGCGGCCGGTCTCGTCGCGCCCCTGGCCGCCGACATGTCGACCGCCCACACCTCGCTGCTGGTGCTGGCGATCGGTGCGGGCTCGCTCTTCTTCAGCCATGTCAACGACGCCGGGTTCTGGCTGGTCAAGGAGTACTTCGGCCTGAACGTCGGACAGACGGTCAAGACCTGGTCGGTCATGGAGACCATCATCTCCGTGGTCGCCGGCGGGCTGGTCCTGCTGCTGTCCCTCGTGATCTAGGGCCTGTCGTTTGGATCAGGCTGGCTGTGACCGACGGTTCGTCCTGACCGACCCGAGCGGGATCTGGCGCGTGCAGCTGCAAGGCGGAGGAGGGAGTCGACGCGGAGCGTCGGCGACCGACGACAACGCCGCAGATGTGCGTGCCAGACCCCGCGACGCCGGCATGATCCAAACGACAGGCCCTAGCGGACGGCCCGGGAGAGGCACCGGCGTCCGGGACTACGGGCGCCAGAGCGAGTGCTCCCGCTCCGCCCACTCCCGGGTCACCGAGCCCGTGCGCAGCCCCCGGCGGGCCTCCGGGTCCGCGAGGGCCGTCCCGATGTGCCCGGCGAGGACGATGCCGACCGTCAGGGCCAGCCAGTCGTGCACGAAGGTCGCCGAGGTGCGCCACAGCAGGGGGGTGAGGTGGGTGAACCACATCAGCAGCCCGGTGCCGAGCATCACCAGGCTCGCCCCGGCGATCCAGGCGGCGTAGGTCTTCTGGCCCGCGTTGAACTTGCCCGCGGGGCGGCCGGCGCGGCGGGTGCCGCGGCGCAGGGCCGCGCGCAGCCACGTCCGGTCGTGCGGGCCCCAGCGGTTGAGGCGGCCGAGGTCCGCCCGGAAGGCGCGCGAGAGAAGGCCCGCCAGGACCGGGACGGGCAGCAGCAGGCCCGTCCACTCGTGCACCCGGACGACGAGTGCGCGCCGGCCGACGAGTTCGGCGAAGACCGGCAGGTAGAGGCAGGCCGCCGTCGCGACGCACAGGCCCATCAGCGCTGCCGTCGCGCGGTGGACCCAGCGTTCGGCGGGCGTGAAGCGCCGTACGCGGGCGGCGAGGGCCGGAGCGTCAGCCGGTGGGCGCATCGTCACGTCCGTTCGAGCGGCCGACCCAGGCGTCGACGTCGTAGCCCCGCTTCTCCCAGTACCCGGGCTCGACGTCCTCGGTGACGGTGATGCCGGAGAGCCACTTGGCGGACTTGTAGAAGTACATGGGCGCCACGTACAGGCGGACCGGGCCGCCGTGCGCGTGAGCCAGGTCCTTGTCCTGCATGCGCAGGGCCACCAGGACGTCCCGGCGGCGGGCCTGGTCGAGCGTGAGGCTCTCGCTGTAGGCGCCGTCGAAGCAGGTGAAGCGGACCGCTCCGGCCGACGCGTGCACGCCCGCGGCGTCCAGGAGCCGGGACAGGCGCACCCCCTCGAAGGGAGTGCCGGGCACCCGCCAGCCGGTGACGCACTGCACGTCGTGGACGAGCCGGGTCCGGGGCAGGGCCCGCAGGTCGGCGAGGGTGTAGGCGGTGGGGCGGTCGACGAGTCCGTCGACCGTGAGGCGGTAGTCCGGCGCGCTCTTGCGGGGGACCGACGAGGTCACCGAGTAGTACCGGAAGCCGCCGCCGTTGGGCAGGAGCCCGGTGAGGCCGGTGGGGTCCCTGTCGGCGGCGCCGCCCAGGAAGCCTTCCAGGCCGCGCTGGAGCGTGGGCGCGGTCACCACGCCCAGCGCGCCGAGGCCGAGGGTGCCGAGCAGGACCCGCCGGCCGACGGGTTTGCCCTGCTCGTCGGGCCGTTCGGAGTTCACGTACTGATTCGACCACCCGCGACCCCCTTCGGGCCAGGGGCCGCGGGTGCCCGTCAGAATTCCGTAACCACTGCCCCGGCCGTGCTCAGGGCGCCGATCCCGCCGCCTTGTCCAGCTGGAACGCCTCGTTGCCCAGTCCGATCCTGGCGTGCGCCTCGGGCTTGCGGGAGCGCAGGACGAGCCCCTGGGCCAGGCCGACGACCAGGGCGCCCCCGATGACGGCGGGCAGTGCCCAGTTCAGCGCGGAGTCCGGGCCCGTGCCGACGAGGACGTCGAAGTCCTTGACCGTGTAGCCCGCGATGACGAGCAGGGCGAGGCCCGCGAGCACGGAGGTGACCAGGCGCCAGGCCTGGGCGCGGGCGGCACCGCGGCGGGCGAAGAAGACGACCACCGAGAAGGAGGCGGCGGCCATCAGGAGGATGACGCCGAGGGCGCCGACGTTGCCGCCCCAGGTGAACAGGTGCAGTACGGGCGCGGTCGGGTCGCCGGCCGGGCCGTCGTCCGCCACCGCGAAGGCGCCGACGATCAGCACCGACACGGTCGTCTGCAGGAGCGAGCCCGTGCCGGGGGCGCCGCTGGCGCCGGTGGTGCGTCCGAAGGCGGCGGGGAGCAGTCCCTCGCGGCCCATGGCGAAGGCGTACCGCGCGACGACGTTGTGGAAGCTGAGCATCGCCGCGAACATGCCGGTCACGAACAGGATGTGCATGACGTCGGTGAAGGTGTCGCCGAGCCGTGGTTCGGTGAGGAAGAACAGCAGCCCCGCGCTCTGCTTCTGGGCAGCGGGCACGATCGCGGAGGGTCCGGCGGCGACCGTGAGCGCCCAGGAGCTGATCGCGAAGAAGACGGCGACGAAGGCGATCGCCAGGAACATCACCCGCGGTACGAGGATGTGCGGCCGGCTGGTCTCCTCGGCGTACACCGGCGCCTGTTCGAAGCCGGTGAAGGCCGCGATGCAGAAGCACAGGGCGGTGCCGACGCCCGCGCCGGTGAGCGTGTCCGGGTTGAAGGCGTGCAGTGACAGGCCTTCCCGGGCCGGGTCGGCGACGGCCGCGATGTCGAAGACGACGACCAGGGCTACCTCGATGAGCAGCAGCACGCCGAGCACGCGGGCGTTCACGTCGATCTTCAGCCAGGCGAGCGCGCCGACCACGAGCACGGACACCAGGGCCGGTATCCACCAGGCGATGTCGACGTCGAGGTAGGTGGCGCAGAGGTTGGAGACCTCGAAGCCGAAGATGCCGTAGATGCCGACCTGGAGCGCGCTGTAGGCGACGAGGGCGACCAGGGCGGCGCCGGCGCCCGCGGTGCCGCCGAGGCCGCGGGAGATGTACGCGTAGAAGGCGCCCGCGTTGTGGACGTGGCGGCTCATCTCGGCGTACCCGACGGAGAACAGGGCCAGCACCACGCCGAGGATGACGAAGAGCAGCGGCTGCCCGACGATCCCCATCACCCCGAATGTGGTGGGCATGACACCCGCGACGACCATGAGGGGGCCGGTCGCGGCCAGCACGGAGAGCAGGAGGCCGGCCGTGCCCAGCCGGTCGGCGCGCAGTGCGCGGTCCTGCCCCTTGAACGTGCTGATGCCGGTTCCGGCGGTGCGTCTGCTGCTCTCACTCGTGCTCGAACTGCCCGTCGTCATGGCGGGGTCGTCCTCTCAGGTGGTGTGCGGATCAGGCCGTGCCCAGCGCGCTGTCGCGGGCGGCACGGAAGGCTTTGTGCGGATCGCGGTCGGGGTACGACCAGGGCGCCGGGGTGGCGTGCGGTCCGATGCGGTGGAAGAGGGCGGCGGCCTCGGCGCCCCGGCCCTCGCAGGACTTCGCGTGGGCGAGGAAGTTGAGGTCGATGTGGCGGCGTGGGTGGTCGTCGCGCTCCCACTCCAGCCACCAGTCGAAGGCCGCCTTCATCACCTGGCGGGCCCGGCGTCCCACCCAGTGCCCGGAGGCGGCCGGGTCGGGGGGTTCGAGGCCCGCCGCGGCGAGCACGCGGTAGCGCTCGGCGTGCGCGACCACCGGGAGGATGGCGAGCGGCGAGTCGGCGGGGGCCTGTTCGGCGGCCCAGTTGGCGAAGTCGTAGACCTCGTGCAGCGGGTCCTGGCCGGCGTCGGCGCGGCGCTCGGCGAGGCGCGCGACCATCAGGTGGTGCGCGTGGTGGTGGTCGGGGTAGCGGTGGCGGACCTCGTCGAAGAGGCGGACGACGTCCTCCTCGCTGCCGATCGAGCGCTCCAGCATCAGCAGTCCGAGCCACGGGGTGGGGTCGGCGGGCGCGAGCGCGGCGGCGGCGCGGCATGCCTCGCGGGCGCCGTCCGGCCGTTCCTTGCCGTCCAGCGCGCGCTGGACGGTGGCGACCGCGAGGAACACGGAGGCGCAGGTCGACTCGGGTTCGGCGAGCAGCCAGTCGCGCGCCCAGGTGAGGGCGGTGGGTTCCTGGGCGAGCACGGTCACCCGGTGCCCCCGGCGGTCCCAGTCGTCCCCGGTCGCGCCGAGCAGTGCGCGGACGCCGGCCCACCGGCCCTGGGCCAACGCGGCGCGTGCGGTGACCAGTTCGACGTCGTCGAGTGCGGCGTCGAAGGCCTGGGTCGCGCGCTTGCGGCCGCGGCCGAGAGGGGGTGGGGGTGGGGGCACCGCGGGCGGTCCTTACGCGGGTGGTCCAGACAGAGCGGGGCCCGGCGGGGCCTGATCACGCAAAGCAAACCCTCAGCCAACGGTTGGCGTCAAGGGCGGCTTGATTTCCGACACGTGTCAACTGTCCCCGGCGTCAGCGGGGTTGGCCCCCGCCGCTCACCGGTTCCGGCCGGGAGGCCCTGGCGCGGGCCGAGTTGGCCCGCGCGGAACGGGGGCGGTGACGGGTGCGGTCCGTGGCCGACGGGTGGGGTCGGCCCGCTCCCGCCCAGCGGAGGCCGGACCTTCGCCGCAGGACGGGACCCGGCCCGCCCCGGGCAGACCCGGCCCGCCCCCCCACAGGCGTGGAGGCTGGGCCGCTCGCGGGGCGACGGGGGCCGGTGCGTTGCCGCCGGGCCGGAGGGGTTGGCTGCCGGGCCGCGGGGGCGGGGGCGGGCGGGCCACGCCTGCGGGACGGGGGCGGCCACTCCCGCGGCGGCGGGGGCCGTCTGCTCCCGCGCGGACAGGAGCCGCCGGCACAGCGCCCGTCCGCTGCCGCGGAAACGGGATCCGGTGCGTCGCCGCCCGGTGCGAGCGGTTCGCTCCCGCGGCGGCGGGGATGGGTCCGTCGCCGCAGCACGGAGGCGATTCGCTGCCGCAGCGCGGGGGCGGGCCACGCATGCGGGGCCGCGAGCCAGCCGCTTCCACAGGGGCGGGGGCCCTCTGCTCCTCCGGGCAGAGACGCCGGGGGCGGGCCCCGTCCGCTCCAGCGGGGGCCGGTCGGTCGCCGCCCGGCGGGAGGGCTTCGGTCCCGGGATGCGGGGCCGTCTCCCACCCGCCTGCGGGGCGGGGCCGGCCGTCCCGCGAGAGCGAGGACCGTCTACTCCCGCCGTGGAACGGGCCGTCTCCCACCCGCCTGCGGGGCGGGGCCGGCCGTCCCGCGAGAGCGAGGACCGTCTACTCCCGCCGTGGAACGGGCCGTCTCCCACCCGCCTGCGGGGCGGGGCCGGCCAGTCCCGTCGGGGCGAGGGCCGTCTGCTCCCGCCGGGGCCGGGGCCGTCTGCTCCCGCCAGGGGGCCGTTGCTCCCGGCGGGGTCGGCCGCTGCCGGTCGGGTTCGGGCGGCCCCCTCCGGGACAGGTCCCGGCGCGGCACCGCTACGTATGCGGGACAGCCGCGTCCGGCCCGGTGGCCCCCCGGGGTCAGCTCACGGACTTGGCTGCGGCTCGGCCCGCCGTGCGGCCGGAGAACAGGCAGCCGCCGAGGAAGGTGCCCTCCAGGGAGCGGTACCCGTGCACCCCGCCGCCGCCGAAACCGGCCGCCTCCCCCGCCGCGTACACCCCGGCCAGCGGGTCGCCGCCCTCCGTCAGCACGCGTGAGGAGAGGTCGGTCTCCAGGCCGCCGAGGGTCTTGCGGGTGAGGATGTTCAGGCGGACGGCGATCAGCGGTCCCGCCTTGGGGTCGAGGATGCGGTGCGGCGTCGCCGTCCTGATCAGCTTGTCCCCGAGGTACTTGCGGGCCCCGTGGATCGCGGTCACCTGGAGGTCCTTGGTGAACGGGTTGGCCATCTCCCGGTCCCGGGCGACGATCTCCCGGCGCAGCGCGGCCTCGTCGATGAGCGGCTCCTCGGTGAGCGCGTTCATGCCCCGTACCAGCGCGCTCAGGTCCTTCTCCACGACGAAGTCGACGCCGTTGTCCATGAACGCCCTGACCGGTCCCGGCACCTCGGTGCGGGCGCGTTCCAGGACGCCCCGCACGGACTTTCCGGTGAGGTCGGGATTCTGCTCCGAGCCCGAGAGCGCGAACTCCTTGCCGATGATCTTCTGGTCGAGCACGAACCACGTGTAGTCGTACCCGGTCCGCATGATGTGTTCCAGGGTGCCGAGGGTGTCGAAGCCGGGGAAGAGCGGCACGGGGAGCCGGTTGCCGCGGGCGTCCAGCCAGAGCGAGGACGGGCCGGGCAGGATGCGGATGCCGTGGTTCTCCCAGACGGGGTTCCAGTTCTGGATGCCCTCGGTGTAGTGCCACATGCGGTCGCGGTTGATGAGGTGCGCGCCCGCCTCCTCGGCGATCGCGAGCATCCTGCCGTCGACGTGCGCGGGCACCCCCGCGACCATCTTCTCGGGCGGGCTGCCCAGCCGCTCCGGCCAGTTCGCACGGACCAGGTCGTGGTTGCCGCCGATGCCGCCGGAGGTCACGATCACCGCCTGCGCCCTGAGCTCGAAGGCGCCGGTGACCGTGCGGCTGCTGGCCCGGCCGCGTTCGATACCGGTCGGCTCCAGGATCTCGCCGGTGACCGTGTCGACGGCGCCCGCGCTGCGCGCCAGACCGGTGACGCGGTGGCGGAACCTGAGCTGCACGAGGCCGCGGGCGACCCCGGCGCGGACCCGGCGCTCGAAGGGGGCGACCAGGCCGGGCCCGGTCCCCCAGGTGATGTGGAAGCGCGGCACGGAGTTGCCGTGCCCGTTGGCGTCGTAGCCGCCGCGCTCGGCCCAGCCGACCACCGGGAAGAACCGGACGCCCTGCCGGTGCAGCCAGGACCGCTTCTCGCCGGCCGCGAAGTCCACGTACGCCTCGGCCCAGCGGCGCGGCCAGTGGTCCTCGGGCCGGTCGAAGCCGGCCGTGCCCATCCAGTCCTGGAGCGCCAGCGCGTGACTGTCCTTGATCCGCATGCGGCGCTGCTCGGGGGAGTTCACGAAGAACAGGCCGCCGAAGGACCAGTGCGCCTGGCCCCCTAGCGACTGCTCGGGCTCCTGGTCGAGGAGGATCACTCTGCGGCCGGCATCGACGAGCTCCGCGGTCGCCGCCAGGCCCGCGAGGCCGGCTCCGATCACGATCACGTCTGCGTCGTAGGCCATGTACGCGTCCTCTCGGCATTCCGACCGGTCGGGATCGCCGCCCGCACGGGACGGCGGCTCGCGGCCGGCAGGTGAGACAGTGGTAAGAGTCGACCAGCGGCGCCGGAGGCGTTGTTACTGGTCGGTCAGATCCTTCGGCAGATGGCTGACCGAGTCAACTGCCGGGTTCCGGGTTCGCCCGTGGGCGGGTCACAGCCCGGAGCGCTACAGTCGGCGGGATACGCACCGTGTCCCCTCCGAGTCATCGAGGTACGCAGCGTGTCGGTTCTGGTTCTGGTCCTCGCCGTGAGTGCGGCCTGTTGTCTGGGCTTCGGCTTCGTACTCCAGCAGAAGGCCGCCTCCCACGCCCCGCTGAGCGACTTCCTCTCCCCCCGGCTGCTGCTCGACCTCATCCGCGTCCCCACCTGGCTGGGCGGCATCGGGCTCATGGTGGTCGGCATGGCGCTCGGCGCGGTCGCCCTGAGCCGCGGCGAGCTGTCCCTGGTGGAGCCCCTCCTCGCCACGAACCTCCTGTTCGCGCTCGCCCTCTCGCGCCACCAGACCAAGCAGCCGCTCGGCCGGCAGGGCTGGGCGGGCCTCGTGCTGCTCGCGGGCGGGGTCACCGCGTTCATCGTGGCGGGTCAGCCAAAGGGCGGCGACGCGGTCACCGACCCGCTGCGGCACTGGCTGATCATCGGGATCATGGTCGGGATCGCGCTGCTGCTCACCGCGTACGCGAAACGGACCCGGCTCAGCTCGGCGCCGGTGCTGCTGGCCACGGCCGCGGGCCTGCTCTACGGCGTGCAGGACGCGCTGACCCGGATCTGCGGGGAGCGGTTCGCCGAGGGCGGGTGGGCCGAACTGCTCACCGGATGGCAGCCGTACGGCGTGCTGGTGCTGGGCGTCACCGGGCTGGTGCTGGTGCAGAGCGCCTTCGAGACGGGGCCGCTGCGGATGTCGCTGCCGGCGCTGACCGCCGCCCAGCCGCTGGCCGGGATCGTCTGCGGGGTGGGTTTCCTCGGGGACCGGCTGCGTACGGACACGGGCGCGCTCG
Source organism: Streptomyces sp. NPDC043867 (assembly GCF_056435845.1). Lineage (NCBI taxonomy): Bacteria > Bacillati > Actinomycetota > Actinomycetes > Kitasatosporales > Streptomycetaceae > Streptomyces > Streptomyces sp. NPDC043867. Next base: position 46,806 of record NZ_JBWKDS010000034.1, on the reverse strand, counting down.
CCTGGCAGGCGGCCGGGCTCGCGGCCGTGGTGGCCGGAATCGTGCTGCTGGGCCTGCACCCGGCGATGCCCCAGGGGGCCTCGGACGCCGAGCGGGCCCGGGACCTCCAGCCGCGCTGAGTGCACGCGGGCCCGTCGGTCCGAAGGCGCCCGGCACCTGCTTGGATGGGGCCATGAGCGCCGCCGACGAGATCCTCGACATCGTGGACGAGAACGACCGGGTGATCGGACAGTCGCCCCGCGGGGAGGCGTACGCGCGCGGCCTGCGCCACCGCTGCGCGTTCGTCCAGGTCCGTGACGCCGAGGGCCGGATCTTCGTCCACCGCCGCACTCCGACGAAGCTGGTCTTCCCCTCGCTGTACGACATGTTCGTGGGCGGCGTCGTCGGCGCCGGTGAGACGTACGACGACGCGGCGCTGCGCGAGGCCGAGGAGGAGCTGGGCGTCCAGGGGCTCCCCCGCCCGCGCCGGCTCTTCACCTTCCTGTACGACAACGGCGGCGGGCAGAGCTGGTGGTCGGCCGTGTACGAGGTGCGCTGCGAGCTGCCGGTGCGCCCGCAGGCCGAGGAGGTCGCCTGGCACGGCTTCCTCCCCGAGGACGAGGTGGAACGGCGCCTGACGGACTGGGAGTGGGTCCCCGACGGTCTGGCGGCGTACGAGCGTCTGAAGGCCCACCGCTCGCCGGGCTGACCCGTTCCCGCGCGCCGGTGCCGGGCCCGGCGCCCCCGCCGGGTGGCCGCGAGCGCCCCGGTAGGGTCCCTGGCGTGATCGAATTCGTACGGAACGTCCGGCTGTGGTTCGCGCCCCAGGAGATCCGGGAGGAGGGCGGGACGCCCGACTACCGGTTCTCGCTGGCGAACGAGCGGACCTTCCTGGCGTGGCTGCGCACCGCGATGGCGCTCATCGGCGGCGGATTCGCCGTGGACCAGTTCCTGCCCGACCTGCGGTGGGGATGGCGGGTCGGACTGGCCCTCGCGCTGCTCGTGGCGGGCGTGCTGTGCTCCCTGCGGGCGGTCAACCACTGGGTGCGCTGCGAGCGGGCGATGCGGCGGGGCAAGGATCTGCCGGTGTCCCGCTTCCCCGCGCTGCTCGGGATCGCCGTCGCGGTCGTCGCCGTGGCGATGGTGCTGGCCGTCCTCGTCGGCTGGGAAGGGTGACCGCGCCCGCCCGGGACCGGGACCCGGGGCTCCAGCCGGAACGTACGCGGCTGGCCTGGCGGCGTACGACCCTGTCGAGCACCGTGGCCGCCGTGCTCGCCGTGAAGGCCGCCCTGCACGGCGGGCCGTCACCGCTCGGGGTGGTCGCCTGCGCGCTGTGCTGCGCGCTATGGCTGGGTTTCCTGGCCGTCGCCCACCGCCGTATCCGCACCCTGGCCTCCGGCGCGGGCCGCACGACGGCGCTCACGCCCCGGGACGCGACGGCGGCGACGCTGTGCACGGTGGCGATCGCGGCGTGCGCGGTGGCCCTGGTGTTCTGAGACCCCGGCTCTCCGGGACCTCGGCGCGGCGCCTTCCGGCCGCCGGAGGACCGGGGAGACGCCGATCACGTTCTGCGCGGGCACTGGACGACATACCGACCGGTCGGCATCATGTGTGTCGTCCTGTTTTCCGTGTGCGTAGGAGCAATGATGAGCCCAGACCACCCCCCGGGTCTCGATCTCGACCGGTTGCGCGACCTGCTCGACGGCGAGCGGCCCGGACTGGTGAACGGCACGCTGTCCGGCCGGCTGATCGAGGGTGGACGGTCGAACCTCACGTACGCGGTCACGGACGGCGCCACGCAGTGGGTCGTACGCCGGCCGCCGCTGGGCCACGTCCTGGCCACCGCGCACGACATGAAGCGCGAGCACCGGGTGATCAGCGCCCTGCATCCCACGGCCGTACCCGTGCCGCGCCCGGTCCTGCTGTGCGAGGACGACTCCGTCCTCGGCGCGCCCTTCTACGTCATGGAGTTCGTCGAGGGCACCCCGTACCGCACCGCCGAGCAGCTCGCCCCGCTCGGCGCGGAGCGCACCCGCAGCGCGGTCCTCGGCCTGGTCGACACCCTGGTCGAGCTGCACGCCGTGGACCCCGCCGAGGTCGGCCTCGCGGACTTCGGCCGGCCCGAGGGTTTCCTGGACCGGCAGCTGCGCCGCTGGGGCAAGCAGCTGGACGCGTCCAGGAACCGCGAACTGGCGGGGATCGACGAACTGCACGCGGCCCTGGGACGCGAGCTGCCCACCTCCGGCGCCCCGGCCGTCGTGCACGGCGACTACCGGCTGGACAACGTGCTGATCGGCACGGACGACCGGATCAAGGCGATCCTGGACTGGGAGATGTCCACGCTCGGTGACCCCCTCACCGACCTGGGGCTGCTGGTGATGTACAGCGCGCCGCTGAACCTGCCCGACGCCCCCATCAGCACCACCGCGACGGCCGCCGGACACCCGGACGCGGCCGAGATCGTCGAGCGGTACGCCGCGCGCTCGGGGCGCGACGTGTCCGCCGTCTCCTGGTACACGGCGTTCGCGTGGTTCAAGCTCGCCGTGATCCTGGAGGGCATCCACTACCGCTACACCCTCGGCCAGACGGTCGGCGCGGGCTTCGACCGCATCGGCGAACTGGTCCCCGTCTTCATCGAGCACGGCCTGACCACCCTTCAGGAAGGCTGACCCGCCATGGACTTCGCATTCGACGCGCGCACCGAAGAGCTGCGCAGCAAACTGCTCGCCTTCATGGACGAGTACGTGTACCCGGCGGAGGCCGTCGCCGAGGAGCAGCGCGCACGGCTGGCCTCGCCGTGGGACACCCCCGCCGTCGTCGGCGAACTGAAGGCCGAGGCGCGGCGCCAGGGGCTGTGGAACCTCTTCCTGCCGGACTCCGAGTACGGTGCCGGGCTCACCAACCTGCAGTACGCGCCGCTCGCCGAGATCACCGGCCGCAGCCCCCATCTGGCGCCCACCGCGCTGAACTGCGCGGCCCCGGACACCGGCAACATGGAGGTGCTGACGCAGTTCGGCGACGAGCGGCAGAAGAAGCAGTGGCTGGAGCCGCTGCTCGCCGGTGAGATCCGTTCGGCGTTCGCGATGACCGAGCCCGAGGTGGCCTCCTCGGACGCCACGAACATCACCACGCTGATCGAGCGGGACGGTGGGGGCACCTCCCGCTCGAGCGGAGCCGAGGGTGGGGGAGAGTACGTCATCACCGGGCGCAAGTGGTACATCTCCGGGGCGATGAACCCGGACTGCAAGATCTTCATCGTGATGGGCAAGACGGACCCCGGGGGCTCCGACATCCGGCGCCAGCAGTCCATGGTGCTCGTCCCGCGCGACACCCCGGGCGTCGAGATCCGGCGGGCCATGCAGGTGTACGGCTACGAGGACCACTCGCACGGCGGGCACGCGGAGGTCGTCTTCGACCACGCGCGCGTGCCGGTGTCGAACCTGGTCGGCGAGGAGGGCGGCGGCTTCGCCATCGCCCAGGCGCGGCTCGGTCCGGGCCGCATCCACCACTGCATGCGGCTGATCGGCATGGCCGAGCGGGCGATCGAGCTGATGTGCCGCCGGGCGGTTGCCCGCAGCGCCTTCGGCAAGCCGCTCGCCCAGCAGGGCGTGGTGCAGAACTGGATCGCCGACGCCCGGGTGGCCGTCGAGCAGCTGCGTCTGCTCGTCCTGAAGACGGCCTGGATGATGGACACCGTGGGCAACAAGGGGGCCCACACGGAGATCCAGGCCATCAAGATCGCCACTCCGCGCACGGTCGTGGACATCCTGGACAAGGCGGTGCAGCTGCACGGCGCCGGCGGGGTGAGCCAGGACTTCCCGCTGGCCGAACTGTGGGCGAGCGCGCGGACGCTGAAGCTCGCGGACGGGCCGGACGAGGTGCACCAGCGGTCGCTGGCGCGGCGGGAGATCAAGAAGTACGGGTGACCCTCCGGGGCCCTGGGGTGGGGGCGGAGGGGCCGTGGGTTTCGCCCCGACCGCCCCTGCCCGTCCCGACTCGGGGCTCCGCCCCGGACCTCGCTCCTCAATCGCCGAAGGGCTGGATCTTCCCTCAGGGGCGCAGTGCTCTCAGCAGCATGTCGGCCAGTTGGTCGGCGAGCTGCTGGGGGGTGAGGGGGCCGTCGGGGCGGTACCACGTCGACAGGTGGTGGATCGACCCGAAGTGGTAGTCGACGACCAGGTCGGCGGGGGTGGCCGTGGAGAAGACGCCCTCCTTCTGGCCCTCTTCGATGAGCGCGCGGAAACGCTCGTGGTAGCGGCGGCGCTCGGCGCGTACCTGCTTGTTCTTCTCCGGGCTCAGATGGTGCATGGAGCGGAAGAAGATCGACGCGTCGTCGAGGTTGTCGATGGTGGTCACCACGACGTCGGCCGCGGCGCCCCGCAGCCGCTCCTCGACGGGCGCGTCCGCGTCCGCGAAGGCGTCGAGCCGCTCCTGCTGGACGCGCAGCACGCGCGCGTAGACCTCGTGCAGGAGGTCGTCCTTGGAGCCGAAGTAGTGGTAGAGGGCGCCTTTGGTGACGCCCGCCGCCTCGACGATCTCCTGCACGGAGGTCCGGTCGTAGCCCCGCTCCGCGAAGAGCCGGGTGGCGGCGGCGAGCAGCCGCTGCGGAACAGGAGGCCCGTCCCCGTCCGTCGTCCTGGGCACTGCCGCCACCTGCCTTCCGTATCGCTGTACCTGTGTGGTGCGTCGTCCGCTGCTACGCGTTGTCCGCCTGCGACGTGCTGTCCCGGCGGGAACGCAGTTCCCGTCGGAGGATCTTCCCACTCGCCGTCTTCGGCAGCTCCGGCAGGATCTCGACCCGGCGCGGATATTTGTACGCGGCCAGCCGCTCCTTGCAGTACGCGGCGAGCCCCTCGGGGTCCGCCTCGCTGCCGGGGCGCAGGCTGATGTACGCCTTGACGGTCTCTCCGCGGTAGCCGTCGGGGATGCCGACGACGGCCGCCTCGCGGACCGCGGGATGGGTGTAGAGGACGTCCTCCACCTCGCGCGGCCACACCTTGAAGCCGGACGCGTTGATCATGTCCTTCTTGCGGTCGACCACGTAGAGCCAGCCGTCGGCGTCCATGAAGCCGATGTCGCCGGTGCGCAGCTCGCCGTCAGGAAAGGTCTCGGCGGTGGCCTCGGGGCGGCGCCAGTAGCCGGGGACGACCTGCGGGCCGCGGACGAGGATCTCGCCCTGCTCCCCGAAGGGCACCTCCCGGCCGAGGTCGTCGACGACGCGTACGACCGTGTCGGGGCCCGGCACGCCCACGGCCAGTGTCCCCGAGACCGGGTCGACCGGGGCCTCGCGGCCGGGCGGTACGGAGGCGCAGGGGGCGCTGCACTCGGTCAGGCCGTAGCCGTTGTGGAGGTACGGGCCGAAGCCGGCCCGGAACTTCTCCACCAGGGCGGGCGGCAGCGGCGCCCCGCCGGAGGAGATCATCCGGAACGACGCGAAGTGGTCGCGGGTGACGGCGGGGTGCGCGGCGAGCGCCATGAACGCCGTCGAGGGGCCCACGGTGTACAGGGGTCGGTGCTCCGCGAAGGCGTCGAGGACGACGCCCGCCTCGAAGCGGTACGCAAGGACGAGCGTCCCCGCGCTGTTGAGGCACCCGGCGAGCTGGGCGACCATCCCGGTGATGTGGAACAGGGGCGCCAGGGCGAAGTACACCGGCGCTTCGGGCAGGTCGAGCCCGGTGCGCTGGCGTTCGGCGTTGTGCATCAGGTTGCCGTGGGTGTTGGTGGCGCCCTTGGGGGCGCCGCTCGTGCCCGAGGTGTAGCTGATCAGCGCGATGTCGGCCGGGGCCGCGTCGCGGCCGCCGGGGGCCGGGTGGCCCCGGCGGGCCACGGTCAGGAGGTCGTCGGCGTCCGCGGCGGCGGGGAGCCGCTCGAAGCCGAGCACGCGCGGGTCGTCGCGGGTTTGCAGGTCCAGCTCGCAGGCCGTGAGGACGAGGCGTACGGGTGAGTCGGCGGCCGTCTCGCGCAGATACGACTCCCAGGCGCGGTCGGCGCAGACGAGGGCGCTGACCTCGGCGTCTAGGAGGACGTGCCGGACCTCGCCCGACTTGTACATGGGATTGACGGGCACGACGACCGCGCCCGCCTTCCACGCGCCGAACAGCGCGAGCACGAAGTGCGGGGAGTTCTGCAGCAGGATCGCCACGCGGTCGCCGCGCTCGATGCCGCGGGCGGCCAGGTGCCCGGCGACGGAGTCGCTCAGCTCGTCGACCTCGCGGTAGGCGAGCCGCCCGTCGAAGTAGGCGAGGGCGGGCCGGTCCGGGGTGTCCGCCGCGGCCCTGCGCAGGGCGTGCACGAGGGAGTCGAGGGGGTCGATCGGGGCCCGCTGCGCCTCGTTGAGCTGGGACAGCCAGGGCCTGGCCGCGTAGCGGGAGGCCGTCACCGGGACGCCTCCCATTTCTGCTGGAGGTGGTTCATGCTGGTCAGCCAGCGGTCGGGGTGCGTGGCCCGCGCCTCGTAGTACCCGGCGACCTCGGGGTGCGGGAGGATCAGGAACCGGTCCTCCGCCATCCCGTCGAACAGGGCGGACGCGACGTCGTCCGGCTCGATCGCCGTCGGCCGCAGCACCAGGTCGCCGGCGCTGCCGGAGGCCGTGAGCATGTCCGTGCGGACGCCCTGCGGGCAGATCGCGTGGACCTTCACTCCGCGGTGGCGGTAGGTCAGCGAGAGCCACTCGGCGAAGGCGTACGCCCCGTGCTTGGTGACGCTGTACGGCGCGGCGCCCACCATGGTGAGCAGTCCGGCGGCCGAGACCGTGGAGACGAAGCGGCCGCTGCCGCGCTCCAGCCAGCCCGGGATCAGCTCGTGGGCCGCACGGACGTGGGCCATCACGTTGACGTCCCAGGCGAGCGCCCAGACCTTCTCGTCGGCCGCCTCGGTGCCGCCGGAGCCGAGGCCCGCGTTGGCGCAGTACACGTCGATCGTGCCGCCGAGTGCCTCGCGCGCCTCGGCGACGATCGTGGACGCGTCGCCCGGGACCGCGGTCCCGCCGATCTCGTCGGCCACGGCCCTCGCCTTGTCGGCGTCGAGGTCGTTGACCACGACCCGGGCGCCCTCGGCGGCGAAGCGGCGGGCCAGCGCGGCCCCGATGCCGCCCCCCGCTCCGGTGACGACCACTCCCGCATCCTGCACGGCTTCCACCATCGGTCTCCTTCGGCGCGACGCGAATCGGCTCCTGCTGCAGCGTCAGACTAACCAGTCGGTATGTAGTGGCGGAAGGGGTGGCCCCGACGAGGCCGGTCCGCTTCGTTCCGTGGCGCCGCGGTGACCGCTAGCGTGCGTGACCATGACAGTTCCGTCGATCACGGAGGTCACCGCATGAAGCTGTCCAGACGAGGCCTGCTCGCCGCCACCTCGGCCGCGGTCGCGGCGTCCGCGGCGCCGGCCGCCGCCCACGGAAGCGGCCGGCGGCTGCGCACCGGCTTCGAGCGCCTGGCCTCGGACGGTTACGCGCTGCTCGACGGCCGGCGGGTCGGCGTCGTCACCAACCCGACCGGCATCACCCGCGACGTGCGCCACATCGTGGACGTGATGCACGCCGACGACCGGGTGGACCTGACGGCCGTCTTCGGTCCCGAGCACGGCTTCCGCGGCACCGCGCAGGCGGGCGGCTCCGAGGGCCGCTACGACGACCCGGCGACCGGACTCCCCGTCTACGACACGTACTTGAAGAGCGGCCGTCCGCTGGCCGACGTCTTCACCGCCTCCGGCGTCGACACCGTCGTCTTCGACATCCAGGACGTGGGCGCGCGTTTCTACACGTACATCTGGACGCTGTACGACTGCATGGAGGCCGCGCAGCTCGCGGGCAAGCGCTTCGTGGTGCTCGACCGGCCGAACCCGGTGACCGGGCGCGCGGCCCTCGGGCCCGTCCTGCACAAGGAGTTCGCGACCTTCGTCGGACGGCAGCCCGTCGCGCAGGCGCACGGCATGACGGTGGCGGAGCTGGCCCGGCTGTTCAACGGCGAGTTCCTGACGACGCCGGTGCCGCTGGAGACCGTGCTCATGACCGGGTGGCGGCGGTCGCAGTTCTACGACGCGTCGGGGCTGCCCTGGGTGCCGCCGAGCCCGAACATGCCCACTCCCGACACCGCGCTCGTGTACCCCGGCACCTGTCTCTTCGAGGGGACGAACCTGTCGGAGGGGCGGGGCACGACCCGGCCGTTCGAACTGCTCGGGGCGGAGGGTCTCGACGGGCGGTGGGCCGAGGCCGCCGAACGCCTGGAGCTGCCCGGCGTGCACTTCAGGGAGGCGTACTTCACGCCCACCTTCTCCAAGTTCCAGGGGAAGACGGTCGGCGGGGTGCACATCCACGTCCACGACCGGGCCGCGTACGACCCCGTACGCGCCGGCATCGCGCTCCTGGTGACCGCGAAGCAGGTCTGGAGCGGGTTCGGCTGGCGCCCGGACAACTGGATCGACAAGCTGACGGGCTCCACGCTGGTGCGCACGACGATCGACGCGGGGGCGACGGCCGACGAGGTCGTGGCGGCCTGGCAGGACGAACTGGCGGCGTTCCGGCGCGTGCGCGCGGAGTACCTCCTCTACCGGTAGCCGCCGGGGATGTCCCAGGGCTCCCCGGCGGGCCCGTGCGGCGGCGGGTCGCGTCAGGATGCGGCCCGCCGCCGTACGGAGAGGTGCGTCACCCGGGCTCACCGGTGCGACGTGAACTCCACCACCTGCTGGTAGGTCGGCCGGTTCTGCCAGCCGATCCCGCCGTGCTTGATGCCGCCGAGCGTCCGGTGCACGATCGAGTCGGCGCACCACTGGTCGCCCGCCGAGCACTGGTCGTCACCCGGGTAGACCTGGGAGGCGGTCTTTCCCGCCGCCTCCTTCAGCGTGCTGATCAGGATGTCCCGGCAGGCGCCGAGGCTGCCGCCGCCGCAGTACTTCTTCGCCGGGCCGCCCCGCACCGACTCGCCGAGGACCGCCCGGATGTCCTTGTGGACATAGCTCCACCAGCCGTACTGGAAGGCGCTTCCGGCGTGTGCCCCGGTCGGCCCGTGCGCGGCGGACGGCGACTCGTCGACGGGCAGGTTGTTCGTGAAGGCGGTGTACAGCTCGGCGCCGAGGCCCGGTTCGAACTCGGCCTTCACCAGCAGCGGCCACCAGGCGTCCATGATCCGGATCGCGTCGGCGTGCGCGTAGGTCTTCGAGCCGGCCGCGGTCTCGGCCCGCCGTCCGCCGGCGCTCGCCCAGGCGGACAGTTTGCCGGCGGCCGCGGCGGCGGTGGCGTCCGTGACGGGCTCGCCGTTCACCACCTTCAGCAGCTTCGGCAGCACGTCCTCGGCCCGCAGGTCGGCGAGGGCCGCGTCGGCCATCGCCTTCACCAGCGCGGCCCTGGTGACACCGCCGGCGCTCACCAGTTTCCTGACCCGGTCCTCCAGGAGGTTGCCGCGGTGCACGGACCCGTCGCCCCAGGACGCCGTCGAGTAGTCCTTGGCCTGCTTGTTGTTCCAGGAGATGTAGTAGTCCTGGTCGACGGAGTGGGGGTGGGCGGACGGCGGGGTGTAGTCGGCGGTGTTGTTCTCCGGTTTCCAGTTCCGCCACTCGTAGGCCGCCTGCGCCTGGACCGGGTAGTCGGGGTCGACACCGGTGGCGCGGACCGGGTTGTCGCCGCTGTTGTGGTAGGCGGTGTGCTCGGAGTCGGCGTAGAACCAGTTGAAGGTGTAGTTGATGTGCTGGACCGCGCTCTGGAAGGTCGCCGCGTCCTTCACGTGATCGGGGTCGTTGAGCATCTGGAAGCCGATGATCGAGTCGGCCTCGTGCAGGAACGAGGAGCGCAGGGTGGTGTAGGCGACCTTCTTGCCGCCCACCGTCGCGCGGTACTCCACCGGTCCGTACCTGGTGCGGTAGACCTGCATGCGGTACGAGCCCGCCGGGGTCGAGTCGGCGACGGTCGGCTTCCACGCGTTGGTCCGCTCGACCTTCTCCATGGCCGTGCAGGTTCCGTGGTACAGGTAGTGGTGGTCGTCCTGGCAGAGCTCGACCGCGTACGTGTCGATGATGTCCTGGCCGGAGGTGGTGGCGCTCCACGCGTAGTCCCGGCCGCGCCCCAGTTCGACGTACATGCTCAGGCCCGCGAAGGAGGCGCCGCGGGCGCTGAGCCCCGGTCCCTGGATCTCCTGGAGCATGAGCAGCTGGGGTGCGAAGTACCCGGTCTGCGGGCCGAAGACGGCGACGGGATGGCCGCTCGCGGTGTGCTTGCCGCTCACCACCAGGGCGTTGGACATGCCGCGCCTGGCCGAGCCGAGGGCGGCCGAGGCGCCGGTGGCACCGGACGTGGCCGCGCTCCCGGTGCGGTCGTACACCAGGGGCTCCCGGGTCACCGAGCCCGCGTCGGGCAGGGCCCGGCCCTGCGGGTCCGCGGGCTTGGAGGCGTACGGGAAGCTCTCGCCGTTGTGGACGGTCAGTGCCGCCTCGGGGTCGTTGCGCTCGCGGAAGGACTCCCAGACCTCGGTGCCCTCGGCCACGCCGTACCTGGACTGGGCGGCGAGCAGCGAGAGGGCGTTGCCGACCTCGCCGCCGCCTCCCGAGCCGAAGAGCGCGCCGATGACGGAGGCCAGCGCGACCAGGTCGGTGAGCTTGAAGTGCTCGATGGTGCCGGCGTTGGTGATGGAGTCCTTGTGGCCGGTGAGGACGTACTCCCCGGGGAAGTAGCGGCCCTTGTCGGAGGCGTCTACGTAGGCGTTGACACCGTCGAGGTAGGCCTTGGCGTCGGCGAGGGCCTGCTGTCCGCGGGGGCCGTTGTTCGCGGTGGCGTCGTCGATCTGGGCCTGGAGCTCGGCCTCGGTGTAGGGCGCGTTGCGCCAGAACTCCTGCTCCAGACCCTGGTTGGAGGGTGCTCCGCCCGCGAAGGAGGTCAGTTGGCCGCGTCCGACGTGCCGGAAGACGTCCATCAGCCACAGCCGGTCCTGGGCGGCGGCGTACCCGGCGCCGAACTCGGTGCCGTAGCGGGTGGTGCCCGTGATGTGCGGAACGCCGGTCTTCTTGTCCCGGACGATCGTCACGTCGCTGCGGCCTGCGGGCTTGACGGTCGAGGCGACCTGATCGGAGGGGACGCCGAAGGACGCGTCGTTGAAGAAGTCGTTGATCTTGGTGTCGGTGAGCGCGGAGTACCCCGAGGGGAGTTTGGCGTAGGGCGCGAGCTGGTCCTCGGCGTGGCCGGGCTGGGTGCCGAAGGCCTGGTTGAGCAGGATCTCGGCGAGGGTGGCGTTGCCGTTCTCGCCGGGCGGAAGGATGTCCGAACACCGGCCTCCGCAGTGGTCGTCGGCCGCGGTGACGGCCACCGGTTCGGCGGCCGCTTGGGTAATGGGGGACAAAAGACCGGCAATGAGGACGCATATGGATGCGCTCTTGAGGAACTTGGGGAATCTGCGAGGAGTTCTCAGTCTGTCGAGGGTGGTGCGTGGGGTGTGCCGTGGCATGGCAGCTCCTCCCGACGGGGTGGTGCCGGACGTTACCGCCGGTATCCCCGCGCCGGAAGGTGAACATGCGTCACTTTCTCGGGACGACGGCTCCGCGCGGAGCGGTCCGGGCCGAGTGACCTTGTCCGCTGCGGACTTCGGCAGGCGGTTGACAACGGCGGGAGGCCCGTCGTGAAGGGATCGGTGGACGGATGGTGGCGGACGTCGGACATCGGATGGAGCCGAATCGCGTGTCGATACGTCTATTCGGCGACGTCCGCAGGACGACGACGCCGAAGTGACCGAAGTTCAGGTGCAGATGTGACGGAGGTGCAGGGCGATGGCCGGTTTCCGGAGTCTGGCGAGACAAGTGCGCGACCCGCGGTGCGATCTGGCACTGCGGCGCTATTCACTGCGCAAGTGCCTTGAGAGGTTCGCCCCGTACGGGCATCGGGCGACCTGGGACCACTTGTGCTCCAGGGCCGGTTTCGGCCCCGAGGACCGATCCCCCGACCCGGCGCGGCTCGTGGCCGCGCTGGACGAACTGGAAGAGGCCCGCAAGGTCTGGCTCGCCTACGAGGTCGCGTTCGCGCAGCGCCGCAAGAAGGAGAAGCACGACGGACTGCGCAGGCCGGGCACCGTGGACGACTGGCACCGGCTGACCTGGGGCGGCTTCGGGGTGGCCTGGTGCGACGACCCGGAGGTCCACCCGCACGGACCGCTCGCCGAGGTGCTGCGGCGGCTGATCGCCGCGCTGGAGCGCGAGCCGGGCACGGTCTGCCCGGTGTGCGCGGAGGACCGCCTCGTCTGGAAGTACGACCTGGCCCACGAACCGTCGTCGGGGCCGGTGTGCACGGGCTGCGGCATCGTCGTGCCGCGGCCCGTTCTGACACCCGAGGCCCTGGCGGAGACGCGGCGCGGACGGCTGCTGCTCATGTCGGCGTGAGGGCGGCGGGGGTGTGCCGCGTGGGGACGCACCCCCGTGCGGGCGGCCTACGGCGTCTGCACGTCCGTGTGGATGGCGAGCTTGAACTCGGCGAGCGTGATCCGGGTGGCGATCCTCGCGTCCCCCGCTCCGCGCGCCGAGATCTTCAGACCGACGGGGGTCCCGGGGTGCACGAACATCTGCCACAGATAGGTGCGGAACTGGCCGCCCCGGGTCAGCATCGTGTCGTTCGTGGCAGTCGAGTCGTACCCCGTGGACGAGTTCAGCGGGTCCCGCACGAAGCGCGCCCGGTACTCCAGAGCGCGCGTGTCCGCCTCCCAGAAGACCATGGCGGACAGCACGCCCCAGCCGTCGTGACTCGGCCAGATCAGCCCGGAGCGGGCGTCGGGAAACGCGGAGGGCTCGGAGCCGCCGTGCGCCGGGTCGTGCATCCGCCACGGGTCGTAGGACTCCTCGGTCGCCCCGTAGGGGAAGCGGACGAGGTGATAGCCGTCCTCGTCGTACGTGATCCGCTGGGCCCCCGAGCGCGCGGCCTCCCATTTCAGCGAGCTGATGACGACACTCATCGTGTTCCTCCTCCGCTGCGCCGGGTTCCGCGCGGATCCGGCGGTTGTCAGTGGCGTCGGGCACCATCGGGGGCATGATGCAGGTCTGTCTGAACGGGGCCCGGGGGGCCGAGGCCGGCGCGGTCGTGCCGATGTCGCCGGGAGCGCTGGCCGACTCCGCCGCCGGGGCCGTGGCGGCCGGGGCGGCGGACATCCACGTTCATCCCAAGTCCCCCTGTGGACAGGACACATTGTCCGCGCAGGCGGTTGCGGCCGTGCTCGAAGCGATACGTTCACAGGTCCGCGTCCCGGTCGGCGTCACCACGGGTACGTGGGCCGAGCCGGATCCCGCGGCCCGGGTGGCCCGGATCCGCGCCTGGACGGTGCTGCCCGACCACGCCTCGGTCAACTGGCACGAGCCGGGCGCCGAGGAGGTCGCCGCCGCGCTGCTCGACCGGGGAGTGGGCGTCGAGGCGGGCATCTGGTCCGGCACGGAGGGTGCCGCGCGGTTCGCGGCGTCGCCGCTGGCCGGGCGGGTGCTGCGCGTCCTGGCGGAGGTGACCGACCCCTCCCCCGCGACGGCCCCCGAGGCGGCGCGGGTCCTGCTCCGCGACCTCGGCGCCGCGCACGGCAGGCCCGTGCTGCTGCACGGGGAGGAGGGCGGCGCCTGGCCGGTGCTGCGTCTGGCCGGGCGGCTGGGGCTCGCGACCCGGATCGGTCTGGAGGACACACCGGCTCTGCCGGACGGCCGGCGAGCGGAGTCCAACGCCCAGTTGGTGACGGCGGCGCTGCGGCTCCGCGGCGGACGCTGTCGCCTCGACGCGGCGAACAGCCCGGGCCCAGGACGGTAGCAACCCCGAAATCGCCGGCTCCAGCCCCTTTTGCGTGCGGACAGTTGGGCGCGTCCTGGAGGCCGCTTCGGGCCGGGCGACGGTGTCCGGACGTGCGCTGCATCTGCGCGAGGGTGTCGTGATCCGTCCGGCCATCGAGCGCCACAGCCCGGTGAAGGGGGGCCGGGCCATCGCGAAGGCCGTCAGCCCGGCGTACCTGACGCGCAGGGGCGGCACCGAGTACGAGTGACGGCGGGCGAGGGCTGTCGCTCAGCGGCAGCCCTCGGACTCCCGCGGGTTGGGCCGCCGGACTGTCGCGGCCGGTTCGACCATGAGGCGGGAGCCGGCCCGGCGTTCGCCGAAGACGTCGTCGGGGTTGGAGAGCACGCAGTTCTCCAGCGACAGGCAGCCGCAGCCGATGCAGTCCGTCAGGTGGTCGCGGAGCCGGCTCAGCTGCGTGATGCGGTCGTCCAGCTCCGACCGCCAGGCCTCGGAGAGGCGGGCCCAGTCCTCCCGCGTCGGCGTGCGCTCCTCGGGCAGCTCGGCGAGCGCCTCGCGGATGGTGGCGAGCGGGATGCCGACGCGCTGCGCGGCCCGCACGAAGGCGACGCGGCGCAGCGTGTCGCGGTGGTACCGGCGCTGGTTGCCCGCGGTGCGGCGACTGCTGATCAGGCCCTTGGACTCGTAGAAGTGCAGGGCCGAGACGGCGGCGCCGCTACGGGCCGACAGCTGGCCGACCGTGAGTTCGTGGATCTTGTCGGAAATCTGGGGCACCCCTGGAACCCTACCCACCCCGTCACCCGGCCGGTCCGTTGACATGAGCCCCGAGCCGGACCATGCTAAGCAGTCGCTTAGACATTGACGCGTGGGAGGCCAGGGACATGGCAGAGCCGAGGATCTTCACATCCGCCGACGAGCTGAAGGCGGCCGTGGGCGAGCAGTTGGGGCACAGCGACTGGCTGGAGATCGACCAGAAGCGGATCGACCTGTTCGCGGACGCCACGGGCGACCACCAGTGGATCCACGTGGACCCGGAGAAGGCCGCCGCGGGCCCGTTCGGCACGACCATCGCGCACGGCTATCTGACGCTGTCGCTGCTGCCCGCCCTGGTGCCGCAGGTGCTGCGGGTCGAGGGCATGAAGATGGGCGTCAACTACGGCTCCAACAAGGTGCGTTTCCCGGCGCCGGTGCCCGTGGGCTCGCGCCTGCGCGCCACCGCGGTCCTGACGGAGGTCACCGACGCGGGCGGCGGCGTCCAGGTCACGGCGGCGGTGACGGTCGAGCGCGAGGACGGCGACAAGCCGGTGTGCGTCGCGGAGTCGGTCTCCCGCTACTACTTCTGACCCGGGGCGGACCGGAGCCGACGCCGGCCGCGGGTCACTTCCTCGCCCCCACCATCCGCAGGACGAGGTCGGCGTAGAGCGCGCCGACCTCGTCGGGCGTCCGCGGCCCGTCGACGTTGAACCAGCGCGCCACGTCGATGCAGAGCGACAGCACCGCGAGCGTCGTGCCGGGAACGTCCGGCACGTCGAAGGTGCCCGCCGCCACGCCGTCCTGGATGATGCCGCGGACCTGGGCGTCCACCTGGCGGCGCAGGGCGACGATCTCAGCGCGGGTGTCGGGGCCAAGGGCGTCGAGCTCGTACTGCACGACCCGTGCGGTCGTGTGCTGGGCGGCGTGCCAGCGGACGAAGGAGGAGACGGCGACCTCGAGGCGTTCGGCGGCGCCGCCCTCGCCGTCGGCCGCCGCCCGCAGGATCGCGAGCGCCTTCTCGTGCCCGATGCGGCTGATCCGGTGGAGCAGTTCTTCCTTGGTCTTGTAGTGGATGTAGAGCGCGGCCGGGCTCATGCCCGCGCGGCCCGCGATGTCCCGGGTCGTCGTCGCGTGGTAGCCGCGCTCGGCGAAGGCCTCCACGGCGGCCACGAGCAGCCTCCGGGCCGCGTCCGGGGTGACCTCTCCCCACGGCTGCATCTCGCCGCCGGCCGTCTCCTCCGCCGTACTCATCGCTCGCGCCCCTTCCAGTGACAGGACGAACACCATACCCCCGAAGCTGAGCGGGCGCTTAGATTGCCCGCTCAGCGGCGCGCGAAAGTGGTCAGCGCTGCTCGAAGGGGTCGTGCTCGGCGAGCAGCTTGTCGAGCCTCGCCTGGTCGACGCGGCTGATGATCTGCCCGGCCTCCTGGCGGTCGCGGATCACCTTGGCCAGGGTGAAGGACGAGGTCACGAGATAGAGGACGGCGATGCCGAGGAACCCGCGCACCCAGGCGTTGGCGTCCAGCCGGAAGATGCCGAGGGCGGTCGCCGCGATGGCGACCGAGAAAGAGGCCACTGCCTGGCCGTAGAAGGCCGCCGTGGACTGCTGCTTGACCGGTGTCTCACTCATGGGGACAGCATCGGCGGATGCGGCCGGGGCCACATCCGCCGTAATACTCACGGAACCCGCGAGGACGTACTCAGAAGGCGGAGACGCCGGTCAGCGCGCGGCCGATGAGCAGCTTCTGGATCTGGCTGGTGCCCTCGTAGAGGGTCATCACGCGGGCGTCGCGCAGCAGTTTGCCCGCCGGGTACTCGTCGATGTAGCCGTAGCCGCCGAAGACCTGGAGGGCGTTGTTCGCGGCCCGCACCGCCGCCTCCGAGGCGAAGAGCTTGGCCTTCGAGGACTCGGGCGCGAACGGCTGCCCCCGGTCGATGAGGTCCGCGACCCGCCAGGTCAGCAGCCGCGCGGCGTCCACGTCCACGGCGATGTCGCTGATCAGTTCCTGGACGAGCTGGTGGTGGGCGATCGACTTGCCGAACTGCTCGCGCTCGGTCGCGTACTTCACCGCCACGTCCAGTGCCGCCTGCGCGATGCCGACGCAGCCCGCGGCGACCGACATGCGCCCCTTGGCCAGCGCGGACATCGCGACGGAGAAGCCCTTGCCCTCGGGGGCGAGCATCGCGGTGGCGGGGACGCGCACGTCCTGAAGGACCAGTTCCGCGGTGGCCTGACCGCGCAGGCCGAGCTTGCCGTGGAGGGTGCGCCGGGTGAGGCCGGGGGCGTCGGCCGGGACGAGGAAGGCGGAGACCCCCTTGTGCCCCGGTGCGTCCGTGGAGCGGGCGAAGAGGAGCACGACGTCGGCCCAGGTGCCGTTCGTGATGAACATCTTCGTGCCGTTGAGGACGTAGTCGTCGCCGTCGCGCACGGCCCTCGTCGTCAGACTGCCCGCGTCGGAGCCGGTGCCGGGCTCGGTGAGGCCGAAGCAGCCGACGAGATCGCCGGAGGTGAGACCCGGCAGCCACCGCCGCTTCTGCTCCTCGCTCCCCCAGTGCGCGATCGTCTTGGCGACGAGCCCGAGGGAGACCGAGACGATGCCGCGCACCGAGGAGTCACCGCGGCCCAGCTCCTCCGTCACCAGGCAGTACGTGAGGTGGTCGCCGCCGGAGCCGCCGTACTCCTCGTCGACGGTGAGGCCGAGGAAGCCGACCTCGCCGAGCTTCTTGACGATGGACCGGTCCACGTCCTCGGCGCGGTCCCAGGCGATGACGTTCGGGGCGATCTCGCGGTCCACGAAGTCCTTGGCGAGCCGCCGGACCGCGGTCTGCTCCTCGCTGAGCT
Source organism: Streptomyces sp. NPDC043867 (assembly GCF_056435845.1). Lineage (NCBI taxonomy): Bacteria > Bacillati > Actinomycetota > Actinomycetes > Kitasatosporales > Streptomycetaceae > Streptomyces > Streptomyces sp. NPDC043867. The sequence continues at coordinate 29,509 of NZ_JBWKDS010000034.1, read as the reverse complement.
CCAGGTTCATGACGCGTCACCCCACATGGAAGGCCGTACTCTCAGGCCGAGCTTGAATACCGAACATTTAAATTAGCACTGCTAGTTTCTGTTCGCAGCCCTACTATGTGCGCCATGGCCCGACCGCGCAAGCCCCTGCTGAGCACCGACCGCATCGTCGAGACGGCGCGGGGGCTCGTCGACACGGAGGGTCTCGCGGCCGTCTCCACACGCCGCCTCGCCGCCGAACTGGGGGTGAGCGGTCCCTCGCTCTACAACCACTTCCGCACCAAGGACCAGATCCTGGAGGCGGTGGCGGACTCGGTGAGCGCACTGGTCGACCTGTCGATGTTCGAGGACGGGCGGGACTGGCGGACCGCCCTGCACGACTGGGCCGTCTCCTACCGGGCCGCCCTGCGCGCCCACCCGAACATCGTCCCGGTCCTGGCGCGCGGCCCCGGCCGCAGACCCGCGGGCCTGCGCCTCGCCGACGCCGTCTTCGGCGCGATGGTCGACGCGGGCTGGCCACCCGCCCAGGCCACGTCCATCGGCGCGCTGATGCGGTACTTCATCATGGGTTCCGCGCTGGGCTCCTTCGCCGGGGGCTTCGTGGACGACGAGACGGCCTACGACCCGGCCGACTATCCGCACCTCGGGCAGGCGCACCTCCTCGCCGAACAGCAGGAGAAGATCGACGAACGGGCCTTCGAGACGGGCCTCACCGCCCTGCTGGACGGGCTGGCACAGCAGTACCGGCAGGTGGGACGGGGCGTCTAGGGCCTGTCGTTTGGATCACGCCGGCGTCGCGGGGTCTGGCACGCACATCTGCGGCGTTGTCGTCGGTCGCCGACGCTCCGCGTCGACTCCCTCCTCCGCCTTGCAGCTGCACGCGCCAGACCCCGCTCGGGTCGGTCAGGACGAACCGTCGGTCACAGCCAGCCTGATCCAAACGACAGGCCCTAGTTCTGGTCACAGCACCAGGCACCCGTCCGGTACGGTTCGGCGGGCGCCGAACCGTCGATGCGGCATGCTGGAGCGCATGACGAGCCGACGCCGGTCCCGGGACAGCCGGGCACCGCGGCTGGCCCGGCTCGCCGGACTGGTCGCCGACGAGACCCGGGCCGCCTTCCTGCTGGCGCTGCTCGACGGGCGGGCGTGGACCGCCGGTGAACTGGCCCGGCACGCCGGGGTCGCCGCCTCCACGGCCAGCGAGCACCTGGGCAGGCTGGTCCAGGGCGGTCTGCTCGCCGAGGAACGTCAGGGACGCCACCGCTATGTGCGGCTGGCGGACGCGCGGGTGGCGCAGCTCGTCGAGGATCTCGCCGCCCAGACGGCACCCGGAGCCGCCGAACAGCCGCGCAGCCTGCGGGAGTCGAGCGCCGGGTCCGCGATGGCACGCGGGCGCACCTGCTACGACCACCTCGCGGGACGGCTCGGCATCGTCGTCACGCAGGCCCTGACCGAGCGCGGCCTGCTGCGCCAGGACACCGGGTTCGCGCTGACGGACGACGGGCTGGACTGGTTCGCGGAGACCGGGATCGGGCTCGTCCGCACGGGGCGGCGCCCGCTGGCCCGGGCCTGCCTCGACTGGACCGAGCGCCGCCCGCACCTCGCGGGCGTCGCGGGCGCGGCCCTGTGCCGCCACGCGCTGGAGGCGGGCTGGTGCGTGCGCATCGGCTCGGAACGGGCGGTGAAGGTCACGGACGTGGGGGAGCGCGTGCTGGCCGAGCTGCTGGGCATCGACGCGGCGGCGCTGCGCTGACCGGGGCCCCGCGCCAGGGGCGGCGGGGCGGGCCCAGCGCCCGACCGGGCCTGTGCTGTCCCGCGACCACTACGGCCCCTCCCCGCCGCGGCGGCCAAAAACCGTGAGCCCTTCCCCGTAGCCCCCTTTAGCCTCAGGAGCATGATGAACACTTCCCCGTCCGCCCCCGGCCGCCGTGCGGAACTGCTCGCCGCGGGTGCGGCCGCGGTCACCGTCGTGCTGTGGGCGTCCGCCTTCGTCTCCATCCGCAGTGCGGGCGCCGCGTACGCGCCGGGCGGGCTGGCCCTCGGACGGCTGCTCGCCGGCGCCCTCGCGCTGGGCGTGCTGTGGCTCGCCCGCAGGGAGGGGCTGCCGCCGCGGGCGGCCTGGCGCGGGATCGCGATATCCGGGGTGCTCTGGTTCGGCTTCTACATGGTGGCCCTCAACTGGGGCGAGCAGCAGGTGGACGCCGGCACGGCGGCACTCGTGGTGAACACCGGGCCGATCCTGATCGCGCTGCTCGGCTCGCGGCTGCTCGGCGACGCGATGCCGCCGCGGCTGCTCGCCGGCATGGCGGTCTCCTTCGCCGGCGCCGTCACGGTGGGGATGTCGATGTCGGGCGGCGGCGGTTCGTCGGTCCTCGGTGTCGTCCTGTGCCTGCTGGCGGCGGGCGCGTACGCGGCCGGGGTGGTCGCCCAGAAGCCCGCGCTGGGCAGCGCCAGTCCCCTTCAGGTGACGACCTTCGGGTGTCTCGTCGGGGCGGCCCTGTGTCTGCCGTTCGCCGGGCAGCTGGTGCGGGACGCGGCCGACGCACCCCTGTCGGCCACCCTCAACATGATCTACCTGGGCATCTTCCCGACCGCCCTGGCCTTCACGACCTGGGCCTACGCGCTGGCCCGTACGACGGCGAGCCGGATGGGCGCGACCACGTACGCCGTGCCCGCGCTCGTCGTGCTGATGTCCTGGCTGTTCCTCGACGAGGTACCGGGGCTGTTCACGCTCGGCGGCGGCCTGCTGTGCCTGGCCGGGGTGGCGGTCTCCCGGTCCCGGCCGCGCACACGGGCGACGGTGGCCGCGAGTACGGCGCCGGTCCCCGAGCCGGCCGCGACCGCGCAGCCGGCCGCGGGGAGGACGACCGACGTCGAGACCGGGACCGGAACCGGGACCTACGGGGCCTGAGCGCCGGTCCGGGCGCCGTACCGGGGCTGGCACTGGCACTGGTGCCGGTGCCAGTGCCGGTGTCGGTGCCGGTGTCGGTGCCGGTGTCGGTGTCGGTGTCGGTAGCAGTACCGGTACCGGTGTCGGCACCAGTGCCAGTGCCGGCAGCAGTACCAGTGCCCGTCGGTACCAATGCGCGCAACCCCGAGGCGCCCCTAAAAGATCACCAGCGCCCGGCCGCCCTTGCCCGCGACCATGTTGTCGAAGGCCGCCGGGATGCCGTCCAGGGCGATCCGCTCGGTGACCAGCACGCCGAGGTCGAGGCGTCCGGCGCGGACGAGCTCGGCCAGCACCGGCACGTCCCGCGCGGGGTCCGAGTTGCCGTACACGCACCCCGAGAGGGTCCTGCCCCAGTGGAAGATCTCCAGGGCGTTGAAGGTGACCTGCTGGTCCTTGCCGCCGATGCCGACGACCGTGGTGCGGCCGCCGCGGCGCGTGGAGTCCCAGGCGGTACGGATGGTGACGGCGCGGCCCACGCACTCCACGGCCACGTCGACACCCTGTTTCCCGGTGAGGCCGCGGATCTCCCGGGCGGTGTTCTCGGAGGCGACGACGTAGTCGGTGGCGCCGGCCTGCCGGGCCAGTGCCTCCTTCTCCGGGGAGACGTCCACGGCGACGATCTTCGACGCGCCCGCCAGACGGGCCGACTGCAGCGCCGAGAGGCCGACCCCGCCGACGCCGAAGACGGCCACCGTCTCGCCCTCCCGGACCCGGGCCGAGTGGTGGACGGCGCCGTAACCGGTGAGCACGGCGCAGCCGAGCAGGGCCGCGTCGGTGAGCGGTACCCCCTCGGGGAGGGGCAGCACGCACGCGGCGGCCACGACGGTCTCCTCGGCGAACGCGGCGACGTTCAGGCCGGGGTGCAGGTCCGTGCCGTCCGCCCGGTGTGCATACACGTCCCCGGCGCCGGCCAGCGCGTGGGCGCACAGCCAGACCTCGCCGAGCGAGCAGGCGTGGCACTTCCCGCAGGAGGGCGCCCAGTTGAGGACGACCGCGTCACCCGGCGAGACGTGGGTGACGCCCTCGCCGACGGAGAGGACGGTGCCGGCGCCCTCGTGGCCGAGGACGGCCGGGACCGGCACCCGCATGGTGCCGTCGGACAGGGACAGGTCGGAGTGGCAGACCCCGGCGGCGGCGAGCCGGATCCGGACCTGGCCGGGGCCGGGTTCGGGCAGCTCGATCTCGGTGATCTCCAGCGGGGCACCCACGGCGGGCAGGACAGCGGCGCGGACCATGATGAGGAAGGCTCCCGGATCTCGTCTAGAACTGCAGGGACTTGGTCTGGAGGTACTCGGACAGTCCGTGCGTGCCCAGCTCGCGGCCCACGCCGGACTGCTTGTAACCGCCGAAGGGTGCCAGGGGGTTGAAGCGTCCGCCGTTGATGTCGACCTGGCCGGTGTCGAGTCGCCGCGCGAACGCGACGGCCTCCGACTCCTCGCCGGCCCACACCGCGCCCGCGAGTCCGTACACCGTGCCGTTGGCGATCCGCAGGGCGTCCGCCTCGTCCTCGTAGCGCAGGATGGTGAGGACCGGCCCGAAGATCTCCTCCTGGGCGACGGTCATGCCGGGAGTGACGTCGGCGAAGACGGTGGGGCTGACGAAGTAGCCCTGCCCGCGCGGGGATTCGGGGCCGCCCGCGACGAGCCGCGCGCCCTCCGCGACGCCCTTCTCGATGTATCCCAGTACGCGTTCCTGCTGCTTGGCGTTGACGACGGGGCCGATACGGTCGCCGTACTTCGCGGCGGCGGCCGCGGCCAGCCCGACCGCCTCCTCGTACTGCGAGGTGTGCACCAGCATGCGGGTCCAGGCGCTGCACGTCTGTCCGGAGTTGGACATCACGTTGGCGACGCCGACGTTGACGGCCTTGGCGAGGTCGGCGCTCGGCAGGATGACGTTGGCGGACTTGCCGCCGAGTTCCAGGGCGACCCGCTTGACCGCCGCGCCCGCGGTCGCACCGATCCGCCGGCCGACGGCCGTGGAGCCGGTGAAGGAGACGAGATCCACGCCCGGGTGCTCAGCGAGGGCCTGGCCTGCGACCGGGCCGAGGCCGGTGACGAGGTTGAAGACGCCGGCCGGGACGCCCGCCTCGGCCACGGCCTCGGCGAACAGCTGGGCGGTGAGCGGCGTGTCCTCGGCGGGCTTCAGCACCACCGTGCAGCCCGCGGCGAGCGCGGGCGCCACCTTCGCGACGATCTGGTGCAGCGGGTAGTTCCAGGGGGTGATCGCGCCGACGACGCCGACCGGCTCCTGGTAGACGGTCGAGTTGCCGACCTTCTCCTCGAAGGCGTACGTGGCGGCCAGCTCGGCGTACGAGCCCGCGACCAGGATCGGCACGCTCGCGTGCACCGCCTGCGAGAACGGCAGGGGCGAGCCGAGTTCGGCGGTCACCGTCTCGGCGATCTCGTCCTTGCGGGCGACGAGCACGTCGCGCAGGGCGGCCAGGCGGGCCGCCCGCTCGGCCGGCGGCGTGGCCGCCCATCCCGGGAAGGCGGCACGCGCGGCCCGTACGGCGGCGTCGACGTCCTCGACCGTTCCCGCAGGGACCCGGCCGACGACCTGCTCGTCGGCCGGGTTCACGACCTCGATCGTGTCGCCGCCGGCGGCGGGGCGCCAGGCACCGTCGATGTACATGCCGTCATGTGCCTTCATCGTGTTCCTCCCGGGAGGGGCCGCGTCGTCCGCACCCTAAACTAGCGATGATAGTTTTCGGGCGCCAGAGGGGTCCGGCCTTCCGGCCCCCTCTCGGCACCCGCGGGCTCCCGGCTCCCGGTGCCCCGGCTCACTCCTCCAGGTCCGGCAGCCGCGCCGGGGCCGGGCAGATGCGTTCGCCGTGCTGGTCGAAGACGAACAGGTGGGCGAGGTCGACGAGGAGCGGCACCTGCATGCCGTGGCGGAGCTCGATGTCGGGGGTCGTGCGGACGACGAGGTCGCCGGGCAGCCGCCCGGCCGGGGGTGCCGTCTCGACGGGCTCCGGCTCCGCGTCCCCGGGATGCTCCAGCACCACCACCGGTCCCGCCCGCAGCGAACCGGCGCGCTCGCGCAGCCGGTCCAGGACCGTGCCGTCCCGGCGGCGGCGCCGCACCGCACGGGAGGGCCGCGGCGCCTCGAGCTCCGGTACGACGGCGGGCCGTGAGCCGGTGTTGAAGTGGACGAGGACCTCGTGGCCCTGGAACTCGACGTGCTCGACCAGTCCGGTGATCGCCACCTCATCCGAACGCGCCTCGGCGGGCCTGGCGATCCGCACGGCCTCGGAGCGCAGTCCGACGATGACCTCGCGTCCCTGCTGCACCCGGAGCAACTGGTGGTCCAGGGACAGCGGTTCGGGCAGCCGCAGATACTGCCGGCCGAGACTGATCGACATGGCGCCGTCGAGCGGCGCCCGGACGAGCCCGCGCAGCAGGTTGATCCGGGGCGTGCCGATGAAGGCGGCGACGAAGACGTTGGCGGGCAGGGCGTAGACCGTGCGCGGTGTGCCCAGCTGCTGGAGGACTCCGCCGCGCAGCACGGCGACCCGGTCGCCGAGCGACATCGCCTCGGTCTGGTCGTGGGTGACGTAGACCGTGGTGACGCCCAGGTCCCTGGTGAGTTTGGCGATCTCGGCGCGCAGGTGGTTGCGCAGCTTGGCGTCGAGGTTGGACAGCGGTTCGTCCATCAGGAAGGCGGAGGGGTGGCGGGCGATCGCCCTGCCCATGGCGACCCGCTGGCGTTCGCCGCCGGAGAGCTGGCTGGGGAACCGGTCGAGCAGGTCCTCGATGCCGAGCATCCGGGCGGTGGCGTCGACCTGCGGGCGGGGGTCGGTACGGGGGGTCTCGATCCGCAGCGGGAAGCCGATGTTGTCGCGGCTGGTCATGCTCGGATAGAGGGCGAAGTTCTGGAAGACCATCGCCATGTCCCGCCCGGAGGGCGGCAGATCGTTGGCGTACTCGCCGTCCAGCCGGATCTCGCCCTCGGTGGCCTCCTCGAGCCCGGCGATCATGCGCAGGACCGTCGACTTGCCGCAACCGGAGGGGCCGAGCAGGACGAGGAATTCACCGGGGCGGATGTCGAGCGACAGCCGTTCCACCACGCGGACGCCGCGGGTGTACGACTTGCTGACCTGGTGCAGGGAGATGGCGCGTGTCATGGCTGGTGCCCCCGGGGGCTCACAGGGCGCTGGTGCTCCGCGACGGAACGTCCCGTGCGGGTCGTACGGGACGTATGAGTCACGGAAGTTAACGGACCGCACACGCCCAGGGGAAGACGCGCGCCGGATCTGACGGGCCGTTCGGCGTACGAGAAAGCGGACCCTCCGGTTCTCTGCGATCACTGGCCGGTCGGCCGGGCCTCCGGACCGCGTTCCGCCCGGCACGCCAACCGCGTGCCTCCGCGCTCGCGGGCCGGGCGGCAACCGCCCCCGGCCTCGCGGCGGACCGGGCGGCACCCACCCCCCGGCCTCGCGGCGGACCGGCCGGTTCCGGCCGCCGCGCGAGGGGTCAGCGGGTCGCCGTGAGGTGGGCGAAGACCACGACGTTGCTCGCGTACCCGGTCTTCGCGCTGTACGTGCCCCCGCAGGTGATCAGGCGCAGCTCCGGACGCCTGCTCGGGCCGTAGACCTTCCGGTCGGGAAAGCGCGACTTCTCGTACGTCCGTACCTCGTCCACCGTGAAGACGGCGGTCCGCCCGTCCGCGCGGCGGGCCTCGACGACCTTGCCGGGCCGGAGCGCGGCCAGTCCGGCGAAGACGGCGGCGCCGGTCCTGGTGTCGCGGTGGCCGACGACGACGGACGTCCCCGGTTCGCCCGGCGAGGGTCCGCCCGCGTACCAGCCGACCAGTCTGGGGTTGTCCACCGGCGGGGTGGTGAGCTGCCCCCGCCGGTCGAGCCGCAGGTCCATGACCGGCGCGTGCAGGCGGAGATACCTGATGTCGAGCGTGGTCGGCCGGGACCGGGGCAGCGGCCGGGGCGGAGGTGCCGGCCTCGGGGTGAGGGTGCGCCGGGGGGTGGGTGTGGGAGTGGGGGTCCGGGTGCGGGTGGGGGCAGGCCGGGGTGCGGGGGGCCGCCGGGTCTGCCGGGCCGACTGCTCGGGACGAGGCCGGGGCGCGCCGCGCGCGTCCGGGACGGCCGGGGCGGGGCGCGAGGACGCCCCGGCGCCTCCGTGCCCCGCCGCGCCGACGGCAGCCGGTTCAGCGGGCTCGTCGTCCTGAGCACACTGGATGCCGGCCGTCACCAGGACGACGGTGAGGACCGCCGTCCTGGCGAGACGGTACGCGCGCGTCCGGTACCAGGGCCTGCGGCGCCTACGCCGCACCATCGGGGCGACGGCGCAGCAGGCGGAAGTACACGACTCCACCGGCCACGACCAACCCCACGGCCGCGGCACCGGCGAACGGCGAGATCGCGCTGCTCTCGGCGAGACCGCCGCCGCCCGCGTGGACGCCGCCGTGCGGGGCCCTCGACGGGTCGGGGGAGGCGTCGGTCGGGCAGTCGACGTGGAAGACCTTCTCCTTGGGGGTGCCGGTGCCACCCGTCACCGTGAGCTTGTACTGCCCGTCCGGCAGCGCCAGCGGGTCGCTGTGGCCGCCGCCCGACGCGAGCGCGACGGTGCCGTTCAGGGTGGCGCCGCTCGGCGACGGGGGCTGCGACTGGATGATGTAGGTGAGACTCGGGGCCACGTCGAAGTTGGTGGCGTCGAGGTAGAACTCACACACCTTCGGCTCGTCGCGGGGGTCACTGAAGGGCGTGCCCACCTTGTGGATCTTGACGTCGCCGGCGGCACCGGGGACAGCCGGGACGGGGGCGGCGGTGGCGGCCTGCGCTCCGGCCAGGGCGGAGCCCGCGAGGGTCAGCGCCGCGAGGGCGGCGGCACGGCGTGGAAGGGTCGAGGTGGGCATGCGATTCCTCCGAGTCAGACGAGACGATTTTCATACAAATCGCTCTTTCACCTGACTCTCTTTCACATCCGCACGGGCCGACACGGGAGCAGCGCCGGACGGCGCGTCAGATGTCCCTCGCCCGGCCCAGTCCCGCGCCGCGCCTTCGGCGTGTGCGGACCCAATCCGGCGCCGGCTTCCCGGGCGCCCGCAGGGCGATCCCCGACGACAGCAGCAGCAGCGCGCCGAGCATCACGAACGGCGCGGCCGCACCGGTGACTCCCGCGACCAGGCCCGCCGCGGCGGGCGCGGCGACCTGCCCGAGCCGGTTGCCGGTCAGCCGCAGCGCGAGCGCCGTGGAACGCGCGCCGTCCGGGGCCGCCCGGACCACGGTCGTCATGGACAGGGGCTGGCCGACGCCGAGACAGAACCCGAGCGCCACGAGCATCGGCGCGAGCAGCCGGACCGGCACCGGCAGTGCGATGCCCGCGCACAGCACTCCCGCCACCAGACAGGTCGCGGTGAGCAGCGCGGTCCGGCCGAGCAGCCGCAGCATCGGCGTCATCATCAGCCGGCAGGCGATGGTCGCCGCCGCGCGCAGGCTCAGCAGCAGGCCGATCACGGAGGGGGCGATGCCCCGGTGTTCGCCGACGACCGGGAGGTATGCGGTGAGGATGTCCGTCGCGGACAGCACCGCGAGGCTGATGAAGATCCCGGCGGGGACGCCGCGGGCGCCCAGGATGCGCCGTACGGGCACCCGGTCGCCCTGCCCGGTAAGGGACTTGGCCGTCGTACGGGGCTCGACGCGCCACAGCGAGGTGAGGGAGACGGCGGCGACCGCGCCCGCGGCGAGCAGGGCCAGCGCGCTGCTGCCGGCCAGGTCGGGGCCGCCGATCAGGGCGCCGGCGGCGATCGGCCCGGCGAGCTGTCCCAGGGAGGCGCCGATGGTGAAGTGGCCGAAGTCGCGGTCCTGTTCGTGCGGTGCGGACCGCCGGGCGACGATCGACTGGGCGCCGATGACGAAGCAGAGGTGGCCGAGGCCCATGACTCCGCTCCAACCCGCCATCGCGGCGAGCGAGTTCGCCGTACCGCTCAGGGCGCAGCCGCCCGCGATCAGGGCGACGCCGGAGGTCAGCAGGGGCAGGCAGCGGCCGTGGTCGGTGCGGCGGCCCAGCGGTACGGCCGCGAAGAGCGGGAGCAGCGCGTACCCGCCGGCGATCACGCCGACCGCGGTCTCGTCGGCACCCAGGGCGAGAGCCCGGTAGGAGACGGCGGGCCGCGCCATCGACACCGCCCCCTGCGCGAAGGTGAAGGCGATGACGAGGCGCAGCAGCCAACTCCTGCCGGGCTGCCCGGGGTTGGGCGCTCCCGGCATCAGATGATGCCGAAGAGGATCCCGGCCGCGAGTACCACCAGGGAGGTGAGGGCGGCCCACTTGACCACGAAGCGGGTGTGGTCGCCGAACTCGACCTTGGCCATGCCGACGAGGACGTACACGGCGGGCACCAGCGGGCTGGACATGTGCAGCGGCTGGCCGACGATCGAGGCGCGGGCGATCTCCAGGGACGAGACGCCGTGGGCCTGGCCGGCCTCGGCGAGGACCGGGAGGATGCCGAAGTAGAAGCCGTCGTTGGACATGAAGTACGTGAGCGGGATGCTGAGGATGCCGGTCACGAAGGCCATGTGCGGGCCCATCGCGTCGGGGATGTTGCCGACGAGCCAGTCGGCCATGTGGTCGACCATGCCGGTGCCCTGGAGGACGCCGGTGAAGACGGCGGCGGCGAAGACCATGCCGGCGACGTTGAGGACGTTCTCGGCCTGGGCGCCGAGGCGGGCCTTCTGCTCGGGCATCTTCGGGAAGTTGACGGTGAGGGCGAGCGCGGCACCGAGCAGGAACAGCACCGGGATCGGCAGCCACTCCATGATCATGGCGGTGAGCAGGACGACCGTGAGCAGGGCGTTGAACCAGTAGAGCCGGGGGCGCAGGGTGGGCCGGTTCGGGTCGAGGACCTGAAGTCCCTTGTCGTCGTTCTCGTCGGCTCCGTCGCCGGGCCGGCCGGTGTCCGGGCCGGCCCCGGCACCGCCGGACGTCCCCGCCGGACGGGCCGCGTCGCGGGAGCCGCCCGCCGCGACCAGCACCGTCTCCGACTCGTGCTCCCTCTCATGCTCCTGCTCCTGCTCCTTCTCCTCGACGAGCACCTCGTCCAGGCTGAGCACCCCGAGCCGGGTGCGCTCGCGACGGCCGAGGACGTACGCCAGGACGAAGACCCCGAGCAGGCCGACGGCGAGGGCCGGGATCATCGGCACGAAGATGTCGCTCGCGTCGACCTTCAGGGCGGTCGCGGCGCGGGCGGTGGGTCCGCCCCAGGGCAGGGTGTTCATCACGCCGTTGGCCATCGCGGCGACGCCCGTCATCACGACGAGACTCATCTTCAGGCGCTTGTACAGCGGGTACATCGCCGACACCGTGATCATGAAGGTGGTCGAGCCGTCGCCGTCGAGCGAGACGATGGCGGCGAGCACGGCCGTGCCGACCACGATCCGCAGCGGATCCGCCTTGCAGAAGCGCAGGATGCCCCGCACGATCGGGTCGAACAGCCCGACGTCGATCATCACTCCGAAGTAGACGATCGCGAACATCAGCATCGCCGCCGTGGGGGCGAGGCTCGTGACGCCGTCGATGACGTAGTCACCGAGCTTGGCGCCCTTTCCGACGAAGACGCAGAAGAGTGCCGGGATCAGCACGAGCGCCGCGATCGGCGACATCTTCTTCAGCATGATCAGGACCAGGAAGGTCGCGATCATGGCGAAGCCGAGGATGGTCAGCATGGATGGATACCTAACGTTCGCCCTTGAACTCCCACCAGGGCCGGCGGTGCGAGTGACGTTAGGGCGGTCCCGCAGGCGTTAACAAGATGTTGACGTGCGAGCAATAAGCGCAGAACTCCAGGTCACAGCTTTGCTCACGTGGTGGGCGTCAGCTCGACCGCGACGCCGTTGAGGACGGCGGTCCCCGACAGCGGGTCGAGCAGGCTGCCGTCGAGCAGCTGGTTCACGTTGACGCCGGGGTCCTGGGCGGCGTGGCTCGTCCGGGTGCCCGGCCGGTCGTGCCCCCAGCCGTGCGGCAGGCTCACCACACCGCGCCGCACGCCGTCCGTGATCTCGGCGGGGGCGGTGACCTCTCCCCCGGCGCCCCTGACGCGCACGGGCGCACCGTCGGCGATCCCGAGGCGGGCGGCGTCCTCGGGGTGGACGTGCAGGGTGCAGCGGTTCGAACCGCCGGTCAGGGCGGGGACGTTGTGCATCCAGCTGTTGTTGGAGCGCAGATGGCGCCGGCCGACGAGCACCAGTCCCGCCGGGCGCTCGCGCAGCGCGTCCCGCAGCCGCGGCAGATCGCCGGCGATGGGTCCCGGCAGGAGTTCGATCCGGCCGCTGCGGGTCTTCAGCGGCTGCGGCAGACGCGGCCGCAGCGGACCGAGGTCGATGCCGTGCGGGTGGGCGAGCAGCCTCGCCAGGCTCAGTCCGTCGGGCCGGGCGCCGAAGCCGTCGCCGTACGGGCCGAGGCGCAGCATCATGTCCAGGCGCCGCTCGGGACCGTTGTCGCCGGTCAGCTGTGCGGCGAGCTCGCCCGGGTCACGGCCGTGCACGGGCGAGTGCGGGTCGGCGACGGCCTTGCCCAGGGTGCTCTCGACGACCATCGCGTCCACGGCCGAGGGGTCGGCGCCGTGCATGCCGGTCGCGGCGAGCACGAGCCGCGCGAGGATCTCGGTCTCCGCCATGCGGTCCGGCTCCAGCGGGACGGCGGCGCGGGTGTAGCGGACCTGGTTGTGCACGGCGAAGGCGTTGAAGGCGAAGTCGTGGTGCGCGCTCTGCGAGGGCGGGGGCGGCGGCAGGACGACGTGCGCGTGGCGGGAGGTCTCGTTCAGGTAGGGGTCGACGCTGACCATGAAGTCCAGCGCGCCGAGGGCCTTGTCGAGACGGTCGCCGTCCGGCGCGGACAGTACGGGGTTGGCGGCGACGGCGATGACGGCGCGGACCGGGCTGCCCTCGTCCGTGGCGGTGTCGATCTCCTCGGCCAGCGCGGACAGCGGCAGCTCCCCCTTGGCCTCGGGGTGCCGGCTCACCCGGCTGTGCCAGCGGCCGAGCGCGAAGCCGCGGCCGGGTCCGGCGGGCCGGGGTGCGCGGTCGGTGGCGGCCTGGGGGAAGAGGGCACCGCCCGGCCGGTCGAGGTTGCCGGTGAGGATGTTCAGGACGTCGACCAGCCAGCTCGCCAGGGTGCCGTGCGCGACGGTGCAGCTGCCGATGCGGCCGTAGACGGCGGCGCTGGGCGCGGCGGCCAGCTCCCGGGCGAGCGCCCGGATCGTGTCCGCCGGCACGTCGCAGGCCTCGCTCGCGGCCTCGGGCGTGAAGTCCCGCAGCGCGGCGTCGAGTTCGTCGGTTCCCTCGATGTGCGGGGCGAGGTCGCCCAGGTCGGCGAGCTTCTCCTCGAAGAGGACGTGCGCCATGGCGGCGAGGAGCAGGGCGTCGGTGCCGGGCCGGATCGCCACGTGCCGGTCGGCGAGCTTGGCCGTGCGCGTGCGACGCGGGTCGACGACGGTCAGCGTGCCGCCCCGCGCCCGCAGCGCCCTGAGCCTGCCGGGGAAGTCGGGGGCGGTGCACAGACTCCCGTTGGACTCCAGAGGGTTGGCGCCGATGAGCAGCAGATGGGCGGTGCGGTCCAGGTCCGGTACGGGGATGGCAAGGGCGTCGCCGTACAGGAGCCCGCTCGACACGTGCTTGGGCATCTGGTCGACGGTGGAGGCGGTGAAGAGGCTGCGGGTGCCCAGCGCCGAGAGCAGGACGGGCGGGTAGAGGGCCCCGGCCATGGTGTGCACGTTCGGGTTGCCGAGGACGACGCCGACGGCGTGCGGGCCGTGCCGCTCGACGACGGGCCGCAGCCCCGCGGCCACGGCGTCGAAGGCCTCCTCCCAGGTGGCCTCCCGCAGCTCGCCGTCCTCGCGCACGAGGGGGGTGCGCAGCCGGTCGGGGTCGGCGTCGACCGCGCCGAAGGCCGCGCCCTTGGGGCAGATGAACCCCTTGCTGAAGACGTCTTCGCGGTCACCGCGGGCGCCGGTCACCCGGGTGCCCTCGACGGTGAGCGTCAGCCCGCAGGTCGCCTCGCAGAGCGGGCAGATGCGCAGGGCGGTACGGGAGTCTGGGGTGGGGCCGGTGGTGCGGGACACGGGGTCCTCCCGGGTTGCGGCGGCAGCGGTGACGCACGGGCCCTCCGAGCATACCGACCGGTATGCATCTTCGGGAGGGGCCGGCGGGGGTCCGGTCCGAAAACCGCCGGGGCCGGTCCGTCACGGCCGACGGGCCGGTCCGTCACGGCCGACGGGCCGGTCCGTCACCGTCGCGGGGCGGCCCGTCACCGTCGCGGGGCGGCCCTCAGTCCAGGACACGCGACAGATAGGCGCGCAGCAGGACCCGGATCTCCCCGATGACGCGTTCGTCGCCGGCCGGATCGAGGCGGAAGGCGAGGTGGACGAGGGTGTCGGCGGTCTCCACGGCGACCAGGAAGGCGCGGCGCAGGTCCTCGTCGGGCTCGCGGACGAGATAGCCGGAGAGCAGCTCCGTGAGCCGGTCGGCGACCCGCGTGTTGGGCTCGGCGCATCCGGAGCCGACCGGGATCTGGTTGCCGAAGTCGACCAGCGTGAAGCCGGGCGCGGTCCGCTTCATGGCGAGGTACTCGTCGAGCACGGCGTCCATGGCGGCACGCCAGCCTCCCCCACTCTCGCTCCCGCCACCGTCGGTCCGGGCGGCGCCCCCGTCGCCGGCCTCGCCCAGACGCCCCCTCACGCGCTCGACGTAGCGGTCGAGATTGCGCTGGGCGAGGGCGTCGGCCATGGCCCGCTTGTTGCCGAAGAAGCGGTACACCGAACCGATGGGGACACCCGCTCGCTGGGCCACGGCCCGGGTGCTCAGGCCGTCGTAGCCGACCTCGTCGAGGAGGTCGGCGCAGGCGTCGAGGATCCTGGTCAGTCGCTCGGCACTGCGCCGCTGCACGGGCGCGCGGCGCAGCGGGGTCGCTCGGGGCACGCTGTCCATGATGCCTCTCCGCCGGGGTCCGGTGAACCTCGCCCGTCTGTACGCGCACCGGTGCCCCCGCCACTCATCGCGGGCGCCCCGCACCCCGCTGACCGGCCGCTCACCGCGGGCGCCGCGCGCCGGTGTTCCCGCCCTTCGTCGCGGGCACCCCCGCGCCCGTGCCGCCCTCCGCCGCAGGACGCGGCGCCGGTCCCAACGCGCCGCCGTCCGCCGTCGGCGCCGGTGCCGGTCCGGACGCCGTGATGTCCGCCGTGCACTCGACGGGCACACCGTCGACGGCCCACACGGTGCGGTCGTCCGCGTAGAGGCGGGCGGTGAGGTGGTGGGTGCCCCGGGGGACGAGGTCACCGGAGAGGCGGTAGGCGGGGGTACGGAGCCGGGTGAGGATCCGCCCGTCCAGGAGGAGCACGGCGCTGCCGCGGCCGGCCACGGCGACCGCGCGCGTACCGGCGGGCGAGAAGCGGAACTTCCGGACGGTCAGCCGTACGTCCCAGTTGTCGTCGGTGTTCGGCTGCACCTCGATCCCCACACCGGGTGCGTCCTTCTCGTCGATCTCACGGTAGTGCCGTCCCTCCTCGTCCGTGTCGTCCAGCACCTTGCCCACGGGCGAGGCGGGCACTTCGCCCCCGCGCCCGTGCGCGTCACCGGTGCCGCAGCCCGCCGATCCGCCGAGCAACGCGCAGATCGCGAACGCGGCGAGCAGTCCGCGCGTCCACGACATGCCGGGAGATTAGAACAGGACCGCGGGCGGCCGGATCCCCCTCAGGTCGGGTTCTCGAGTCGTTCGCAGGTCGTGGGTCGTACGCGCCCCGGAGCCCGTGCGGGCCGGGAACGCCGTCCGGCCCGGCCGATTCCTTACGCCGGCCGCCGCTGCCCCTTGCGCGGGGAAAAGCCGAATCCTACGGTGATGCATAGGAATAGGAACGAGGGAGCGATCATGAGCGATGCGGGCACCGCCCACGCGAGCGGGTTCGAACGTGAGCGAGCACGGAAGACCGCCGCGGAACCGGCGTATCTCTCCGGATTCGGCAACGAACACAGCTCGGAGGCGGTCCCCGGCGCGCTGCCGCAGGGCCGCAACTCACCGCAGCGCGCACCGCTCGGCCTGTACGCGGAACAGCTGAGCGGCACGGCCTTCACCGAGCCGCGCGCCCACAACCGGCGCTCGTGGCTGTACCGGATCCGGCCCTCGGCCGCGCACCCCGCGTTCACCCGCACCGACAACGGCGCGATCCGCACGGCGCCCTTCGCGGAGACCGTCCCCGACCCCAACCGGCTGCGCTGGAACCCGCTGCCGGAGCCCGCCGAGGGCACCGACTTCCTCGCGGGCCTGTGGACCCTGGGCGGCAACGGCGACGCGGCGCAGCGCACCGGCATGGCCGTGCACCTCTATCACGCCAACTCCTCGATGCAGCGCGTGTTCAGTGACGCCGACGGCGAGCTGCTGATCGTCCCGGAGCGCGGCGGGCTGGTGCTGCGCACCGAGTTCGGGCTGCTGCGCGTGGAGCCCGGCCATGTCGCGCTGATCCCGCGCGGTGTCCGCTTCCGCGCGGAGCTGCCGGACGGCTCGGCGCGCGGCTATGTGTGCGAGAACTACGGGGCGCCCTTCCAGCTTCCCGACCTCGGTCCGATCGGCGCCAACGGACTCGCGAACGCACGCGACTTCCTCGCTCCGGTCGCGGCGTACGAGGACGTGGAGGGGCCGGTGGAGGTGGTGAACAAGTTCTGCGGCAACCTCTGGACGGCGACGTACGACCACTCGCCGCTGGACGTGGTCGCCTGGCACGGCAACCACGTGCCGTACGTCTACGACCTGCGCCGTTTCAATGTGATGGGCACCATCAGCCACGACCACCCGGACCCGTCCATCTTCACGGTGCTGACCTCGCCCACCGACACGGCGGGCCTGGCCAACGTCGACTTCGTGGTCTTCGCGCCGCGCTGGCTGGTGGGCGAGGACACGTTCCGGCCGCCGTACTTCCACCGGAACGTGATGAGCGAGTACATGGGGCTCGTCGAGGGCGCCTACGACGCGAAGGCGGAGGGGTTCGTGCCGGGCGGCGGATCGCTGCACAACATGATGTCGGCGCACGGTCCGGACCGGGAGACCTTCGACCGGGCCAGTGCGGCCGAGTTGCGCCCGCAGAAGGTCGACGACGGCCTCGCCTTCATGTTCGAGACACGCTGGCCGGTGACCGCGACGGCACAGGCGGCCCGTGCGGAGCACCTGCAACGCGGCTACGACGACGTGTGGCAGGGCCTCCAGCGGCACTTCCGTCCCGCCGGCTGACCCTCACCGCCCGTTGCACTGAACGCCCGCGACCGGTACGGATACCCTCGTGACCTCCTTCGCTCCGGACTCGATCGTCCTGAACCGCAAGCTGCCGCTCTGGTATCAGGTGTCGCAGTCCCTGCGCGCCTCGATACTCGGGCGGTCCGCCCAGGACCCGCTGCGGCTGCCCACCGAGGAGCAGCTGGCCGGGCACTACGGGGTGAGTGTGCTCACGATGCGGCAGGCGCTCAAGGAGCTGGAGACCGAGGGGCTGATCACCCGGCACCGCAGGCGGGGCACGTTCATCGAGCCGAGCGCGCACCGGGGCGCTCCCGTGCGGCTGCTCGGCTCGGTGGACGCGATCGTGGCCCAGCAGTCGGGCATGCGGACGGAGCTGCTGGAGTACGGCACGACGCCCGTGTCGGCCGAACTGGCCGAGCACTTCCCGGAACTGGCCGAGGTCACGGCGTACCACCGCCTGCGCAGCGACGAGAAGACCGGTGAGCCGACCAATCACGCCCGCAACTACGTCCGTCCCGAACTCGCGGCGCTCATCGATCCGGAGGACCTGGTCCGCTGGCCCATGACCAAGGTGCTGCGCGATGTGGTGGGCGCGCGCATCAGCCGGATCACCGACACCGTCGAGGCCCGGCTCGCGGACCCGGAGACGGCGCGGCTGCTGCGGGTGCCGCTGCTGAGCCCGATCCTGCACTACACCGGCATCGTCCACGGGGAGGACGGGCGCGCCCTGGACGTGGCCCGCATCCACTACCGGGGGGACCGTTTCTCCTTCACGGTCACCCTCGACGCCCACTGACCGCCCGGCCCGTTCGTACGCGGCCGGCGCCCGGGGCCCACGCCGTACGATGCGGTGCGTGACGCACGACGACGCTCCGCTGCTCGCGGACCTCATGCCGTGGTCGGTCGCACCCGTGCGGCCGGGCCGGGGGTGGCCGACGGCGCCCGACCCCGCGTCCCTGAAGGCCCGGTGGAACGCCCTGCTGAAGGCCGAAGGGCCGCACCGCGAGGCGCTGTTCGGGCCCACGCGCTCGCGCACACTGCACTCGGCGGTCGCCCAGTTGCCGGGGCAGTCCAGCGGGACGGGACGGCTGGCGCGCGAGTCGGGTCCCTGCCCGGAGCCGGTGCGGGTGCTCAGCGGTCCCTTCGACGAGCAGTGGCTGATACCGGACCACCGGCTGATCGACGCGGCCCGCCCCGAGCTGTGGCGGGTGGCCGACGAGCGGCAGATGTTCGCGGTCGAGCAGCCCGTCGTGCCCGGGTCGTCGGGCCCGGCTCTGCTGGTCTCCTCCGTGCTGCCGGTGAGCGCCGGCCGCGGCGGCCGGGTCCGCCCCCTGTACCGCCGTCCCGGCGGTCGCGAACCGAACCTGGCGCCCGGCCTGCTGGAGCACCTGGGCGCCCGCCTCGGCCGCTCCCCCGTGCCCGTCGACGTCCTCGCCTGGACGGTGGCGGCGTCCCGGCCCGGCCGGGAAGGCTGCACGGTGCCCCTCACCGGCGATGCCGATGTGTTTGCGCGCGGTGTGGAGCTGGGGCGCCGGATGCTGTGGCTGATGCGGCGCGACGGCGAGCGCCCGAGGCTCCCCGGCGGCCGCCGGCCGTACGTCCGTGCGCCGCTCCCGGCGCTCCCCCTCGCCCGGGTCCGCGCGAGTGCCGGGGCTCCCGTCCTCGACCTGCGCTACGACCGCGACGAGGAGGTTCTGCACGTCGACGAGGGCCGCATCTCGCCCGTGCCGCCGGGGGCCTGGGACTTCGAGGCGGGCGGTGTACGCGTGCTGGAGCGGTGGTTCACGGAGCGGACGCGACCGCCGGAGCCGGGCACCCTGGAGGCGATCCGGCCCGCCGCCTGGCCCCCGGCGTGGACGTCCGAGCTGCTGGAGCTGGTCACGGTGCTGGCGCTGCTCGCGGAACTGCGGCCGCAGCTGGCCGAGTTGACGGTGGAGTCGCCGGTCACCCGGACCGAGCTGCGCGAGGCGGGCGTGTTCCCCGTACCGGAGACGGCACGCAGGCCCGCGACCGTCCTGGACCACCACGAGGAGGGCCCCGACGGGCAGTTCGCCCTGGTCTAGGACACCTCACCTGGCGGGGTCCCGCCGCTCGCGGCCCGCCTTCCGCCGGTGCGCGACCGGCGGACGGTGCCCCGGGCGCACGCGGCGGGCGACCCGGCCCGCAGCGGCCGCCGGACGCCGGTGCGCGCCCCCGCCCGGCCGGCCGCTGAGCACCGCCCCGGCGGCGTCCGCGCATGACAAAGGCGTCACGTACGGGACATGATCCAGCGCATGCAGCCACTTCCCCTGCCTCTGGAAGGCATCACCGTCGTCGCCGTGGAGCAGGCGGTCTCCGCCCCCTTCGCCACCCGCCAGCTGGCCGACCTCGGCGCCCGGGTCGTCAAGGTCGAGCGGATCGACGGCGGGGACTTCGCCCGCGGCTACGACACCGCGGCGGCCGGACTCGCCTCGCACTTCGTGTGGTGCAACCGGGGAAAGGAGTCCATCGCCCTCGACCTGAAGGACCCGCGGGGCCTCGCGGTGGTACGGCGGCTGGTCGAGGGCGCTGACGTCTTCGTGCAAAACCTCGCCCAGGGCGCGGCGGCCAGGCTCGGCCTGGACGCGGCCACACTGTGCGCGGCCCACCCCCGGCTGATCGCCGTGGACATCTCCGGCTACGGGGCGTCGGGGCCGTACGCGGACAAGCGGGCCTACGACATGCTCGTGCAGTGCGAGGCAGGTCTCGTGTCGGTCACCGGGACCCCCGGGCAGCCGGTGAAGGCGGGGATCCCGGCCGCCGACATCGCGGCGGCCATGTACGCCTTCTCCGGGGTGCTGGCGGCACTGGTCCGGCGCGGCACGACGGGACGCGGGGGCCCGGTCGAGGTGTCGATGCTGGACGCGCTGGCCGAGTGGATGGGCCACCCGCTGCACCACGCGATGCACGGCGGCACTCCCCCGGCGCGCACCGGCCTCGCGCACGCCGTCATCGCCCCGTACGACGCCTATCCGACGGCGGACGGGAGCCGGGTCCTGCTGTCGGTGCAGAACGACCGGGAGTGGCGCCGGCTCGCCGAACAGGTGCTGGAAAAGCAGGAGTTGGGCACCGACCCGGCGTACGCGACGAACGCGGCGCGGGTCACGAACCGGGAGCGCACGGACGCGCTCGTCGGCGGGGCGCTGGCCGTGCTGACGGCGGACGAGGCGGTCGCCCGGCTGGAGGAGGCGGGCATCGCGTGCGCACGCCTGCGGGACGTACGGGAGGTGGCGGAGCATCCGCAGCTGGCGGCCAGGGACCGGTGGCGGGAAGTGGATTCACCGGTGGGGCCGTTGCGGGCGCTGCTGCCGCCGGTCGGCCTGCCGGGCGGAGGCGAGGCGCGGATGGGAGCCGTACCCGCGCTCGGGCAGCACACCGAGACGCTGCTGCGTGCCGTGGGGATGACGGACGATGAGATCGCAGCACTGCGCCGGGACGGGGTGACGGCCTGAGCGCGGGTCGGGGACTGCCTGACCCGCGCCGCTCAGCGGCCGCCGAACAGCGAACGGCTGAGCCGCCTCAGCGGGGCGAAGAGCGAGACCCGCCTCACTCGCGCACCCATGCCGCTGCGGTCGTGCGCGGTGTCACGCGCGGTCAGCTCACGCATCAGCAACGTGGCCTCGGCCGCCTCGCGCTGCGGGACGGCAGGGCCACCCAGCACCGCGAGATGACGGTCGAGGCGCGAGCTGGTCGCGCTGCTCCCGCACGTGATCGCAGGGACTCGAGCCCTGCTGCGCACTGTTATCTGTTCCATGTCACTCCCCACCCATACGAGGGCACCCGGCCCGGGCAGGCTAACCCTATCGCTCCCTCGTGGCACTCGTGTATCGCGGGCACAGGATTCACCTACCCCGTAAGGGCGTTGACGATTACTCTCCGAATCCAACAGATTCCAGGGCGAGTTGGACAACCGGTGCGGTAGTGGGCCGCGGTGAACCACCGTCCGGTTCGACAGTCACCGCGAGTGAGGACGCCGTGGAGTCGAGACCGCCGGCGACCAGGGGCGTGTCGGCTTGCAGCAGCCCGAGGGAGCGTGGCTGCACGCCAGGGCGCATGAGCCACAGTTGATGCACGCGTCCTCTGGAGGGCGCACCGAGACCGCTCACGGTGACGACCGCGCGCCGCTGCGAGGCCGACGCGACGACACCGATACCGCGTCCCCGGCCGTCCCGGTCACCGGTCGCCCGGGCGTCGGGCGCCGCGAGAACGTGCGCGATCTCACGTGCCCGGGCGCGCTCCTGGTCCAGCTTGTCCTCGGTCTGCGTCGCCTGGACCGCGAAGAGCGACGCGACGACGAGGGCCGCGGCGGCCGTGGCGGTGGCGAGCGGGGCCAGCAGCGGGCGGAAGCGGGGAGTGCGCGCGCGGGCGGGGCGACGGGCCGCGCGGGCGCGAGGCGGTGCGGTGTCCGCGTACGCGCCCGGCGGCTCCTGCGGAGTCGTCCGTACGGCGGCGAGGACCCGGTCCCGCAGGGCGGGCGGCGCCGGGGCCGCCGTGGACCAGGCGAGCCGGACGGCGTCCTCGGTCAGCGCCCGCACCTCCTCGGCGCAGCGGTCGCAGCGGTGCAGATGGCGTTCGAAGCGCCGGCGCTCGTCGGGTTCGAGCGCGTCCAGCGCGTACGGCGCGGCGAGCGAGTGCAGGTCACAGGGGAGCAGCCGGCCCAGGAGGCTCATGCGGCGCCTCCCGGGCGGGCCACGGCGTCGCCCGCGGATGTCAGGGTGATCATGCGGCACCTCCCAGGCAGTCGCGCAGCCGGGAAAGCCCGTCACGCATGCGGGTCTTGACGGTCCCGAGCGGCACAGAGAGCCGTTCGGCGACCTCACGGTAGGTGTAGCCGTCGTAGTAGGCGAGGGTGACGGACTGGCGTTGCAGGGCGGTGAGCCGGTCCAGGCAGCGGCGCACCCACTCGCGTTCGAGTCCCGCCTCGACCTCCTCGGCCACCTGGTCGAAGGCGGGCCGGTGCAGCCGCCGCCCCTCGCGCTGTTCGCGCTCGGTGGCGGCGCGGGCGCTGCGCACCCGGTCGACCGCGCGCCGGTGCGCGAGGGTGAGGATCCACGACAGGGCGCTGCCCCGGCGCGGGTCGAACCGCCCGGCCGAGCGCCAGAGTTCGAGCAGCACCTCCTGGGCCACCTCCTCCGACTGGGCCGGGTCCCGCACCACCCGGCGCACCAGCCCGAACACCGGCCCGGACACCAGTCCGTACAGCTCCTCGAATGCCCTCTGATCACCCCCGGCCACGAGTACCAGAAGTTCGTCCGTCTCCACCCGTCCCCCTCTCCGGCCGTGTACCGGCCGACAGTTCACGGACCCGTGCGCGGCGAGCGCGCTTCCGGATGGGTTACGGATCGGCGCACCGAAAACGCGGGTCCGCCGCCGGCGAAACGGACGCAACACGTGCGGGCCTCGCTGAAACGACCGGCGTCAGCCCACGTAAGAACGTTTGGGATTCGACCAATCCACCCCGGCGACCGCTCCGAATGGCGTGCGTCAGGCAAGTTGGACTTGAGGACGGACGGCATGACACCTATCTCCAGGATCGGCGTGGGACGCAGGAGTTGCACGGCCCTCGTCTGTGGCGCGCTGGCTGCCGGGGGGCTCACAGCCGCCGGTGCGACCGTGCTGGAACCGGGGGCGGCCGCCGCCTCCAGCCACCGGGAGGCTCCGCTGATCTCGGGGCAGCCCCAGTACGACAACACGGACGTGTACGCGTTCGTGAGCCCGGACAAGCCCGACACGACGACGATC
Source organism: Streptomyces sp. NPDC043867 (assembly GCF_056435845.1). Classification (NCBI taxonomy): domain Bacteria; kingdom Bacillati; phylum Actinomycetota; class Actinomycetes; order Kitasatosporales; family Streptomycetaceae; genus Streptomyces; species Streptomyces sp. NPDC043867. The sequence goes on along the minus strand of NZ_JBWKDS010000034.1, from coordinate 6,584 downwards.
GTGGCGAACTGGATCCCCTTCGAGGAGCCGGCCGGCGGCCCGAACTTCTTCACGTTCGCCGAGGACGCCCAGTACGACCTCCACATCGACAGCGACGGTGACGCGCAGGGCGATCTGGTCTACCGCTACACCTTCAGGACGCATCGCAAGAACGGCGACACGTTCCTCTACAACACGGGTCCGGTCACCAGCCTCGACGATCCCGACCTGAACATCACGCAGACGTACGACATCGACCTGCTGCGGCTGCGGGACCAGAAGCTGGTCTCCCGGACGAAGGTCGCCGACGACATACCGGTGGCGCCGTCGAACGTCGGCAAGGCGTCCATGCCGGACTACCGCAAGCTGCGCGACCAGGCGGTGTACAAGCTCGCGAGCGGGTCCACCACCTTCGCCGGGCAGGCCGACGACCCGTTCTTCCTCGACCTGCGCGTCTTCGACCTGCTCTACGGCGGCGACCTGTCCGAGGTCGGCCGGGACACGCTCAAGGGCTACAACGTCAACTCCATCGCCCTCCAGGTGCCCACCGAGATGATCCAGGAGTCGGCCGACCAGCCGGTCGTCGGCATCTGGTCCACCACGCAGCGCAAGGACGCCCGCGGCGGCTACACCCAGGTCTCGCGCCTCGGCATGCCGCTGGTCAACGAGGTCGTCAACCCGCAGAAGGACAAGGACAAGTTCAACGCGTCCGATCCGTACGACGACGGCGACTTCCTGAAGAACGTGACGAACCCGGAGCTGCCGAAGCTCATCGAGGGCATCTACAAGATCAAGGCCCCGGCGGAGCCCAGGAACGACCTGGTCGACGTGTTCCTGAAGGGTGTCGAGGGTCTCAACCAGCCGCCGCACGTGCGCGCCGCGGAGGAGCTGCGGCTCAACACCTCGATCAAGCCGGCCGCGCATCCCAAGCGGCTGGGTGTCCTCGACGGCGACAACGCGGGCTTCCCGAACGGGCGCCGGCTCGGCGACGACGTGATCGACGCCGCGCTCCAGGTCGTCGAGGGTGAACTGGTCGGCTCCAAGAACGACCTGGGCGACGCGGTCGACAAGAACGACAAGAAGTTCGGCCACTCCTTCCCGTATCTGGCCCAGCCGACCTCGGGTTCGCGCGGGGCGACCGCGAAGGGCAGCGGCAACAGCGTGCGCAACCAGCTGGACGGCGGGCTGGTTCCCGCCGGCGCGGACGGCGGTACGGACACCGTGCTGATCGCCGGTTCCGCGGCGGCCGGGGCGGCCGGCTTCCTGCTCCTCGGCACCGGCGTGCTGTGGTGGCGCCGGCGGATGCACAACCGGGCGTACTGACCCGGCACACCGCCGGGCCCACGGGCCCGGCCCACTGACCGGCGCGGCCCGCACGCACTCGTCCCCCCACGGTGCGGGCCGCGTCGCCCCAACCCCGACCACGACCGTTGCGGCCACGGATTTCTAGGAGAGGGCATGTCCCCGGGTACGAACGAGAGCGCGCCGCCGGGCGCCGGCACCGGCTCCGCCGGCCTCCCCGCGAGCGGCGGCACCGGCGACGACCCCCCGGGCAGGGAATCCGGCGGCGCCGCCCGTGCGGGTGGCTCGGCGTACGGTGTCGCAGTCGGCTCCGCGCATGCCGACGGTGACTCCGACGGCCCCGCGTGCGCGGGTGACGACGGCAGCTCGGCGGACGGTGACTCCGAGAGCCCGGCTGCGCACGCCGGTCACGTCGACGGCCCGGCGGACGGTGACTCCGGCGGTTCCGCGCGTGCCTGCGCACCGGCAAGCCCGGCGGACGTCGGAGCGGGCGTGTCCGTGGAGGTGCCGGACGATCAGGTGGCGGCTGCACGGCGGAGATCCACCACGGGACGGCGGTGGCGGGCGGCGCAGCTCGCCGGCTGCGTCGTCGCGCTGGCCGTGGCACTCACCGCCGGGGGCGTGGTCCTCGGCGCCCGCGACGGCGGCCCGGCGCCCGTCGCCGCCGCACCCGGCACCGGCGCCTCGCCGCAGCTGCTCGCGAGCGCAGGACTGGACGCGACCGTCCGCTCGTTGCAGGCCCATCTCCGCGCCCAGCCACGGGACTTCGGGTCCTGGGCGACGCTGGGACTCGCGTACGTGGAGCAGGCCCGCACCAAGGGCGACCCCGGGCGCTACCCGCAGGCGGAACGGGCGCTGAACCGCTCCCTGCGGCTGCGCCCCGACAACGACCCGGCGCTCGCGGGCCGCGCCGCCCTCGCCGCCGCCCGGCACCGGTTCCCCGAGGCACTGAAGTACGCCGACCGGGCGCTGGCCCGGAATCCCTACAGCGAGCGCGCGCTGTCCTCCCGGATCGACGCGCTGGTCGAACTCGGCCGCTACGACGAGGCGTCGAAGGCCGCCGACCTGGCCGACTCCCGGCGCCCGGGGGTGCCGGTGTTCACGCGCTACGCGTACGTGCACGAGCTGCGCGGCGACGTGAAGACCGCCCGCCGGGTCCTCGAACAGGCCCTGGCCACGTCGACGTCACGCGGTGACGTGGCGTACGTGGCCACGGCGCTGGGCCAACTCCACTGGAACCAGGGCCGGTACGGGACGGCGCTGACCTGCTACGCCCGGGCGCTGGCCGCCGACGACGCGTATCTCCCGGCGCTGGAGGGCCGGGCCCGTGCCCAGGCGGCCCGGGGTGACAGCGCGCAGGCCATCCGCGGCATGGAGGACGTCGTGTCCCGCTCGCCGCTGCCCCAGTCCCTGGTCGTGCTCGGCGAGCTGTACGAGGCGCGGGGCAGGAGGGGCGACGCCCGCAGGGCCCGCGACCAGTACGCCCTCGTCGACGCCTGGACCGCGCTGGCCCGCGCCAACGGGGTCAACGCCGACCTGGACACGGCCCTCGCCGCCGCCGACCACGGGGACCGCGCCGCCGCGCTCACGGCGGCCCGCGCCGAATGGGCCCGCCGGCACACGGTGCACACCGCGGACGCCCTCGCCTGGGCCCTGCACGTCAACGGCCGTGACGGGGAGGCGCTTGCGTACGCCCGCCGTGCCACCGCGACCGGCTACCGCAACGCCGCGTTCCTCCACCACCGCGGCACCATCGAGCGCGCCACCGGCCGCTCCGAGGCGGCCAGGGCCTCCCTGACCCGCGCGCTCGACCTCAACCCCGGCTTCTCGCCGCTCGGCGCCCGCGCGGCCCGGGCGGCCCTGAAGGAGGCGGAATGAGGTCCCGTACGGCACTTCGGCGCGCGTTCGCCTCCGGTGCGGCCGTCCTCGTCTCGTCCGTCGCGCTCGTGCTGGTCCCCTCGGGGACCGCGAGCGCGCACCCGCTCGGGAACTTCACGGTCAACCGCTACGACGGCCTCGTGGCCGCCCCCGGCCTGCTGCGGATCGACCACGTCGAGGATCTCGCGGAGATCCCCGCGACCCAGGCCGAGCCGGACGTCAGGCGGCTGGGCAGGGCGACCTGGGCCCGGCAGCGGTGCGCGACGGCGGCCCGGGACAGCCGCGTCACGGTCGGCGGGCGCGACGTCCCGCTCACCGTCGGCACGAGCGACGCACGGGTGCGGCCGGGACAGGCGGGACTCGACACCCTGCGCGTGGAGTGCAGGCTGACGGCCCCCCTCCCGGACCGCGCCGCCGCCGTACGCTTCCGCGCCGCCGTCGGCTCGGGCCCCGGCTGGCGCGAGGTCACCGCGCGGGGCGACCGCACGACGCTGACCCGGTCCGACGTCCCCACCACGTCCGTGTCCAAGCGGCTGACCGGCTACCCGGAGCGGCTGCTGTCGTCCCCGGCCGACACCGCGTCCGCATCGCTGCGGGTCCGCCTGGGCGGCCCGGCGCTCGCCCGGGACGACCGGGACGCGCCCGCCGCCTCGGTGCTGCCACGTGGCGCCGACCGCTGGACCCGGGCCCTCGACGGACTCGTCGCCCGGCACGACCTCACGCTCGGCTTCGCGGCCCTCGCCCTGCTGGTCTCCGTCGCCCTCGGGGCGATGCACGCCCTGGCGCCGGGACACGGCAAGACACTGATGGCCGCGACCGCCGCCGCCCGCGGGCGGGCCACCCTCCGCGACGTCCTGCCCCTGGCCGCCTCGGTGACGGTCACGCACACCCTGGGCGTGGTCGCCCTCGGTCTGCTCATCACCGCGGGCTCGGCCGCCGCGCCCTCCGTGATCGCCTGGCTGGGCGTCACGAGCGGCCTCCTGGTGACCCTCGCGGGCGCCTCCCTCGTACGCCGGGCCTGGCGGAACCGCACACCCGCGTCCGCACACGGTCACGCACACCGGCACGAGCACGGGCACGGGCACGGGCACGCACACGAGCCCGGACACGGACACGAGCACGCCGGGTCGGAGCACCGGCACCGTCACGACCACACCCACGACCACTCCCCCGGGGCCGGGCACACGCACGCCTCCGGGGTCGAGCACTCCCACGGCGGCTCCACGCACAGCCACCCCACCGCGCCGACCCTGCGCGGCACGATCCTGCTCGGCTTCGCCGGCGGGCTGGTGCCCAGTCCGTCCGCCGTCGTCGTCCTGGTGGGCGCCGCGGCGCTGGGACAGGCCTGGTTCGGCTTCCTGCTCGTCCTGGCGTACGGCGCCGGGCTCGCCCTCACGCTCACCGCGGCCGGGTTCGCCGTGGTCCGGCTCGGCGGCGGGATGGCACGGCTGCTGGCGCGGCGCCCGCGGTGGACCGCCGGACCGTTGGCGGCCCTGATGCGCAGGGCGGCGCCGCTCGGCTCGGCGTGCGTCGTGGTGGCCCTCGGAGCCGGACTGGTGTTCAAGGGGGCGGCATCCGCACTCGGTTGAGCTACTTTTGGGGAGGAATCGCGCGGATGCGAAGGGGGGACGCCCGTGTCCGAGGGTCCGAGCGGTGAACGGATGATCGCGGGCCGGTACCGTCTGCTGTCCCCTCTGGGCGAGGGAGGCATGGGCACCGTCTGGCGGGCCCGCGACGAGGTGCTGCACCGCGAGGTCGCCGTCAAGGAGGTGCGCGCGCCCGCCGGGATCCCGCCGAGCGACGTCGAGCGGATGTACGCGCGTCTGGAGCGGGAGGCGTGGGCGGCCGCCCGGGTCGCGAACCGCAACGTGGTGACCGTCTACGACGTGGCCACGCAGGACGGCCGCCCGTGGATCGTCATGGAGCTGATCCGCGGTGTCGCCCTGTCCGACCTGCTGGACGCGGAGGGCCCGCTCTCCCCGCGGCGCGCCGCGCACATCGGCGCCGAGGTGCTGTCCGCCCTGCGCGCCGCCCACGCGGCCGGGGTCCTGCACCGCGACGTCAAACCGGGAAACGTCCTGCTGTCGAACGACGGGCGGGTCGTCCTCACCGACTTCGGCATCGCGACCGTCGAGGGCAGCTCCGCGCTGACCATGACCGGTGAGGTGATCGGTTCGCCCGAATTCCTCGCACCCGAACGGGCGCTCGGCCGCACCCCCGGGCCTGAGTCCGACCTGTGGTCCCTCGGCGTGCTCCTGTACGCGGCGGTCGAGGGCAACTCGCCCTTCCGGCACGAGACTCCGCTGAGCACCCTGCGCGCCGTCGTCGACGAGGAACTGCCGCCGCCGCACCGGGCCGGGCCCCTGGCCCCGGTCATCGAGGGCCTGCTGCGCAAGGACCCGGCGGACCGCACCCCCGCCGAGCGGGCCGAGGAGGACCTGCGTCTGATCGGCGCGGGCGGAACTCCCCTGACGGGTTCGTCGCCGACGCCCCGCAGTCCGACGGTCGTGGCCTTCCCCCACGAGGCCCCGACGCCGCCCCGGCCCGTTCCCGCCCACGCGTCCGGGCCCGCGACGGCGGAGACGGCCGGCCCGGCACGGCCCGACCGCGGTCGCCGGGCCGCCTTCGCCGTGATCGCCGGCCTGGCCGCGCTGGCACTGGCCCTGGCCGGCCTGGTGTACACGCTGGTGAACCGCGACGGCGGGGGCGGGGGTGACAGCGGCGGCTCGGCCGCCTCGAGCGGCGGCACCAGCGGTTCCGGCGGGGGCGACGAGCAGAGCGGGGACGGAGGCAGCGGGAACGGCAGCGGCGGTGACGACGGCACGACCGGCAGGAGTCCCTCCGGCACGTCCCCGAGCGCCCGGCACTCGACCCGTCCGCCCGCCCAGTCCGTGACGGTGAGTGTCACCGGCACGCACACCGACTACTCCGGGCCCTGCCCCCCGCCCGCGGGCCAGGCGCCGGCGTTCACGGCGACGTTCACGGTGGGCGTCGTACCGGTGGAGGTCGACTACCGCTGGGTGACGAAGAAGGGCGAGGTGTCCGACTCCGGCTGGAAGACCCTCTCGTTCCCCGCGGACGGCGGGAGGACGAGGCAGAAGTCGGTCGTGGTGACGACGTACGACGCGGAGGGGACGTACGAGAACGCGATCAGTGTGGAGGTCCGCGGCCCGGTGCACACGACGTCCGGCTGGGTGCCGTTCTCGGTGACGTGCGAGACGGAGACCCCGACCGGCGGGGCCTCCTCGTCCGCCTCTCCCTAGGGCCTGTCGTTTGGATCAGGCTGGCTATGACCGACGGTTCGTCCTGACCGGCCCGAGCGGGGTCTGACGCGTACAGCTGCAAGGCGGAGGAGGGAGTCGACGCGGAGCGTCGGCGACCGACGACAACGCCGCAGATGTGCGTGCCAGACCCCGCGACGCCGG